>JADBKO010000026.1 GCA_014896355.1 Bacillota bacterium
CGTCTTCCAGCCGTGCTCATCCATCGTTTTCAGAATCCGTCCGGCGCCTCCACGCATTGCGCCGGGACCGGGCGGCGCCGGCAGCCCGTTACCGGCACCAGGCCTCGCCCCAGGCCCGCATGGCATCCACGATGCCGTTCAGGCTCTTGCCCTTCTCGGTGAGGCTGTACTCCACGCGCGGGGGAACCTCCGGATACACCTTGCGGGTGACGATTCCGTCGGCTTCCAATTCCTTGAGGCGGTCCGAAAGGGTCTTGGGGCTGACGCCCTCCAGGGAACGCAGCAGTTCGCCGAACCGCTTGGTTCCAGTGAACAGGTCCCGCAGAATCAGGATCGTCCATTTGCCCCCGATGACCTCCAGGGCGCGTTCCACGGCGTCCTGGTCTTGCTCATGGTCTTCCTGCACCGGCAGTTCGGCAGTGGCCGCACGGTTGGCAGCCAAAGGAAACACCGGCTCATGAGCCCTGCGCGCCGACGCCCGCTTGCGGGGGCGGCCCACCACGCCCTGCCGAATTGCTACTGCTGCTGGATCCACCGTCATCACTCCCGAAAAGTCTATTCAGCTGGCTTATTCAATTTTGGACTTATCATACTCCGTCTCAGTAAACGGATTGTTACAAGTTCGTTAACACATTGTTAATGAACCGACGAACTCCGGCAACCCCTCCGGGTCTGGGGTGCAGTCCCGCGAGCAGAGAGCTTTCTCCAGTTTGTGCTTGCTAATCTTTGCTAACCAACAAAATGGGTGATACAATCAGATGCAGCCACGCTGCACCGCGACCAGGGCAGAAAAACCGGAAAACCGGCAAATGAAGGTGGGCCACCGTGGAGAGCCGCGTTGACGAATTTCTCCCCCTTTCCGGCAGCCGCAAAGAAATCCTACACCTCCTGAAACTGCACCAACCCTTGAGCGTGGCTCAGCTGGCTGCGGCCTTGGGCATCTCCCCCATGGGGACCCGGCAGCACTTGGCCATTCTTGAGCGGGAAGGGCTGGTGCAGGCTGCGCCCCGACGGCTGGGGCCGGGCCGGCCGGGCCACGTGTACACCCTGACCCCTCGAGGCGATGAGCTGTTCCCCCGCCGCTATTTGGACCTGGCACTGCAACTGCTGAGCCTCGTGGAAGCCCATGGTGGACCGGAAGAATTAGAAGGACTGCTTCGCCTGCAGGCGGAACAGGCCGTGACAGAGCTGGCTCCGCAGATGGCGGGCCGCGCCCTGCCAGAAAAGGTGGCGGTCCTGGCAGCCTTTCTGGAACGCCACGGGTTCATGCCGGGGCCCGCCGATACCCAGGAAACATCTGGAGCGGAGAAGCCCCTTTCCCTGCACCTGCACAACTGCCCGATCCGGCCCGTGGCCCAGCGTTATCCCATGCTGTGCCGCCTGGAGTCAGAAGCCCTTTCCCGGCTCCTGGGAGCCAGGGTCCGGAGAACGAGCTGCATCGCCGGCGGCGCTTTCCACTGCCGCTACGAGATTGTGGATCCAGGGCCTCACTGAAGGCCGTAGCGGACTTCGATGCTGGCCCCCACCGGAATCTGACCCGGGAGCACCGCCGGGCCTGCGGCCACGCTCTCGGCCCTGAAGGCTGCACCTGTCAACTGCGGCCCAGCGAAAGCGTCCGGAGACTCGCCAGGCCCCAGAACCTGCAAAACGCGCACCTCAAGCAAAGGACCCAGCCGCACACCCATGTTCCGGGCCACAGCCGCCGCTTGGCGGCGGGCCAGCGCTGCCGCCTGTTCCAGGGCGGACTCCTGCCACTTCGCCGGGTCGCTCAAATAGAAATGCAGGCCTTGCACCTGGTTGGCGCCGGCGGCGGAGGCTGCATCCAGAAGGGCCCCGGCAGCTTGAAGCGGTGGGCCGTCAGAGCCGCCCAGCCGCACAGTGAGCATAATGCGAGCCTGGTAGCCCTGGACCTGGTCTTCCCCGCTCTTCTGGTCATAACGCGTCAAAGGAAAGACCTCCAAGGCCTGGGTCTGCAAAGCCTTACGGGCCACCCCTTGCCTCTCCAGGGCGGAGATCACGGCGTCCATGGCCGTGGCTGCGGCGGCCTGGGCTTTGGCAGCCGTGTCTGCCCGCTGTACGACCCCTACCGACAAATCTGCACGGTCCGGAACCGCCAAGACCTGCCCGGCGGCCTGCACCACCAGGATCGCCCCCTTGCCGGCCCGGGTGGTCTCAGAGGCGGGCTGCGAACCCGTCTGGAGCAGCTTCGCCGGCCCTGCCGCCGGCGGCGCAGCGATGGACGCTCCCGCGGCCGGGGTTGCTGCGGCGGCCTCCACCTCTGTTCCGCCTACCTGCCCCGCGCCGCGGAAAGCCGCCGGCTGGCCCACAGGGGTTGCATTTTGAACCGCTGCTGGAGCCCCTGAACGGCTCGCAGGCCCCCGCTGTCCTGCCAGCAACAACACCACCAGCACCGCCGCGGTGCCAAGAACCAGAAGAACCCGGACCTTGCGGCCACCTGCCTGCACGCGGATCTCCCCCTTTGCCCGGCCGGCGGCCCACTTTTTCAAGCGAGCCAATGCTCCAGCTTATCCACCAGGACCTTTTTCGGGACCGCGCCCACCACCTTATCCACGGGCTTGCCGTCCTTGAAGATGATCACCGTCGGGATGCCCATGACCTGATAATCCACGGCCAGGCTCTGGTTATCGTCCACGTTGAGCTTGGCCACTTTGACCTTGCCTTGGTATTCCTCGCCCAGCGACTCTACGATGGGGCCAATGATACGGCAAGGCCCGCACCAGGGCGCCCAGAAATCCACCATGGCCACGCCCTGATGTTGCAGGATCTCGCTCTCGAAATTGTGGGTGCCAACTTCCAACGCCAAGATGAAACCCCTCCTTGCAGATCCCGTATTCGCTTCCCGGCCGCCAATCCCTTCCCGACTCCTAGGCCCCCGAGGCCTGTGCCGCGGGCCCCGCCTGCTGCCCGGCCAGGCGCAAAACCCGCCGGATCTCCTGGGCATACTCGCGGTAGTCCTCCACCGGGGTTTCCAAAAGCAGCGGCAGGCGGGCGATAAAAGGGTTGCGCACGTAGGCACCGATTCCATTGTCCCCCAGACGGCCCTGCCCGATGCGCTCGTGCCGGTCCCGACGGCTGGCCAACTCCACCTTGGAGTCGTTCAGGTGCGATGCCTTCACGCGCTCCAGACCCACGGTCCTGTCCAACTCCCGCAGCAGCCTGTCCACCCCTTCCGGCGTGGACAGGTCGTGCCCGGCGGCGAAAAGATGGCAGGAATCCAGGCAGACGCCGACCTGGGGCGGGTTGCCCAGGCGCTCCAGGATCGTGGCCAGCTCTTCCAGGTGGCCGCCCACCTCAGAGCCCTGGCCCGCCATGGTCTCCAACAGCAACATTTCCGGGCCGTTGGTCTTCTCCAATGCCGTGGAAATGGCAGCCACAATGCGGTCGATGCCTGCGTCCGCCCCCGCGCCGCCGTGGGAACCAGGGTGCACCACCAGGTATTCGACGCCCAAAAGGGCCATGCGCTGCCAGTCTTCGGCCAGAATCCGGGCAGCGAAGGCATGGGTCTCGGGATTGGGCGCTGCCAGATTGACAGTGTATGGCAGATGGCCCACCACGGGATACAGGCCCAGCCGCTGCCGCTCCTTCTGCCACTCTTCGATCTCCTGGTCTGTGATGGCCCGGGCGGCGCCCCCGCGCGGATTACGGGTGAAAAACTGGAAGGTGTTGGCGCCGACCTCCTCCGCCAGCAGCGCTGTGTGGCCCAATCCCCCCGCGGTGGTCAGGTGAGGGCCCAGGCGCAAGCCGGGCAGTGGGCGGGAGGGCGGCGCCGGCGTTTCCCCCGTGGCTGCCGGCGCATGGTCGGCCGCCGTTACCGGCCGGGCCGTTTTTCGCGTTTTCATGAGACGGCAATGCTCCTCGTCGGCCGGGTCTCGGCGCCCGACCGGGTTTTCTTCCAGGATCCATACCCTGGCCGGGCCGGATCCTTCCCTAAAGTTTACCACAACCCCGCAAACGGTGGTCAGCCCTCAAAATGAGCCAGGGTGGCCTGCGCCTGCCGCCTCGTCCACGGCCAGATCCGAATCACCGCCACGGCCACCACTGCCAGCAGAAGGGCATACAGCAGGGCGGCACCCAGGTAGTTCCGCAAAAACCAGGCCAACGCAGCCAGAAGCCCGAGAAACACCATGCCCACAGCGGTGCCGATGAGGGTATTGAGGTTGCGCTTCATCACCTGCTGTGGGTCCACCCATTTCAGCCGGGGCCAGCGGTAGTCCACGGCCACGCCCAGCATGGTGTGACCCAGCGCCGCTTCCAGCCCCAGGATCAGGCCCAACAGCAGGTACAGGCTCAAACCTGGAGCAAGCCACAGGGCCAAAACGAACACTTCTACCCCCAACACCGCGGGGAAGGCCATGGCCGAAGCCACTTTTGCCCCTGCCAGGCGGGCTGCCGGGACCGGCAGTGTCCGGGAGATCCAGAACCACTTTCCCTCCCGGGAGACCGCAGTGTAGGCGAAAGGATTGGTCAGGCTCAAAACGGCCACGGCACCCGCCATGATCAGGGCAGCCCACCAAGGCTGTACCGCAACCAGGGCCAGCACCTGTGGCAAGGCCCGGGGGTCCTGATGCGCCGCCACCAGCATGAGGGGCGGGAGGATCAGGATGGCCGCAGCGTTCAGAAGGTAGGTCGGAGTGCGCAGAATATCCCGCACCTCCCGCAGCCACAGGGCCAACCACAACGGCTGGGCCCGCCAACCTGCCGGTGCGGCCACAGCGACACCCGCCTCACCGCTTCTTGTCCCGGTCGTTGCCCCGGCCGTGTGGGGCAACGGCGGTACCGGCACCGGCGGCCCGGTTTTGAGCCGCCCACGCCGGCTGCCTGCTTCAAACGTCTTCTGTACGGCCGGATAAAGCCAGCGCTCACCGGCCAGGACGGCCAAGGCCAACCCCAGCAGGGATACCGCAGCGAAAGCCAGCAGATTGGCCCATCCGGACGCCTGTCCTCCCCACGCCATGGCCAGGCCGCCCCAGAGGCTGGGGGGAAACTTTTCGCTGATGAGGCGAGCGAGGCCCGTAGGCTGCGCCAGCAAAGACTGCAGAGCAGCAGAGGCCTGCGGAGCCATCCGACTGGCCTGGGCATTCCACCACACGACGAGTACCAGAAAGGCAAGGCCCAGTACGATCCGCAGGCTGTTGCGATACCGCTGAAATGCCGTGTAGCGCATGAGCGGCAGGACCACCAGGCTGTCCAAGGCCAACGGCAGCCAGGGGATGAGGATAAAGGCCGACACGATGGCCGCCCACTGCAGGATTCCGGCCCCGGCGGCCACGCCAAAGGCCACTACGGGAGCGGCAAAGAAGAGCAGGAGCGTGGCATACACCTGCGCCAGCATCAGGCCCAACTTGGCAACCATGATCTGCCAAGGCCGCAAGGGCAATGCCATCAGCCGCTGCCAGTCCTGGGCAAAATAAAACCCTGAGATTGAGTAAAAAAAGCCGAAAAACAGGACCACCCATTGGCCGCCCAGAACCAGTACAGTGGCGAGGAGCGGTGCCTGTCCGATCCGCACCGCCTGGGCCGTCAGAGCGTGCACTCCTTCAAAAAGCGCGCCTTCGAAGGGAAGAAAGGCCATCACCACAAAGATCCCCAGGATCAAGGGACCCAGGCGCCGGCGCAGGTCTCCCCGGCCGACCGCCCGTTGGTGTGCGCCCCCGGCCCCTGGACCCGTCAAAGAGGCGCCGCCTGCAAACAACGCCTCCCGCAGCAGGAGACGCCACAGCCGCCAGGTAACATACAGCGGAGAAACCGGTGCAGCGGCCGGGTGCGAAAGGTTCGCTTGCTGTTCAATATCCGGCAATGGAGCGGTCCCCTTTCATCCATTGAATGCCCCGCAAGAATGCCCCGCAGGAGGCTCCGCCGCCATCCCGGGCGAGGCCGGCAGCATGGTGCCGGTGTCATTCTTTTTCCGTGAGCCGCAGGAACAAGTCTTCCAGGGTCTTGTCGCCGGCCTGATGCTGCCGGCGCAGCTCGTCCATGGTGCCTTCGGCGATCAGGCGGCCGTGATGGAGGATACCCACCCGGTCGCAAAGCCGCTCCGCCACCTCCAGGATGTGGGTGGAAAAGAAGACCGTCCCGCCGGCATCACAATGCTCCCGCATGATCTCCTTGAAAAGATGGGATGCGCGGGGATCAAGCCCCACCATGGGTTCGTCCAGAATCAGCACGGGCGGCCTCGGCAACAAAGCCGCCGTGACTGCGATCTTCTGCTTCATCCCGTGGGAATAGCTTTCGATGCGGTCATCCACGGCGCCGGTCAGTTCGAAAACTTCCAGGAGTTCTTCGGCGCGGCGGGCCCGTTCCCCCGACGGGATGCCGTAGACGTCGGCGACGAAATTCAGGTACTCCCGGCCCGAAAGGCGCTCATAGAGGTCAGGGTTGTCCGGAACGAAGCCGATGCGCCGTTTGGCCTCCAAAGGGCGCTGGACGACGTCGAATCCGTCCACTTCCACCCGGCCTTGATCCGGCAGCAGCAACCCTACGATCATCTTGATGGTGGTGGTCTTGCCCGCGCCGTTGGGCCCTAGAAAACCGTAGATCTCTCCGGTGCGCACCGTCAGGTCGAGCCCGTCCACGGCGCGGTGGTCGCTGCCGGCATAGGTCTTCGAGACGTGGTACAGTTGGATCACGAGGCTCCCTCCTTTGGCCCGTGCAGCACACGCACAACCCGGATCCGCCGGCATCCCTGCCGCGCGGTCCCCAGCCCTGCCACAATGGCCCATTCACATAGACCCCGCCACTGCCGCATCCTTCGCAGGTTTCTGGGAGGGACCCGCATTGCCGCCTGCCGGAACTGCCTGAGCCTCCGGCGTTCCGGTCGTGTGCTTGCCTGCCGCGCTCATACCCGCTCCGGAGGCAGGCCGGACGTTCACCCCCTGGGCCGGTGCGGTGACAGCCGGTAAAGGCGCGAACCGCCGCACGCCGGCCGTGTAGCGGTTGGCGGGATTCCAGAGCATCCATTCCTGAATCCCGGCATCCCGGGCGGCCCGGATTTGGGCCTCCACTTCCGGCACGCTGTACGCCACCCGCAAGCTAAAGTCCTGCAGCCACGGCACCAGCCGAACCTTGCTGCCTGCAGCCCGCAGCCGCTCC
This sequence comes from Bacillota bacterium, assembly GCA_014896355.1. GTDB lineage: Bacteria > Bacillota > UBA5301 > Bu52 > Bu52 > Bu52. The sequence goes on from JADBKO010000026.1 coordinate 7,111, forward strand.
TGGGCCCGGGTCAGGCTGTGGAGGACGGTGTCATACGGGTTACTCTCTGGATCGCCGATACCATAGGAGCCGCGCTGGTAGTGGGAAGGATAGACCATGGGACACAGATAATCCACGGGCGTGGCGGCCAGTGTCTCCAAATACTGGCCGATGCCCATGTCATCCTGGGCTGTGGTCACCAAGCCGAAAATGTCTGCTGCCACAGTCACATGATACCTGTGTAGAACATCGGCGGCCCGGGTGAGAAAGGCGGCAATCTCCGCGGCGCGGCTACGGCCGTTGGCGAAGGGGTAATGCAATTCCGACATCTGCGGTGAATCCGGGAAGCGCACGTAATCGAACTGGATCTCCCCAAAACCCAGCTTGGCTGCTTCCACCGCCAAGGCCAGGTTATAGTCCTGCACGGCCTGGCTGTAGGGATCCACCCAATATTGGCCGGACCGGTCCTGGTACAGGCCGTCCCCGAGGCGCACTCCGAACTCCGGGTGGGCTCTCACCAGCCGGGAATCCTTGAATACCGCAATACGGGCAATGGGAAACAGGCCGGCGCTGCGGAGCCGGCGCAGAAGGCCCGTGACGTCCGCAATCTTGCGGTCTGCGGTCCGCGCCGACACGACCAGGGGTTGCGTGGACAGATAGCTCACAGCGCCCGTATCATCCTTGAGTTCCACCACGACACTGTTGATCCCGGCGGGAGAGGATGCCGCATAGCTGAGGATCCGGTTCAGATGCTGGCTGGAACCGGCCACCCAGCCCGTGACGAACACGCCCCGCACCTGGGCGGGCCTGGGCAGCGGCGCCACGGCCGGGCCCGGGAAGGCGGAACCCGAAGCCGCCGCGGGCAACGCACTGGAGGCAGGTGGCGACCCGCCGGACGGCTGCGCGCCTGCGGCCGGCTCGCTGCCACCGGACGATGGCTCGGCGCTGCCAGAGGATCGCTTCGCTCCGCCGGGAGACAGACTGGCGCCACCGGAGGATGGCTGTTCACCTTCTGTCAGGCCGCCGGTTCTCTCTTGGTGAGGTGCCTCAGGCTGCTGTGCGGCTGAAGCGCCGCTGGAAGGAGGCTCCAGGCCGGCCTCCGCCCCCGCCTCTGCCCCAGAGGCCGGACCGGCGCTGCCTGCTCCGGAAGGCACCGCTTTGCCAGTGGGGGCGGACGGCTCCAACGCCGCGCCGGATGCAGGCCCACCTGGGCCAGCGGACTGGCTGGAGTCCGGAACAGCCGGTCTGCCGCCGCCCGGGCCCGGGCGCGTTTCGCCCGCTGCGGGGCCGGCGTGCGCCCGGCTGAAGGCCGGTACCACTGTCCCGGGCTCGGCGTCCGCCCGCGGCTTGGACCGGACGGGCCGCGTCGAATAGCCCGGAGGGACGACGGCCGTGCGCTGGCGTATGGGCAGCACCGGCGCATCGATCCAGGCGAAAAACACCGTAGAAACGGTCATGACCGCCAGGCTGATCAGGACCAGAACAGCCCAGCCGAGCAAAGGTCCGGGCCCGCGGAGACCTGTGGGTGCCATAATCCCTTTCTGCCTTCCTTCCCGTTGCTTCGCTGCTTTCTGCTTCCACATTTCACCATTTTGCCCGGAATACCCCAGGACTATGAGTGCGATCCCATGGCAGGCGGGCCCCGGGGATATGCCGCCCGCGGACCATGAAGTCTATTTCGCCGTCGGACCAGGGTTTCCTGGCTCCAGGTGCCAGCGACCAGGCCCTTCCCGGACCCTTCCGGTCGCTGGCAACCCAACTCGAAAACCGCTTCGTGCCTGCGTTCATACGTAATAATTACGTTTGACTGTACGCTTTACCGCATGGTAGAATGCAGAAGAGGTGATCCCATGCGCCCATGAGTTTGTATAGAATTGGTGAGCTGTCGCGCCTGGCGGGTGTGAGTCCGCGGACCATCGACTACTACACGCGGTTGGGGCTCCTGGTCCCGGTGCGACGGACTTCCGGAAGCCACAGGCTCTACGATGATGAAGCTCTGCACCGCCTTGGGACTATCCGTACCCTGCAACGGCAAAAGATGACGCTGGAGGAAATCCGGGCCCAGGTGTGCATCGAGCAGGAGACCGCAGACTGGAGCGGGTTCAAGGAGCTTTCAGCCCGTCTGGACCAGTTGAACCGGGAACTGACGGCCCTATGCAAAGAGCGGCCCTGGGCCAATGGAGCGCAGCGGAGCGCGGCCCTCAAGACCTTTCACGGGCTGGCGGCCAAGGCGTTGGCCATGGCCCAAACTCTGCTGCTTCTGGCAGGCGAGATCCAAAACCTCTGACAAAGGCCGTTGACCGACTGGACCGAATGTGCGGGACCCTCAACCATTTCGCGAGGTGAGGCAAGATTTGAGTAATGTGCTGAAACCCTGGATCCTCATGGCAGCGTTGACAGCGTTGCTGGTGGTCATGGGGGATCTCATTGCCGGCCAAAGCGGGATGTACTTCTTCTTCCTCCTGGCCGTGGCCATGAATTTCGTGGGGTACTGGTACAGCGACAGGATCGCCATTGCCATGACCCATTCCCGACCTGTGAGCGAAAATGAGGCGCCGGGCCTCTACGCGCTGGTGCGGCGCTTGACCCAGCGGGCCGGGCTGCCCATGCCGAAAATCTACATCACCCCTTCGCCGCAACCCAACGCCTTCGCCACAGGGCGCGACCCTGAGCATGCATCCGTGGCCGTCACCGAAGGCCTCCTGCACCTTCTGAGCGAAGAAGAGATGGCCGGAGTCCTGGGGCATGAGTTGGCCCACGTGAAACACAGGGACATTCTGATCAGCTCTCTGGCAGCCGTGCTGGCCGGCGCCATCACCATGATCGCCGACGCCGCCCGCTGGGCTTTGATGTTCGGGGGCCTCAGCCGGGATGAGGACAACAACAATCCGTTGGCCGCCATCTCATCCATTCTGATGCTGATTTTGGCGCCCATCGCCGCTCTGCTGATCCAGATGGCCATTTCCCGCTCGCGGGAATTTTACGCCGACGAGACAGGGGCATGGATTGCCGGCGCGCCGGACGGGCTGGCCAACGCCCTGCTGAAGCTGGAACGCGCTGCCCAGGCCATGCCGATGCCGGTGAATCCGGCGGCAGCCCACATGTTCATCGTCAACCCGCTCTCAGGCGAGGCGATTTTGTCTTTGTTCAGCACCCACCCGCCCATCCAGGCCCGGGTGGAACGGCTGCGCAGAATGCGGATCTGAATGGGGCGGCCGCCACGGCTGGACGCGCCGGAGATCCCGCGCAAAAAGCCCGGGCGGAGAGTGGAGCCTGTGCTCCCTCTGCCCGGGCTTTCATCGCAGACGGACGGCTTTTCTTGACTCTGCCTTTGAGGGGGATTCGAGTCGGTTGAGCAATACCTAGGTCAAATGGGTGATTGGGCGAACCGTGACCACCATTACGGCGTTTTTGCATGAGAAAGTCGTGGTGGAGGCGGCGGGGTGTCGAACCCCGCGTCCGAAAAGGCAGCCCCAGAAGGCACTCCGAGCGCAGCCGGCAATTTGCATTTGCCTGACAGGCCTCCCGCCGGCCGGATGCCTGTCAGGCTATCTCGATCAGAATTCGCGCCGCCCCTCCGAGAATTGGGGCCTTGCTAGCCTGCTAAATAACGCCCGGATCTGTTCCCGCAGGCTGGGATCAGGCGGACGGCCGCGTGGTTAGTTACGCAGCGTAAGCGAGATTGTCGTTGGCGTTTGTACGCCTTCTACCTTATTAACGAGGCGGTAGAAACCTCGGCTCGCTCCCTCTGACACCGCACTTCCCGTCGAGACCCATCGCCCCCGCGATGCACCGCCGGTTCTGCCACCGCCGGTGTGACCGGTGCCCACAAACCCGCTTGTACAACCCCGTAGCTCACGATTCCATTATAGAAGTAAAAGCGCAGAAAATCAACGCCCGCATGGTTACTTGTTGGCTTCCCGCAAGGCCCGGGCCAAATCCCGCTGGGCGTCGCGGCGGGCAATGTCTTCGCGGCGGTCATACAGTTTTTTGCCACGTGCCAGGGCCAATTCCACCTTGGCCAGGCCGCGGGCATTAAAGTATACCCGCAGGGGTACCAACGTCAGCCCCTTCTCCCGCACTTTCGACCACAAGCGCCGGATCTCGGCTTTGTGGAGCAGGAGCTTGCGCACCCGCCGGGGATCATGGTTTTCCCTGTTCCCATGCGAGTAGGGGCTGATATGCATGTCATACACAAACACTTCGCCGTTTTCGATGCGGGCGAAGCTGTCCTTCAAATTGACCCGGCCCTCCCGGATGGACTTCACTTCCGTCCCCGTGAGCGCCAAGCCTGCCTCGACTTTCTCCAGAATTTCATACTCATGCCGGGCCTGGCGGTTCGTGGCCGCCGTCTTGCCCTCAACGGCCGGGGCACTGTGAGCTGTCTTTCCGCCGGGAGCACCGGCGGGTCTCTGCGCCGCGGTGGTCACAGCCGCATCATGTAGTCAATCACCAACGCCGCGACTACGAAGAGGACCGCCAGCACGGTGGTGGCCTTGTTCAGAAAGACTTCCAGCCCTTTTTGCGGCGTGAAGAACATCTGGGCACTTCCGCCGATGGAACCCAAGCCTTCCCCCTTGCTGGACTGCAGCGTGATCACCACGATCAGTGCAATGCCCAGGAGAAGCTGCACGATCATGAGCGCTGTCAACATTGCTCTTCCACCTCCCGGCAGGCGACAGGCGATTTTAAGTATACCATAGGGCCGGGCGCCTGTAAACCGCACTGCCGCCCGCCGCCGCCCCCGTCGTCTACAGGTGGTCGGTAGACACTCGTTGCCTGCGCCGTCCGCGGCGACAGGGGCCGCCAGCCTTGATTCTCAAAAAGGCAGCGCGGACGACCTGCCACCGGCGGGCATCTGCTTTTCAGACAGAATCCCCGTTCTGGTAGGACACGTCGTCCGGCCCGTCCTGCAGATAGACATATTTCTCGCCCTTGGCCCTCCAGGCCTGGTAGCGTTCCTCGGCCTTCTGGCGGCAGGCGGGACAGGCATCCGGGGGCAGCACTACGATGTGGGCTGTGGGCAGAGGTCCGGCGATTCCCTGCCGCTGGGCGGCGGAGCGGATGATCCGCACGCCGCTGCAATCCGGACAGATCCGGATGGCCTCATCCTGCTCCTCCAGGATGTCGTCGGTATCGTAGTAAATCGTACGCTGCCGTTCCAACCATTGGTTGGGACCCACCCCCAGCTTGGCCAGGTTCTCCTCCGCCAGCTCCCGGCGATGCTCCCAGATCTGCCGGATCTGGTCCACCAGGCGGTGGATGTACTCCGTTACCTGGGGAGCCTGCCGCAGGGCGCCGGCGTCATAATCCGGCTCCCGGACCCGGCCGGTATCCTGGCCGGCCAGTGCCAGCAGAATCCCCACGTTGACGTACGGCAGGGCGCCTTCCACGGAGTAGCCGCCCTCCAGCACCACGATATCCGGCCGCAGCTTCTCTGTCAGCTGAGCATAGCCTTGGGCGCTGACCATCATGTTCGTCAGCGGGTCGCTGTAATGGTTATCCTGGCCGGCGCCGTTCACCACCAGGTCCGGCTGGAAATCGTCCAGAAGGGGCCGCACCAGATTGTCCATGATGTAGAGCAGCCCTTCGTCACCGGTGTAGGGCGGCACCGGCACATTGATGGTCAGGCCGTAAGCGCCCGGCCCCCCCAGCTCATGGACGAAGCCGGTGCCCGGGTAAAGGGTGCGGCCGTCCTGATGGATACAGATGTGCAGGATGTCCGGGTCATTGTAGTAGATGTCCTGGCTGCCGTCGGCATGATGGGCGTCCGTATCCACGATGGCCACCCGCAGCCGGCGGCCGTCGCGGGCCAGCGCCGCCCGGCGCAGAGCTTCGATCATGATGGCTTCGTTGTTGATCAGGCAAAAGCCCCGCTGTCCCCGCACCACCCGGTGGGCATGGTGCCCCGGCGGCCGCACCAGCACGAAGGCCCGCTCCACCTGGCCCTCCAGCACGGCCATGCCGCTGACCACGGCGGCGCCGGCGGCCACCCGGTGGGGAGTGGGCACTTCCTCCTGCACCGTCGGAACGCAAATGTGCACCCGGGCGATCTCATGGTCCGTAGCCAGGCGCGGCTGCAGGCGCACCAGATTGGGAAGGTCCCACAGGCCTTCCTCCTCGATTTGGTCCCGCGTATACAGCAGGCGCTCTTCCCGCTCCGGATGCGTCGGCGAAATGGCCCAGTCGAACGCGGGGAAGAACGCCAAACCCACCTTGGGCCCGCTCACTCCAACCCCTCCTTGCTGACCACGTAGGGACGGGGCCGGGTTTGCGCCCGCACCAGCATGACCTGGCCCACGGTGTACGACCCCCGCACCACAGAGAAGCTCTGCTCCTCCACCACTTCCGCCTCCCGGGTGGGCGGGGCCAAACCTTGCGGCTCCAGCGCCCGCGCCCGCCGCAGCGCCCACTGGCAGGCCACTTCCCGCGCCCGCTCCAGCGTGAACCGGCCGCCCGGCGGGAGCTGTTCCCGCTGGCCCGATTCTGCGACGGTATAGAAACCGTTCTCCGTATCCACGTGGACGGTGGCCACGGCGGTGGGCTGGCTGATGGCAGCGCCCAGAGCATTGGCTGCGGCGGCCAAGGGCGGGACAATGGCCGGAACCCCCATTCTCGCCCCCACGCGCGGCACCAGGACGGCCGCCGGGCCTCCGATGCCCACGATTCCCGCGATCGGCGGCGGCGGGCCGGCCAGCACCTGGGCGATGGTGTACAAGGGCCGCTCCATGACCTGCCGGTACGTGGACCGGACCGCCTGGCAGATACCGCCCACCACCTGGGACAGGATCTCCTCCGCCGCCCCGGCGGGCGTGCATCCCAGCGCCGCGGCGATGGGATGCAGGGCCCGCTCCGCCAACTGCGGGTCGCCGGCCTTCAGAAGCCCCAACACCACCATGGCGTCGGTGGGCGTAGGCGCCGGCCCGCCCAGGCAGGCGGCGGGTCCCATGCGCTCCGGTCCGATGCGCAGCCGCGCTGCCGCCGCCTGCCCCGGCGCGGACGACACCACCGGCACGCCTCCCGCCTGTGGGCCCGCGCCCGCTGCCTCCACCCGGACGACGCTGTCGCCGCCCAGGCCGAAAGAACGGGTGAACAGCGCCCGCACCACCGTGCCCCGGCCGCCGATCTCGGCGCCATAGCGGGCGAACAGCGGCTTTTGCTCCAACAGCACCCCCACGTCCGTGGTGGTCCCGCCGATGTCGAGCACAGCCACAGCGCCTGCGAGGCCCCCCAGAGGGCTGTCCGCTCCGCCGGCCAGGGCCTGGGCCCCCATGATACTGGCCGCCGGCCCGGAGAGAATGGCCTCCACCGGCCGGGCAGCCGCATCATCCAAGGACATGGTGCCGCCATCGGCCTTCACAATGTATACCGGCGCCTGGATGCCGCGGACCTGCAAAGCCTGGCGTACAGCCTGGTTGAACTGCCTTTGCTGGCGGAGGATGGCCGCGTTCCAGTACGCCGTGTTCAGCCGGCGGGGAAAGTTCAGGACACCGGAAAGCTGGTGCCCCATGGTCACCGGGACGCCGGCCCACTCCCCGGCCTGCCCGGCCAGTTCCCTGGCCAGCTGGGCCGCCACAGCCCGTTCCGGCTCCGGGTTCCGCACGGAGAACTTGCCACACACCGCAAAGACCCGGGCCCCCGTTTGCCAAAGACGGCCGAAGGCTCTTTCCACTTCTTCGGGCCGCACCGGCGTGAGTTCCCGCCCCCGGTGGTCCACTGCGGCCGAGAGGGCTGCCAGTTTCTGTCCAAAGCCGAATTCCTCCCAGTTGCGGCCCGGACCCGGCATGGCCAAAAGGCCCACGGGATCATGCTTTCCCTCCACGATGGCGTTGGTGGAGAGCGTGGTGCTCAGGATCACCCTGGCGACCCGCGCTGCAGGCACCCGGCTGGACAGCAGCTCGTCCAACGCGCCCAACACGCTGTCCAGCAGATGCTCATGGTCGGTGGGGCAGCGGGCCGAGGACAGGACACTCACCCGGCCCGGCTCGCTCTCTTCCAACAGGACGGCGTTGGTAAAGGTTCCGCCCACGTCGATGCCGGCAATCAGAGGGGCCACCCTGCTGCCAGCGGTGGCCCCTGCCTGGGATACGCCGTCGCCCATCCACCGGGAATTGTCGGACGTGCGATCAAGCATGATGACGACCTTTCTTCCCTCCGGGCCGGCGCTTGAGGCGCCGCCCCTACTTCGCCCGCGGGAACGGCATGCGCCCGGCGTACCGGGCCGCATCGCCCAGCTCTTCCTCGATGCGCAGCAGCTGGTTATACTTGGCCACCCGGTCCGTGCGGGAGGGAGCGCCGGTCTTGATCTGGCCCATGCCCATCCCCACCACCAGATCCGCGATGGTGGTGTCCTCCGTTTCTCCCGAACGGTGGGAAACCACGGCCGTATAACCCGCCCGGCGCGCCATGTCGATGGCCGCCACGGTTTCCGTCAGGGTGCCGATCTGGTTCAGCTTGATGAGGATAGAGTTGGCCACACCCATCTGGATCCCCTTTTCCAGCCGCTGGGTGTTGGTGACGAACAGGTCATCGCCCACAATCTGCACCCGGGAACCCAGGGCCTCGGTCAACTTCTTCCAGCCGTCCCATTCTTCCTCGGAAAGCGGGTCTTCGATGGTGATGATGGGATAGCGGTCCAGCCAGCTGCGGTAAAGCTCGATGACCTCATCGGTGGTCCGGGTGACATTCTCACCGCGGAAGTAGTACTTCCCGTCCTGGAAGAGTTCACTGGCCGCCACGTCCACGCCGATGGCCACATCCTGGCCGGGCTTATAGCCCGCTTTTTCGATGGCCTGTACCAACACCTGCAGGGCCGCCTCGTTGGATTCCAGATCCGGCGCGAAACCGCCCTCGTCGCCCACCGCCGTGTTCTTGCCGGCCGCCTTCAGCACCGCCTTCAGGGCGTGAAAGACCTCCGCCCCCATGCGCAGGGCTTCTTTGAACGTCGGTGCCCCTACCGGCAGGATCATGAACTCCTGCACGTCCACGCTGTTGTCTGCATGCTTGCCGCCGTTGAGGATGTTCATCATGGGCGTCGGCAGAAGGTGAGCCGTGGCGCCGCCGAAGTATTGATACAACGGCAGATCCGCCGAATTGGCCGCCGCCTTGGCCACCGCCAGGGAGACTCCCAGGATGGCGTTGGCTCCCAGGCGGCTCTTGTTGGGCGTCCCGTCCAGCTCGATGAGGGCTTTGTCGATGGCCACCTGATCGCGGGCGTCCATGCCTTCCACTTCGGGGGCGATGATCTCGTTCACATTCTGCACGGCTTTCAAAACACCCTTGCCGCCGTAGCGGGCTTTGTCGCCGTCCCGCAGCTCCACCGCCTCGAAGGTGCCGGTGGAGGCACCAGAAGGCACCGCTGCCCGGCCGAACGCACCGTCGTCCAGGCTCACTTCCACTTCTACCGTGGGATTGCCGCGGGAATCCAGGATCTCGCGGCCTACGACTTCCATAATCGTACTCATGAAGAGACCTCCTTGCTTGTATGGATTACAGGGTTTATGCCCAGCCGCCATGTTTCACTGCACGGGTTCCATGAGCGAGCTGCCCGTCATCTCCGGGGGCTTGGGGATGCCCAGGATCTCCAGCAGTGTCGGCGCAATGTCCGCCAGAATGCCGTCCCGCAGCCGCACCGGCTGCCGGTGGCCGATGAGGATGGCCGGCACCGGGTTGAGCGTATGGGCAGTGTGGGGCTTGTCGCTGCCGGGTTCCAGCATCTGATCGGCGTTGCCGTGGTCTGCCGTGACCAGGATCTCCCCGCCGGCGGCCAGCACGGCATCCACCACCCGGCCTACGCAGGTGTCCACCGTCTCCACCGCCTTGATGGCTGCCGGCATGACGCCCGTATGGCCCACCATGTCGCAGTTGGCGTAATTTGCGATGATCACATCGAAGCGGCCGCTCTCGATGGCCTCCACCAATTTGTCGGTGACAGGGTAGGCGCTCATCTCCGGCTGCAGATCGTACGTAGCCACCTTGGGTGAAGGGACCAGAATGCGCTCTTCGCCGGGGAACTCCCGTTCCTCGCCGCCGTTGAAGAAAAAGGTCACGTGGGCGTACTTCTCGGTCTCGGCAATGCGCAGCTGTCGCAGGCCCCGATTGCCGAGAACCTCGCCCAGGGTGTTTTTCAGCTCCTGGGGCGGGAAGGCCACTTTGGCATGGAGCTCCTCATCGTAGCGGGTCATACAGACGAATTCCAGCGAAGAGAGGTCCCGGGGCCGGGCAAAGCCGCTGAAATCCGGCTGGGTGAAGGCCCAGGTCAGCTCGCGGGCACGGTCATAGCGGAAATTGAAAAAGATCACCGCGTCGTCGGGTTTCACGGTGGCCACCGGATGGCCCTGGGCGTCCGCGATCACCGTGGGAACCACGAATTCATCGGTTTCCCCGCGCTCATAGGCCGCATCCAGCGCCGCCAGGGCCGAAGGCGCCGTCAACCCCTCGCCCAGCACCATGGCCCGGTACGCCTTCTCCACGCGCTGCCAGCGCTTGTCCCGGTCCATGGCGTAATAACGGCCGCAGATTGTGGCAATCCGCCCGACCCGGTATTCCCGGCAGCGGTCTTCCAGCTCCTGCAGATACTCCCTGGCGCTGGCAGGCGGCACATCACGGCCGTCCAGAAACGCGTGGACGAAAACCTGGGCCACCTGCATCTGGGCCGCCAGCTGCAGCAACGCGTACAGGTGCCGGGAATGGCTGTGCACCCCGCCGGGGGAGACCAGGCCCATCAGGTGTACGTGGCTGTGGTGGGTCCGGGCGTGCTCCATGGCGCCGCGCAGCACAGGGTTGCGGAAGAAATCTCCCTCCCGGATGGCTTTGTCGATGCGGACCAGATCCTGGTACACAATGCGGCCGGCGCCGATGTTCAGGTGCCCCACATTGGAGTCCCCCATCTGCCCGGCCATGACCCCCACCGCCTCGCCGCTGGCTTCCAACGTACAATGGGGATACTCGCGGAAATAGCGGTCCAGATGAGGCGTGTGGGCCCGCCAGATGGCGTTCCCCTCGCCGGCGGGCCCCAAGGCGAAACCGTCCATCACCACCAGCACCACCGGCCGGGGCCGGCCTGCGGAGGCCCTTTCTCCGGCACCCGCCGTTCCCCGCATCTCCACTTGCGCCGGGCCGGCCGCAGCCGCCTTCGTCCCGGCGTCCTGATTCAGCTCAGGCATGTTCGCGATCTCCATTCTTCCTCTTCTGGCACACGGTCTAATGAAAGGCCACGATACGGGCGAACGACGCCGCATCCAGGCTCGCTCCGCCCACCAGGGCCCCGTCGATCTCCGGCTGGGCCATGAGCTCATCGATGTTTTCCGGGTTCACGGAGCCGCCGTAGAGAATCCGTACCGCCGAAGCGGTGTCCTCGCTGAACGACTCCGCCACCTGTTGGCGGATCAGCCCGATGACCCGGTTCGCTTCGGAGGCCTCAGCGGTCCGGCCGGTGCCGATGGCCCAGATGGGTTCATAGGCGATGATGACTTCCGCCATGTGCACAGGTGTCAGGCCGGCGAAGGCCGCCTGCACCTGGGAGCGCACGAGCTCGTCGGTCTGGCCGGCATCCCGCTGCTCCAAAGTCTCCCCTACGCACACAATGGGGATGAGGCCGTGATTCAGGGCCGCTTTGACCTTCTTGTTCACCGTTTCGTCCGTTTCGCCGAAGTAGCGGCGGCGCTCCGAATGCCCGATGATGGTGTGGCTGCAGCCGGCTTCCCGCAGCATTCCCGGAGAAATCGCCCCTGTGAAGGCCCCTTCTTTCTCCCAGAACACATCCTGGGCGCCCAGGCGGATACGGGAGCCCCGCAGTTCGGCGTGGACCGCCGCCAGGGCGGTAAAAGGCGGGCAGACGACGATTTCAACGTCCGGCAAGGGATGGGCGCTCAAGGCTTCTTTCAGATCCTGGACCAGGCGCACCGCCTCGCCCACGGTCTTGTGCATCTTCCAATTGCCGGCAATGACCGGAACGCGCATAGTCCCACCTCCCAGGGAAATGAGGCCCTGCCTGCAGCCAGCCCCGCGCCCAGCCGGGCCAGGCCGGCGCCGCAGACAGGGCCCTTACGCTGCTGACGCGCGGCTCAGGCTTTGTCGTTCAGCGCCGCCACACCCGGCAGGGTCTTCCCCTCCAGGAACTCCAGGGAAGCTCCGCCACCCGTGGAGACGTGGGTCATTTTGTCCGCGAAGCCCATCTCGGTGATGGCCGCCGCCGAATCCCCGCCGCCGATGATGGTGGTGCCGGGGCAGGCCGCCACCGCCTGGGCCACCGCCCGGGTGCCTTCTGCCAGCGGCGCCACCTCGAACACGCCCATGGGGCCGTTCCAGATGACGGTGCGGGCTTTGGCGATTTCCTGGGCGAACAGCTGCTGGGTCGCAGGGCCGATGTCTGCACCTTCCCAGCCGGCAGGAATCTGATCCGCCGGAACCACCTGGCGCGGCGCGTCGGCCCGGATTTCCGTGGTGGCCACCACATCCACGGGCAGAAGCAGCTTCACGCCGCGCTGCCGGGCCCGCTCTTCCATCTGCTTGGCGAAATCCAGATGCTCCGCATCCAAAATGGAGCTGCCAATTTCGCCGCCCCGGGCCTTGATGAAGGTGTAGGCCATGGCGCCGCCGATGAGAAGCGCATCCACCTTGCCCAGCAGGTTCTCGATGACCGCGATCTTGTCCGCCACCTTCTTGCCGCCCAGGATGGCCACAAAAGGCCGCTCCGGGTTCTCCAGGGCCTGGCCCATGGTGCCGACTTCCTTTTCCATCAGGAACCCGGCCACCGCCGGCAGATAGGCAGCCACACCCGCCGTGGACGCATGAGCCCGGTGGGCGGATCCGAAGGCATCGTTCACGTACACATCCGCCAAATTGGCCAGCTGGCGGGCAAAGTCCGGGTTATTCTTCTCCTCTTCCGGATAGAAGCGCACGTTCTCCAACAGCGCCACTTCACCGTCTTTCAGCTGGCGGCTGGCCTCCTCCGCCACAGGGCCCACGGTGTCTTCCACAAAGCGCACGGGCTTGCCCAGGAGTTCCGACAGGCGGGTGGCCACAGGCTTCAGCGTGTACTTGAGGTCCTTGCCCTTGGGCCGGCCGAGGTGGGAAACCAGGAGGGCACGGCCGCCCTGGTCCAGGATGTAGCGGATGGTGGGCAGGGCCGCGCGGATGCGGGTGTCATCAGTGATGCGCCCGCTCTCGTCCTGCGGGACGTTGAAATCCACCCGCACCAGCACCCGTTTGCCCTTCAGCGGCACATCGCGAACGGTCATTTTCTTCATGGCGCATCCCTCACGCTTTGTTCATCATGTAGATGGCCAGATCCACGCAGCGGTTGGAGTAGCCCCACTCGTTATCGTACCAGGCCACGACCTTCACCATGTTGCCGCCCACCACCATGGTGGAGAGGGCATCCACGATGGAGGAATGCGGATCCGTGCGGAAGTCCATGGAGACCAGCGGCTCCTCGGTGTACCCCAAAATACCTTTCATGGGGCCTTCCGCCGCTTCGCGCAGGGCCTGGTTCACCTCCGCCACGGTCACATCCCGCTCCAGCTCGGCCACGAGGTCGGTGATGGAGACATCCGGCGTAGGCACCCGCATGGCGAAGCCGTCGAACTTGCCCTTCAGCTCCGGGATCACCAGCGCCAAAGCCCGGGCCGCACCGGTGGTGGTGGGAATGATGGACATCCCGGCGGAGCGGGCCCGGCGCAGATCTTTGTGGAACTGATCCAGAATGCGCTGGTCGTTGGTGTAGGAGTGGACCGTGGTCATGAGGCCCCGCTTGATGCCGAATTTCTGCAGCAGCACCTTGGCCACCGGCGCCAGGCAGTTGGTGGTGCAGGAGGCGTTGGAGACGATATGATGCTTGGCCGGGTCGTATTTGTCCTCATTGACCCCCATGACGATGGTGATGTCTTCCTTCTTGGCCGGGGCGGTGATGATGACTTTCTGGGCGCCGGCGTTGATATGGGCCCGGGCCTTTTCGGCGTCGGTGAAGTGGCCGCTGGCCTCCAGGACCAGCTCCACGCCCAGGTCGCGCCAAGGGAGATTGGCGGGGTCCTTCTCCGCGAACACGGCCACACTGCGGTCATCCACATGCATGCGGTCGCCCTCGGCACGGACCTCGTGATTCCAGCGTCCATGGGTCGAATCATATTTCAGAAGGTGGGCGTTGGTGGCCGCATCGGTCAGGTCATTGATGGCGACGATGTCCAGCTCGGGACGGTCCCACCCGGCCCGGAAAACCAGACGTCCAATGCGCCCGAAACCATTAATTGCCACTTTGATCTTTCTTGCCATGGTTTCCATCCTCCTTGGTTTGCTGGGAAATATTGGCATGAACCTGCGCCGTCACCCGCCTACAAGAGTCCGTTCCGGTACCCCGGCCGCAGGGGCCGCGAAGGCTGGATTCCAGCCTCCGGCGGTGTGCGGCCCACGCGGGTCCGGCTCCGGCAGGGCGGGCCGCCGCAGGATCTTCCCTCTCCCCGGCCTCCGGTGGCCGGGTCCGTTGCAGCAGCTCCCAGGCCTTGCGGGCTGCCCCCTCGTCGGTCACCAGGACCTTCTGCAGCGGCGGGTGGATGACCGCCAAAAGGGGCGCCGCCTTGGTTGCTCCGCCGCCGACGCTGATCACCAACGGCACATGGGCCAGATCCTCCAGATGCAGCCCAATGCTGTTGGTCACGAACACCGTGCGCCCTTGGGCGTCGAAATAGTAGCCGAAGGCCTCTCCCACCGCGTGATGACACTGTAAGTATTCCCATTGCTCCTTCGGCAACCCGCGGCGCCGGGCCATCTCCTCCGCGGTGCCGATCCCGTGCAGAACCACATCCGCCCGGCGGATGATCCCCACCACCTCGGCGATGACCGGCTCCTGCAAAAGCCGGGAGAGCGCTTCGCCGCCCACGCCATCGGGAACGTGGAGCAGCCGGTAATTCCCGCCCAGGCGGGCGGCCATGTTGGCAGCAATGGTGTTGGCCTGGATTTCCACGTCCTCGCCCAAGCCTCCGCGGGCAGGCACCACCAGAATCGTACGGCGCCGCGCCGGTTCTCCGGGCCGGCCGCCCAGGTCCGGCATGGCCCGGGCCACCTCCGCCATGGTGGTGCCGCCGGATACCGCCAGCACCTGGCCATCCTGCAGGCGGCTCTGCAAAAGCCTCGCCGTGGCTCGTCCCAACTCCTGTTTCACCCGCGGATCGCGATCACAGTCGCCGGGAACGATCACGGCCTCCTGCAGCCCCAGGCGGCGGGCCAGAGCCTTTTCCAGATGGACCAGGCCCCGCAGTTCGCGCACGTAATCCGCCAGCCGGTCCAAAAGCGCCTCGCCTTCGTCGGTGAGGCGCACCCCGCCGGCCTCTACGCTGATCAGCCCGCCGGTACGCAGGAAATCCAGCTCTCTGCGGACGGACCGCTCCGGCGAAGCCAGCATCTGGGCCAGGCCGCGCCTGCCGATGGGCTGGGCAAAGTGGAGGTTGCGCAGAACCATGAAGCGCCGTTCGATGATCTCCGCCATCTCAGGGGCGATTCTTTGCTGCAGCTGAATCACTTCGTCCACGGACGCCAATGCCATGATCCCGTCCGCCACCCCCCACGCGCCCGGCAGCCGCCGGGCTTAGAGGCGCATGCATCCTGGGTTCTGCCCAAATCTGCCTTCCCGGGACGGTTCGCGCTAGAGAGGGACGTTTTGTGTCCCGCCCACGGCCAACTGACCCGCCGACATGGGCAATTCTTCATGACCGCTGGAAATCCTTGTGATATTCCGTGAAAATCTGCCGCGCGGTTCAGGGATAGCGCCGGCGCCGCCGGGAAGAGGGGATCCCCAGTTCCTCCCGGTACTTGTTGACCGTGCGGCGGGAAATCCGGATTCCTTCCTGCCGCAGGCGGGCGGCCAGTTCCGCATCGCTGGCCGGGAAGCGGGGGTCCTCGGCGGCGAGGAGCTCTTTCAGGCGGGCCTTCACGCCGGCGGTGGCCACCCGGCCCTCCTCGTGGTCCCCGGCACAGGCCACACCGTTGCTGAAAAATGCCCGCAGCTCCAAGGTTCCCTGCGGGGTCTGGGCATACTTGTGC
Organism: Bacillota bacterium; assembly: GCA_014896355.1. Taxonomy (GTDB): domain Bacteria; phylum Bacillota; class UBA5301; order Bu52; family Bu52; genus Bu52. Next base: position 23,125 of record JADBKO010000026.1, read on the forward strand.
GCCGTGGCCCGGCTCACCGTGGACTCATGCAGGCCCAACTCCTGCGCCACATCGCGCAAGGCCAAAGGCCGCAGATACTTGCTGCCCCGGCGCAAAAAGTCCCTCTGGCGCCGGGCCAGGCATTGGACCACCCGGTAGATCGTCTGCTGCCGTTGTTCAATGTTGCGGATGAGCCACAGGGCGGAGTTCAGCCGCTGGTGCAGGAAGCGCAAAACCTCTTGCTCCCCACGGCGGCGCGCCTGCTGCCACATCTGCTGGTATTGGCGGGAGATCCGCAAATGCGGCGTGGCCGCCTCGTTCAAAAGCACCACGGGCTCGCCATCGACCAGTTGAATGACTGCATCGGGCACGATATAGCGCGGCTGCGTTTCTCCCCCCAGGCTGCTGCCGGGCCGGGGATTCAGGCGGCGGATGTGGTCGGCTGCAGCCTGGACCTCCGCCACGGAGACGCGTAGCTCCGCGGCGATGTGCGTCAGCCGCCCCGCGGCCAGATCCTCCAGGTGAGTGCGGACGATCTGGGCAGCCAACGGGTCCGCGTGCGGCTCCCGCGCCAACTGAAGCAGCAGGCACTCGGACAGGCTGCGGGCGCCGACCCCTGCCGGATCGAGACTCTGGACCACTGCCAGGGCCCTTTCCATATGTACCAGACTCACGCCCAGGGCGCAGGCCAGTTCGGGCAAGGGCTGGCGCAGATACCCGTCGGGATCCAGGTTTTCCACCAGGAAAGCAGCGGCACGGCGCAACGTCGAAGCGGAGACCGCCAGCCGCAACTGCCCGAGAAGAGCCTCGTGGAAACTGGGCTGCCAGGACAGCCGTTCTTCCCAGCGCCCGCCTCCCGCATCCTCGTCTGCCGGCCAGTCGTCGGGCTCCGCTCCTGTCCCGGTGGCCTGCGGACCCACCAGGTACTCCTCCCAGGGGCAGTCCGCCCCGGGTTCCCCAGAATCCACCCGCTCCAGCACCGGGTTGTCCTGCAACTCCTGTTGCACCCGCTCCTCCAAGGCGACGGCATCCATCTGCAGAATGGCGATGGCCTGCTGCAGCCGCTGGGTCATGACCAGCTTCTGCTGGTGTTCCAGCGAGGTCTCCTGGCCCAGATGCATGCCGATCCCCCCGCTCCACCGCCCGGCCTCCGCGGCCAGGCCCTATCCCGTGGGGTGTTGTCCCGGGCAGCCTGCCTGCCACTCCGGTTCCGGCAACCGCAGCGTTTCCCTCCGGGCGGCCAGGTCCTGCAGGCGCCGCAGGTGGTGGTAGACTGTGGATTTGGTGGCAGGCGGATCCAAAACCCGCGCCAGCTCTTGCAGGCTGGCCTCCGGGTGGGCCAACCGCGCTTCCGCCACCTGCCGGGCCCGGTCCGGCAGAGCCTGCAGCCCGGGATAAGCAGCCAAAGCCTGGATGGCCTGGACCTGTTCCATGGCCGCAGCCACAGATTTGTCCACGTTGGCGGTGTCACAATTCATGGTGCGGTTGATATCGCTGCGGACTTCGCGGCGCAGGCGAAGCTCTTCCCAACCCAGCAGGGTGTTCCTGGCGCCCAGGAGAGCCAGAAGCTCCCCGATCCGTTCGCCGCTCTTCAGATAGACCACCCAGTGACGGGCCCGGCTGGCCAGCTTCGCCGGAATGCGCAGGGCCTGGAGTGTGCGCTGAATATCCTCGGCGTGGCCGCGGCTGAGCGCCGTGAACTCCAGATGATACGCCCGCTGCGGTTCCGCCACAGAACCACGGGCCAGAAAAGCGCCGCGCAGAAAAGCCACCTTGCAGCAGTGCTTGTGCAAGACAGCGGGCCGGATGTGCTCCAGGGGTAAAAACTCAGGCGCCGTGAGCCCCAGCTCCAGCAGCCGGGCCCGCCACGGCCGCGAGAGCCCCGCCTCCCCTGCGCCCCCAGGTTCCCAGGCCTGCACCCGGTAGATGCGGCTGCGACCCAGGCGGCGCTGGTGGGCCACACTGAGCTCCACCGGCCCGGCGAAAACTTCTTTCAGTAATCGGAAGGCGTGGCGCGCCACAGCCGGGTTGTCCGCAGTGAAAGCGAGCCGCAATCTGCCGCCTGCCCACTCCAGGCTGCCGGCGCCGCGGAGCAGGCCTGCCAACTCCGCCTTGCGGCAACAAGGCTGCGGGTCCTGGGCCATCTGGATGAGTTCGGCCTTTGTCTCCTGTGAAAAGCCCACCAGCTGCTTCATCTCCGCAACTTAGTGTATTCCCGGGCCGGGGAGGCGAATCCTGCCGCCAGTGCCGGCTCCGCAGAGGCCGGAACGGCGGAAGCCAGGGAAAATGGCAAAGCCCTGGAACGGAATCTCCAGGGCTTCAACACTGCGCGTTGCGTGGAACCGCGCGGAAGACCGGGCCGCACGGCCCCGGGCTGGAGCGGGATGGAGTCGCGCCCCGACGGCGCGCCCCCGTTGCCCTCAGTGTTCTCCGCCCTTGGGCAGGTGGGCCGCACCGCCGGGGCGCACCGCACGGGAGGCTTCCGCCCCCGCCACCCCCATGTAGCGGCGCAGCCACACAGCTGTCTGCTTGTAGAGGGCAAAGGTGACGACAGAGTTGAGGCTGGCCTTGACCAGATTGAAGGGGATGATGGCCGGCCACAGAGTGGCCTGGACCACTTCCCTGGGAATGCCGTAAAACACTGGCGATAGAAGCAGATTTGCCCAGGCCATGAGGCCCGTAGTGGCCAGGGTCGCCACCAGCAGGCTGGCGATGGCGCCGCCCAGGGTGCGCCAGCGCCAGTAAATCGCAGACGATACGCCCACCAGGGCACCGGTGGCAAGAAAGTGCATGAACGCGCCGAACGGGCCGCCCAGGCCGGTGATCAGCGCCATGACCACCGCCACCACCGCAGCCATTGCGATGCCGGCCGCCGGCCCGAACAGGAAGCCGGCGATCAGCACCGGAACATCGCCGGGCTCATAGATGAGATAATCTGTAAAAAGAGGAACTTTCACCCACACGATCAAAACCAGTGCCATGGCCGTCAACATGGCCATGGCCACCAGCCGCCGGGTGGTCTCACGGGACCGCATCCACATGCCGGACCCGCTCCTTTCTCCGCAACTCCCATTACTCCGATTTTAAACTGGGGCTGCCGCCGCCGTCAACGCTGCCGGCGGTCTTTTCCACCGCAGCCTCCGGGATATCGTTGGCGCTGGCGGCTGTGCTTCCGCCCCGGTTCATGTCCCGGTGCAGGACTCCGGGATGATAGCCCCGCCGCCGCAGGTCATCGGCGATGACCTCCGCCAAGGTCACGGATCGATGCCGGCCGCCGGTGCATCCAATGGCGATGACCGCCTCGGTCTTCCCCTCCCGCTCGAACTGCGGCAGCAGAAAGTCCATGAGGCCCAACAGCTTATCCAGAAACTGTTGGGTTTGCGGCCAGCGCAGAACATATTGCCGGACCGGCTCATCCTGCCCGGTGAGATGCTTCAATTCCGGCACGTAGTACGGGTTCGGCAGGAAGCGGCAGTCAAACACCATGTCCGCGTCCATGGGCAGGCCGTATCTGAACCCGAAGGACACCACGGTCAGGCCCAGACGGCTGCCAGGAAGGCCCATGCCGAAAATCTGGGCAATGCGCACCCGCAGCTCACGCCCGCTCAACTGGCCGGTGTCGATGATGTAGGTGGCGTGCTGCCGCAGGCGGGCCAGGCGTTGGCGTTCGGCCGTGATGGCGCCCAGAATGCTGCCCTCCGGGGCTAAAGGATGGCGCCGGCGGGCCTCCTTGAAGCGCCGCACCAGAACGTCGTCCGGGGCTTCCAGGAACAAGATTTCGTAGCTGAACCCGGCGGCCTCCAGTTCCCCCAGCGCGGCAAAAAGGGCGTCGAAGAAACTGCCGCCGCGGATGTCGCTGACCAGGGCCACATGCGTGACGCGGCCCTCGGAATGACGGCAAAGCTCGGCAAATTTGGGGATCAAGGCCGGTGGCAGATTGTCCACACAGAAATAGCCCAGATCCTCGAAACTGTGCATGGCCTCCGTCTTCCCTGCCCCTGAAAGGCCGGTGATGATGACCAAACGAAGGGATGGCACACTCAAAAGAGAGCCGGACCTCCTACCGGAAGCCAGAAATCCGCCGTCCCGCCCCGGCCTGTGGCCTGCCACCGGGCTGGACAGCCGCGCGGCTGGGCAATTGCTCAATTTGACGGCTGCTTAAACTGTAGTGGAAGCCGCCCGCTTTGTCAACGCGCCCGGCGCCCTGGCCATGCCGCAACTTTCACCCCAGGGCCACGGTCCCCGCACCTTGGACCTTCCGCCGCAGGGCCGGCGAAAGAAGGGCGGCCGCCGCTTCGTCCACGAAAATGCTGGCGCGGGGATGGCGCTGCAGCACCGAAGCCGGGACTTCGGGGGTCACCGGGCCTTCTACAGTGTTGCGCACCGCTTCGGCCTTGTCCGGCCCGCTGGCCAAAAGCAGGATCTCCCGGGCCTTCATGATGGTCCGGATACCCATGGACAAAGCCTTGCGGGGCACCGCAGCCCGGCTGGGGAAAAAGCGGGAGTTGGCCGTGATGGTCCGCTCTGAAAGCTCCACCAGATGCGTGGGCAGGGAAAAATCCACCCCCGGCTCATTGAAGCCGATGTGGCCGTTGGCGCCGATGCCGAGGATCTGCAGGTCGATGCCGCCTGCCCGCGCGATCTGCTCCTCGTATGCGCGGCACTCCGCGTCGACGTCCGCCGGATCCCCGGCCGGGATAAAGGTGTTTTCCGGGGGCACGTTCACATGGCGGAACAGGTGCTCCCACATGTAGTAGTGGTAACTCTGCTCATGGCTGGCGGGCAGCCCGTAGTATTCATCCAGGTTGAACGTGGTGACCTGCGCGAAATCCACCCGTCCCTGGCGGAACGCCTCCACCAGGCGCTGGTACAAACCCAGCGGAGTGCTGCCTGTGGCCAGCCCCAGAACCAGGCGCGGGTTGTTCCGCAGGGCGGCGATGACCTTTTCGGCGGCGGCTTGGCTTAGCTCGTCGTAGTTCTTGAAGATGACCAGGTCCATATCCGTTCCTCCAAACCGGCTTCCTGCCGACCATCCGTTATAGGCTTTCGCGGCGGTACACCCGATGTCCTCCCACGACCGTCTGTTGGACCTGCCAGGCGGAAGACAGCACCACCAGGTCCGCCATCTTCCCCGCTTCCAGGCTGCCATAGCGGTCAGCCAGGCCCAACACCCGCGCGGGAACCCACGTGGCGGCCCGTACCGCCTGCGCCAGGGCGGCACCGGTGAAGACCCGGACGTGGGCGACGGCCTGTTCCATGGTGAGCAGGCTCCCAGCCAGCGTGCCATCCGCCAGACGGGCGGATCTTCCGTCCACTTGGACGGTAAGGCCGCCCAGGTCATAGGTCCCGGGGCGCAACCCTTCCGCCCGCATGGCATCGGTGATCAAGGCCAGGCCGTCTGGGCCCTTGATCCGCCAAAGGAGGCGGACGGCGGCGGGATGCACGTGAATCCCGTCGGCGATGAGCTGCGCCACCACCGTGGGGCTGTCCAGGACGGCGCCGACGGTTCCGGGCTCCCGGTGATGCAGCCCCCGCATGGCGTTGAAGGTGTGGGTGCACATGCGGACCCCGGAGACAAAGGCCTGCATGGCCTGGTCGTACGTGGCGTCCGTGTGGCCGGCCACAGCCACAACATTCTGTTCCCGGCACCACTGAATCACGCCGGCGGCGCCGGCCAGTTCCGGTGCCAGGGTCACCATGCGGATGGCGCCCCGGGCCAGGCGTTGCAGCCGTTCCAGCTCCTCCCGGTCAGGGGCCCGCAAAAAGGCGGGGTCCTGGGCGCCGGCGTGGGCCGGGCTCAGATACGGGCCCTCCAGGTGAAGGCCCAAAATGCGGGCGCCGCTGGGCCGGGGCCCCGCGGCCTGCCGGGCCTGTACGGCGGCCTCCACCGCCGCCTGCAGCGATTCGGGCGAGGCCGTCAGGGTGGTGGCCAGAAGGGACGTGGTACCGTGGCGGGCGTGCTCCTCACACACCCGCGTGCAGGCTTCTACTGTGGCATCCATGAAATCCGCACCGCCGCCGCCATGGACGTGTACATCGATGAAACCGGGGCTCACATACGCACCGGCCAGATCCTCCTCCGGCTCAAGGGTACCGGACGAAGCCATGATCCCCGGCCCGCGGTCGGGCCCCACGTAGGATAGGATGCCTTGGTCCGGATCAAAAGCCACCTCCCACCCTTCCGCCACTCTGTCCTGCAATACAACCTGCCCGTTGCGCCAACGCAAGGAAATCTCCTCCTTGTTAAGTCTGAAGAAGATTTTCTCCCGCCACAGGCGGTTATCCTGCCGCCTGCCCGGATTCAGAATGAAGTTTCCGGCGCCATGGGATAATACTAGGGTCAACGCGGGCCGCAGGCATGGACCCGGGATCGCCCCCGGCGCACCTGCGGGCAGGCCAGCAGCGGGCACCATCCGTCTGTTTTGGAGTCATATCAGGAAATGGAGAGCACGCCCTATTCTTTCAGTTCCAGCACCACTCCTGAGTCTCGCCAGGCCGGGGGCCAGGCCGAAGAAGCCCAAGGCGCAGCCATCCCCCCGGAGAGCGGCCCGGAGCGCAGGCGGCCACGCCCCGCCCGGGCCGTAACCCGGGTGTGGCCGCCTGTGCAGGCCGTCCGCCGGTCCGGCGCCGCCCCGGAGGGGCCGCAGCCGGGGGCGGGAGGCTTCTCCCTGCCGGGGTACGCGGCCGGGACCCCCACCTCGCCGTGGGCAGGCGCGGCGGATTCCCCCAGCCCCTGGGCTGCAGCCGCAGCCGTTCCGCTGCCGGATGCCTACGGGGTCAACCGCCTGGTTCTCCTGGCCCGGGACCCCTGGTGGCTCCACGCTTATTGGGAGCTGGCAGCGGATCTGCTGGCGGAAGCCCGCCGTTTCCGGCAGGAGGGCGGCGTCCTCTGCCTGCGGGTGCGGGAGACGTCTGCGGAATCCCCCCGCTGGATGGATTTCGATGTCCACAGCCCGGTGGGCCGTTGGTATGTGGATGTGCAGGTTCCCGGCCGTTCCTACCAGGGGCAGCTGGGGATCCGCAGCCGGGATGGGCATTTTCACGCCCTGCTCTCCTCCAACGTGGTGGAAACGCCAGCCGCTTTCCCGTCGGACCAGTGCGACGGGCGCTGGGCCACGCTGACGGAGCTGTGGGACGAGATCCTGCGTTGGCGCCAGAGACTGCCGGGGCCCGCGGGGGCTTCCCCCGGGATCTCGGAGCAAGCCTGGCGCCTGTGGCACCGGCGGTTGGATGTGGGCTCCGCCTTCGCCGGCGCGTGGGGGCTGCCCGGGCCCGGGGCCAGCCCCGGGATGTGGTCCCCCGGCATCTCTTCTCCCCTGCCCTGGTACCGCTGAGGATTCGGAGGTGGCGCCATGCCCCGCGGCTATCTGGCCCTGGTCCTGCACGCGCATCTGCCCTTTGTCCGCCACCCGGAGCATCCCCATTTCTTGGAAGAGGGATGGCTGTACGAGGCCATCACCGAAACGTATCTGCCGCTCGTGGATCGCCTGTGGCGGCTGCACGATAAGGGTGTGCCGTTCCGGCTGGCCTTGGGCGTGACCCCGACGCTGCTGTCCATGCTGGCGGATCCTCTCCTCCAGGAACGCTACAGCCAGCGTCTGGCGGCCCTGCAGGAGCTGGCCGACCGGGAGGAATACCGCACCCGCAGCCAGCCGGAGGCTTTGCATCGCCTGGCCTGTATGTATCAGAGCCGCCTGGCCCGTGCCCGCCAGCTGTGGGAGGGCTACGGCCACAATCTGATCCGGGCCCTGCGAGACCTGCAGGACAGCGGGCATGTGGAGATCCTGGCCTCGGCGGCCACCCATGGCTACCTCCCTCTTCTGGCCGTGCAGCCGGAGGCCGTGCGGGCGCAGATTGCCGTAGGCGTGCAGGCGTACCGCCATGATCTGGGCCGGGACCCGCGCGGCTTCTGGCTGCCCGAATGCGGGTACTCCCCGGGTCTGGATCGCTTCCTGGCCTCCCAGGGCATCCGCTACTTCCTGACGGACGCCCACGGCCTGCTCTTTGCCCGGCCCCGCCCCCGCTATGCCAACTATGCTCCCGTCTTCACCCCCGCCGGAGTGGCGGCCTTCGGCCGGGACCTGGAGTCCGCCAAACAGGTGTGGAGCGCCACAGAGGGCTATCCCGGGGATTACTGGTACCGGGACTTCTACCGCGACATCGGCTTCGATCTGGACGAAGAGTATCTGCGCCCCTATTTGCCCCCCGGGCCCCGCGGCCCCGTCCGCAGCATGCTGGGGATCAAGTACCACCGCATCACCGGCCCCACGCCCTATAAGGAATGGTACGACCCGGAACGGGCCCGGGAACGTTACCAGGTCCATGCCGGCAATTTTCTCTTCAACCGGGAACGGCAGGTGGAGTGGCTGGCGGACCACATGGACCGCCCGCCCGTGGTGGTCTGCCCGTACGACGCAGAACTTTTCGGCCACTGGTGGTACGAAGGGCCCGACTGGCTGGAGCAGGTCTTCCGCAATCTGGCGGCACGGCGCAACGAGATCCTGGAGCCCATCACGCCCGGCGATTACCTGGAACGCCATCCCCGCTGCCAGGTGGCCGAACCGGCCCAGTCCAGCTGGGGATACCAGGGTTACAGCGAGGTGTGGCTGAACGGGAGCAACGATTGGATCTATCCCCACCTGCACCTGGCCGCCCAGCGCATGGTGGAGCTGGTACGGCGCTATCCCCGGGCGGAGGGATGGCGGCGGCGGGCCCTGAACCAGGCGGCCCGGGAGCTCTTGTTGGCGCAGAGCAGCGACTGGGCCTTCATCATAAAAGCCGGCACCATGGTGGAATACGCGGTGGGGAGAACCCGCCAGCACCTGCACCACTTCCACCGCCTGTTTGCCGCCTTGACCGGGCAATGGCCGGCACCGGCGTGGAGGGATCCGGTTGCGGGTACGGCCGGCGGCCAGCAGATTGCCATGCCCCAGGCCGGACAGCCGGAGGCGCCGGGCGGCCTGGATCCATGGCTATCCGCCCTGGAAGAGCGGGATAACCTCTTCCCCTTCCTGGACTACCGGGTCTATTGGCCCCTGGCTGCCGCAGCCGGCGGCGCCTGACCCCTAGGGAGCGGGGGCAGGGTCCGGCCCGGGCCCTTGCTGCAGCGACACCAGGATCCGGCTGTAATGGGCCAGCAAGGCGTCTGCCTCTTCATCGGACCGGCCCTCGGCGAAGATCCGGAACACCGGCTCATCGGCGTCGGGAAGGACCAGGGCCCATCCGCCCGGATGGGTGATCCGGACCCCTTCGCCCCCTTCGCTGGGCAGCTGATCCAGCAGAAGCCGCATGACGCGACCCTTCTGCTGCCAGGGGCAGGGAACGCGGGCCTGGCGCCAATGAAAGCCGGGCAGCTGGTCCACCAGGCCGCTGAGCCGGACGGGGGCTCCGGCCTCCGTCCCCGCCAGGGCTGCCAGCACCTCCACCAGGGCCATCAGGGCATCGAAGGCCGGATGGAACAGCCACGGGCTGGCCTTTTCGGGCCATTCCTGCGCCTGCCCGCCTCCGGCTTGCAGAAGGCGCACTTCCAGATCTTTCTCCAGGACGGAGCGGGGATTGGCCTGGGTCCGGATGACCCTGGCCCCCAGCTGCTGTCCCAGCTGTTCCAGGACGGCGGGTGCCTGCGCCGGAACGGCCACGGCCCGGCGTCCGCGGCGCAGGGAAAGGCCCACCACCAGGGCGAACAGCTTCTCGTCACCCACGAGCCGGCCGCGGTCGTCCACCAGCACCACTTCATCGCCGTTGCTGTCCGCTGCCGCCCCCAGGTCGGCCTGGTGGTCCAACACGGCCTGGGCCAGGCGCCGGGCGGCGCTGGCCGGGTCGCTGGCCGCCGCCGTATCCCCGACCGTGTGGACGCGGCAGCCCAACCGCTCCAGCAGAGTTGGCAGCAGCAGGCCAATGACGCCGCCGGAATCATAATCCACCACCACTTCCAAGTGGCGTTGCTGGATGCGGGCCACGTCCACGCCGGCCAGGAGTTCGTCCAGGTATTTGTCCACCAATCGCGGGAGGAACGCCACCTGGCCTACCTGGGCCGCCGGCACCCGGGCGAAGTCCTCGCGCCAGTAGGCGTTTTCCACGGCCCGCAGCTGCCCCCGTTCCAGGTAAAGGCCGCGCTGGTCCAAGAACTCCAGGCGCAGCTCATCCCCACCCTGCCGCTGCCGTAGATGCACCCCGCCGGCGGTCCGCAAGAGCGTGATGGCGAAGCGCAGCACCGGCAACGTGGCGGTGCCCAGATCGAAAACCCCCACGCCTGCCGACAACAGCCCGGCGATGAGGGCCCGCTTGCTCATGCGGGCCGCCGGTCCAGCGGAGCTGGCCACGGCCACCCGCCTGCCCGGGCCCAGAGTGCTGCCGAAAGCGGCGCCCAGGCGGGTGGCCACTTCCGGCGGGATGTCCACGTTGGCGATGCCCGACACGCCGGTGCTTCCAAACAGAGCCGCAGGGGAAGGCGGCGCCCACACCAGGCTGCTGCCGAGGATGACGCCGGCGTCGATGGTCTTGCCAGGCCAGACTTTGACGCCTGGCCGTAACACGGTCCGCTGCCCCACCGTGGTGTCGCGGGCAATGACGGCCCCCTCAAAGGCCGCGGCATCGGCCCGCAGGCGGGCACCGCTTGCCACCAGAGCACCCCGCAGCTCCACCCGCCGGTCCAGCAGGACCCGGGGCCAGACGATGCTCCTTTTCACCACAGCACCGGAGCGCACCAGGCAGAAGTCCCCCAGGGTGGTCAGGCCGCTCAGCATGGAACCGCGCTCCAGGTGACAGTGGCGGCCGATGACCGCCGGGCCCGCCAGGACCACGCCGGGCTCCAGCAGCGTGCCCTCCCCCACCCAGATGCCGGGCGCAATCTGCTCGCCGGGGATCTGCACCCGCACCCGGCCGGCCAACACGTCATAGTGGGACTGCCGGTATTGCTCCAGGGTGCCGATATCGGACCAGTATCCCCGGGCCACGAACCCGTACAGGGGCGCACCGCGGCGCAGGAGGGCGGGAAACACGTCTTTGCTGAAATCCTGCACTCCGGGCCCGATGGCCTCCAGAATCTCCGGCTCCATAATGTAGATGCCGGTGTTCACTGTGTCTGAGAATACCTGGCCCCACCCGGGCTTCTCCAGAAAACGGCGGATGCGGCCGTCGGGCCCGGTGACCACCAAGCCGTATTCCAGGGGCGATTCCACCCGTGTCAGCACCAGGGTGGCCAAGGCCCTGCGCTGGCGGTGAAAGGCCAGAGCTTCCGCCAGGTCCATATCCGTCAGAGCGTCGCCGCTGATGACCAGGAACGTCCCGTCCAGGACGTCCCGGGCCTGCCGCACGCTGCCGGCGGTGCCCAGGGGCTCCTCCTCGATGCGGTACTGGACCTTGACCCCATGGTCACGGCCGTCCTGCAGAAAGCTGGTAATGGCTTCCGGCAAGTGCTGCAGCGTCACCACAATGTCGTTGAAGCCGTGGCTGCGCAGCAGAAACACGATGTGTTCCAGCAGAGGCCGGTTGGCCACCGGAACCATGGGTTTGGGCAGGTCGCAGGTGAGCGGGCGCAAGCGCGTGCCTTTCCCGCCGGCCATGATCACGGCCTTCCTGCCGCCCTGGGCCTTCCCCTGGCCCTTTTGCGTCACTGGGGCCATGGAGATGCACCTCCCGCCGTCTTCCTGGCGTCCGGGGCGGTGGAATCCGCCGCGACGGAGCCCTGATCCCGGGGCAGCCTCGCCGCGTGGCGTTGGGGCGACGGCCGGGCGTGGGCTGTGCTCATGCGGCGGAAGAACTCCTCCACCTGACCCACAAACTGTTCCTCCGGCGACCGGCCGGGTCCGGCAGGTTCCTGCCCCCAGGGGCTGGCCATGAACTCCTGCCAGACCTGCTCATACACTGCCGCAGTCTGGCCTGCCACGCGCTGCCAGGAATAATGCTGCACCACATCGGCCCAGGCTTCCTGGGCCAGGTCCCGGGCCAGTTCCGGATCGTGCAGGAGGGTCAGCACGTTGTTCGCCAGGGAGTCGGCGTTGCCGGGGTAAGCCTTGAGGCCGTTGACCCCGTGCTGGATGATCTCCCGGAAGCCGCCGGCATCGGCCACCACCACCGGCGTGCGGCTGGCCATGGCTTCCAAAGCCACAATGCCGAAGGGCTCATACGTGCTGGGAAAAACCGCCACATCCGCCACGGCCAGCAGCCGGTTGCGGGTGGCGTCCTCCACAAACCCCAGGAAGGACACCTGCTTCTCCAGGTAGAGGTCGTGGGCCCGTTCCTGCAGGCGTTGCCGCTCCGGCCCCTCGCCCGCCACCACAGCCCGGGCCCGGGGAAGGTAGGTGGTGATCTTGGGCATGGCCTCCACCAGGGTTCCGGCGCCTTTTTCATTCACCAGCCGGCCGATGAAGAGAAGGAGTTTTTCATCATCCCGGGCAAAGCGGCGGCGAAACTGCCACCATTCGGGCGATTCCTTAGGCCAGGGTTGGAAATCCTCCGGATGGACGCCGTTGGGGATGACGCGGATCTTGTCGTCCGGCAGCTGGAAAACCCAGCCCAGCTCCTGGCGCATATGCTGGCTGCAGGCCACAACCCGCCAGGCTTCGTATCCCAGCCACCACTCCACGTCGCTGATCTGGCGCTGCAGATCCGTATGCAGGCCGCCGTTGCGGCCGTACTCCGTGGCGTGGATGGTGGCCACCAAAGGCCGATGCCAAGCGTGCTTCACGGTCCTGGCTGCGTAGGCCACCAGCCAATCGTGGGCATGCAGGATCTGGTAGTCCTCCGGGCTGAGGCGGAGGGCCGCTTTCAACAAGGAAAAGTTGAACTGCAGGATGGAAGTGTAGAAATCCCGGGCCGGCGGGTACCCATCGCCCACACGCACCACGCGGACGCCCTGGTCTTGCTCCCCGCCCTTTTCCGGCGTGGCTGCGGGCCCGTCCCGGTGCGCGGCGGCAGCTTCCGGCAGGGGACCGGAACTCCGGGCCCGGGCCTCGCCGTCCGGGAGGGTGGAGCCTTGGGCCGTCAAGACCGTGACCTCATGGCCGAGCTTCACCAGGGCGCGGCTCAGGCCCTGCACATGACGGGAGACTCCTCCCACCACCCGGGGCGGGTACTCCCAGCTGAACATCAGGATCTGCACGGGCATCCCTTCTTCGCCGTTTTGCCCGTAGTTTCCCTCCTGTTCCGCCGGGCCATGCAGGCCGCGCTCCCTCCGCCGGGGTCACCGGACAGCCGCGGCCAGGAAGCCGCCGGTCACTCCCACTCAATGGTGGCCGGCGGTTTGGAACTGATATCGTAGACCACCCGGTTGACACCGGGAACCTGGTTCATGATGCGGCTGGCTGTTCGCTCCAGCACCGGATAGGGGATCCGGGCCCAATCTGCCGTCATGCCGTCCTGGCTGGTCACCGCCCTCAGAGCGATGGCATACCCGTAGGTCCGTTCGTCCCCCATGACGCCGACGGTGCGCAATCCCGTCAGGACGGCAAAATACTGCCAAATGTCGCGGGCCAGGCCTGCTGCCGCCACCTCTTCCCGGAAAATGGCGTCCGCCTGCCGCAGAATCTCCAGCTTTTCCGGGGTGACCTCGCCGATGATGCGCACGGCCAGGCCGGGGCCAGGGAACGGCTGCCGCTGCACAATGGCTTCCGGCAGGCCGAGCTGCTGCCCCAGCTGGCGGACCTCATCCTTGAACAATTCCCGCAGAGGCTCCACCAGCTGGAAACCCAGATGCTCCGGCAATCCGCCCACGTTGTGGTGGGACTTGATGGTGGCGGCCTTGCCGCTTTGGCCGCCGCCGCTTTCGATGACATCCGGGTATAGCGTCCCCTGAACCAGGTAGCGCACATCCGGCAACTTGGCCGCTTCCTCCTGGAAAACCCGGATGAATTGATGGCCGATGCGTTTACGCTTCTCCTCCGGCGCAGTGACACCGCGGAGCAGCTCCAGAAAGGCCGGCCCCGCCTGCACATGGATCAGGGGGATCTGGAAGGTGCGGGTAAAGGTCTCCACCACCTGCTGGGCCTCATCCTGCCGCAAAAGGCCGTGGTCCACAAAGATGCAGGTCAGCCGCGAGCCCACCGCCTCGTAAGCCAGGGCCGCAGCCACCGCCGAGTCGACCCCTCCGCTGAGGCCGCAAACCAGGCGGCCGCCGGCGTTGGTTTGGCGGCGGATGGCTTCCACCGCAGCCTGCCGGAAGGACTGCATGGTCCAGTCCCCGCGGGCACCGCAGATCTCCCGCAAAAAGCGCTCCATGAGCCGGCTTCCAAACGGCGTGTGCACCACTTCCGGGTGAAACTGCACGCCGTAAAGGTGCCTGCGGGGATCCCCCATGGCCGCCACGGAGCAGTTGTCACTTTCCGCCCAGACTGCAAAGCCCGGAGGCGGCTCCAAGACCCGGTCGCCATGGCTCATCCAGCAAACCCAGGGCTGTTCCGGGCAAGTCTGCGCCTGCGCCTCTTCCTGGGGGCCGCAGGCAGGGCTGGCGGCGCCACCGGCCCGAGGCCCTCCTTGTGGGCCGGCGCCGTCTTCCACCGGAAAAAGCACCTCCGCCCCAGGGCGCAGCCGCAGATCCACGCGGCCGAACTCCCGGGCTGCAGCGGGCTCTACCCGTCCCCCCAGCTGATAAGCCATCAGCTGCATGCCATAGCAGATCCCCAAAACCGGCACACCCAGCTGATAAACCGCGGGGTCCAGCCGCGGGGCTCCGGGGCTGTAGACGCTGGCAGGTCCTCCCGAAAGGATGATCCCGATGGGCTGGAGCCGGCGGATATCCTCCAGGGGGGTATCGAAGGGAATGAGCTGGCAATAAACGTGGCTCTCCCGCACCCGGCGGGCGATGAGCTGGCTGTATTGGGCGCCGAAATCGATGACCAGCACCGTCTGGTGCCCATCCTGGGTTTGCGCATGTACGCTGTGGCCGGTCAACGGCGGTAAACCTCCGGTTTCAACACGCCGATGTAAGGAAGCTGGCGATAGTTCTCCGCGTAATCCAGCCCGTAGCCCACCACGAACCGGTCGGGGATGGTGAAGCCGTTGTAGTCCGGGGTGATCTCCACCTTGCGCCGGGACGGCTTATCCAGCAGTGTGCAGATGCGCAGCGAAGCAGGGCGGCGGGACCGCAGATTGTCCACCAGGTAAGACAACGTCAGGCCCGTGTCGATGATGTCCTCCACCAGCAACACGTGGCGCCCGGTCACGGTTTCATCCAGGTCTTTCAGGATCCGCACCACCCCTGAGGACGCTGTGGCTTGGCCGTAGCTGGATACCGCCATGAAGTCCACAGCCACCGGAAGGTCCAGATGGCGGATGAGGTCCGCCAGGAAAATGACGGCCCCGCGCAAAATGCCGATGGTCAGCAGATGCCGGTCTTGATAATCCCGGGTGATCTGGCGGCCCAATTCGGCCACCCGGCGCTGAATCTGCTCTTCGGAGAGAATGATTTCCTGCAAATCCGGATGCATCGTTGAAGCCGACTTAAAGTGCGGCTATGCTGCCCCCTTGTCCCACAGGTAATATCGTTATCATACCATACGGGTATTTCCCGGGCAACCGCCGCCGGCAGTCAAGGAAGATGCGTTCTACGGCAACTGTACTACAGCCAGTGCCTTCCGGCATACTTTTCCCCTGAGTAGTGGCAGGGCCTTCGCAGAAATGGGGGCCGGCACACCATGAACACAAGGTGGCAGATGGGAAGCCGGCCCTGGCGCGGGGCCGGCCGGCTGGTGCTGGCAACCGTCGTGGGCGTGGTCGGTTTGGTGCTGCTGGCAGTATTGTCTCGCTGCCCATGGGGGAACCCAGACACGGGGGCACCGCCGGTCGCAACGCCCGGCGGCGCCGGGGTGGGGCCGGGACCGTGGGAACCCCTGAGCCCCAGCGACCAGCAGATTGCTGAAGCCCTCCAGGCCCTTTACGGCGCCAGAGCCGAGGCCCTCCTGCGCGGAGACCCGAGCCGGGTGGAGACCCTTTTTGATCCCTCCAGCCGCTTCGGCCGCTGGGCCTATGAGCACGAGGTCCGCCGCATCCAGTACCTGAAGGTCTGGGCCGCAGCCCGGGGAATCCGGCTTCTGGAGGTCCAAAGCCAGATCGCCGTGCGCACAATTGAACGGGCTTCCGGGCGGGCCTGGGCCTACCTCGTCCAAACCCTGACCGTGGATTATGTGTACACCCGCAGCCATGGAAACGGCGCCGCCGGCGGGGAAAGTCCCAACGGCGCCGCCCGTAAAGTGAACCGCTTCCGGGTGGGCACCCGCCACATGGTGGAGGTGGCTTGGCAAGGCCAACGGTGGTTCATTCGCCGCGATTGGTATACAGACCCGCTGGAGGAGGATGCCGTGGTCTCCGATGCCCAGCCTGCCGAGGTTCCCGAAGGCCTTCGCAGTCCGGCGGCGCCTGGCTCCCGCGGCCCCTCCGCCACAGATTTGGGCCCAACGCCCACTCGCCCCGGCCACCGCATGGCGGAGCCGGGCAAATTCGACCGCCAGGGCGCCGTGGCCTACGCCCGCCGCTGGGCAGGTTTGGCCCTGGGATGCCAGGGCAGCTACAATCCCCGCTACCGGGACTACACCTACCTCGGCGGGGATTGCACCAATTTCGTTTCGCAGGCTCTGGCGGATCCGGAAGGCGGAAGACTGGCTACGGACTCCGTATGGCACTACTCCTGGGGACACAGCCGCGGCGCCGGCAGCGGCAGCTCCACCTGGGTCCAGGCCGGGTCCCTGGCCCGCTACCTGGTCTATTCCGGCCGCGCCCAGCTGGTGGCCAGGGGCACGTACGAGGATCTGGTCAAGCCCACGCCGGAACATCCCTTTGGCGCCATCGCCCGGATGCAGGAGGGAGATGTCCTCGCCTACCAGGAGAGGGGCCGGGTGGAGCATCTGGCCATTGTCACAGGCCGGGACAGCGCCGGCTACGTACTGGTCAACACCCACACCGCCGACCGGGACCTGGTGCCCTGGGATCTAGGCTGGGATAAGAACACCATCTACTGGCTTCTGCACATCGTGGAGAGGTAAGGAGAAAGCCACAGGCAAGGCAGGCAGCACACGTCGAGCGTAAAAACGCGCCAGGCCGGGATCGCCGCAAAGGCGGCCCCGGCCTGGGATGTATAAGGATACGGACGCCGGGCAGGAGCCGTGGCGCCTTACATCATATCCCCGCCCATGGGCGGAGTAGGCGAATTCTTCTTCTCCTCGGGCTTGTCGGCCACCAACGCCTCGGTAGTCAAAAGCATGGAGGCGATGCTGGCAGCGTTTTGCAGGGCGCTGCGCGTCACCTTGGCCGGGTCCACGATGCCGGCGCTGATCATGTCCACATACTCGCCGGTGGCGGCGTTGAAGCCTACGCCCTTGGGCGATTCTTTGACTTTCTCCACCACAATGGCGCCTTCCATGCCGGCGTTCAGGGCAATCTGGCGCAGGGGCTCCTCCAGAGCCTTCAGCACAATCTCCACGCCGGTACGGTAGTCGCCGGTGTGCTCCTTGGCCAATTCCTTCACAGCCGGGATGGCCGAAATCAGCGCCACGCCGCCGCCAGGCACGATGCCTTCCTCCACCGCGGCGCGGGTGGCGGACAGGGCGTCCTCAATGCGGTGCTTGCGTTCCTTCATTTCCGTTTCGGTGGCGGCGCCCACCTGGATCACAGCCACACCGCCGGCCAGCTTGGCCAAGCGCTCCTGCAGCTTCTCCCGGTCATAATCCGAGGTGGTCTCCTCGATCTGGGACCGGATCTGGGCAATGCGCTTCTTGATCTCCTCCTGGCTGCCCTTGCCTTCCACGATGGTGGTCTCTTCCTTGGCCACGCGGACCTTGCCGGCACGTCCCAGCTGGTTCAGAGTGACATTCTCCAGCTTCAGGCCCAGCTCTTCCGAGATGACCTGGCCGCCGGTGACGGTGGCAATGTCGCCCAGCATGGCCTTGCGCCGGTCACCGAAGCCCGGGGCCTTCACGGCCACAGCCGTCAGGGTGCCGCGCAGCTTGTTCACCACCAGGGTGGCCAAAGCCTCGCCTTCCACGTCCTCGGCGATGATCAGGAGGGGCTTGCCGGTCTGGACGACTTTCTCCAGGACGGGCAGAAGATCGTGGACGGCGGAAATCTTCTTATCCGTGATCAGAATGTAGGGGTCCTCCAGATTAGCCTCCATGCGCTCCGTATCGGTGGCCATGTAGGGCGACACGTAGCCCCGGTCGAACTGCATGCCTTCCACGATCTCCAGGGAGGTGCCCATGGTCTGGGACTCTTCCACGGTGATGACCCCGTCTTTGCCCACCTTCTCCATGGCATCGGCAATGAGGCCGCCGATCTCCTCATCTGCCGCAGAGATGGAGGCCACCTGGGCGATGGACTTACGGTCCTCCACCGGCCGGGAGACCTCCTTCAAGGCCTCCACCGCTTTGGCTACCGCCGCGTCCATGCCGCGCTTGATCATCATGGGGTTGGCGCCGGCTGCCACGTTCTTCAGGCCCTCACGGATCATGGCCTGGGCCAGCACCGTGGCGGTGGTGGTTCCGTCCCCCGCCACGTCATTGGTCTTGGTGGCCACCTCTTTGGCCAGCTGGGCGCCCATGTTCTCCCAGGGATCCTCCAGCTCGATTTCCCGGGCAATGGTCACACCGTCGTTGGTGATGGTGGGGGAGCCGAACTTTTTCTCCAGCACGACGTTACGGCCCTTGGGCCCCAACGTCACCTTCACTGCGTCGGCCAGGATGTTGACGCCGCGCTCCATGGCCCGCCGCGCCTGTTCGTCGAAAACCAACTGCTTCGGCATTGAGATGTTCCTCCTTTACTCTGCTCGCAGCGTAACAGAACGGCAATCTGCCGCCTCAAGGGGCAACCTGCGGCATCAAGCAATAACCGCCAGGATGTCGCTTTCCCGCAGGATCAGGTATTCCTCGCCATCCAGCTTGACCTCGGTGCCCGCGTATTTGGCGAAGAGGACATGATCGCCTTCCTTGACAGCCATGGGGATTTGGCGCTTACCCTCGTCATCCCACCGGCCGGGGCCCACAGCGAGGACCTTCCCCTGCTGGGGTTTTTCTTTGGCGGTGTCAGGAATGACAATGCCGCTCTGGGTCTTTTCCTCCGTATCCAACAGCTGAACCACTACCCGGTCGGCTAACGGCTTGATGCGCATGGAACTGACCTCCTCTACCGGACTGGTGACTGGTTGCGTTTTTGTTAGCACTCAGCTTTGGTGAGTGCTAACCCCAGGCAATATATTACTCAAGCACCGTGCCCAACGCAAGAGGGTATTTTCTATGACCCCCGGGATTTTCCAGCAGCGGCATTGCCTGAGACCCGCCAGCCGGATCCGGCGATATCCAAATTCTTGCTTAAGGTGCCCCAGCGATGCAGACTCATACTTCCTGCAACCCGGATGCCTTCACCGCCTTCAAGGCGTGCGGCCGGTCACCACCGCCACGCTGGCGCTGCAGCCCAGGCGGTCGGCGCCGGCGGCCAGCATGGCCAGAGCGGTCTGATGGTCCCGGATGCCGCCGGAGGCTTTGACCCTCAGGCGGCTGCCGACGGTGGCCCGCAAGAGGCGCACATCCTCCACGGTGGCGCCGCCGTGCCCGAAGCCGGTAGAGGTCTTGACGAAGGCCGCCCCCGCCTCTTCTGCCAAATGGCAGGCGAGGACCTTCTCCTGGTCTGTGAGCAAGCCGGTCTCCAGGATCACCTTCACCGGCACCGGTGCCACAGCCTGCACCACCTGGCGGATGTCCTCCCGCACCCGGTCCTCCTCCCCCGCCTTCAGAAGGCCGATGGCGAGCACCATGTCGATCTCCCGGGCGCCGTCCGCCACGGCCCGGGCGGCCTCCACAGCTTTCACCTGCGCAGGCGTGGCTCCCAGCGGGAAGCCCACCACGGAACAGACTCCCACTGGGGTGCCGGCCAACTCGCCGGCGGCCTGGGCCACAAAAAGCGGATTCACGCATACGGTGGCGAACCCATAGGCCCGGGCTTCGGCACAAAGCCGCTGGATATCCATGGGCGTGGCATCGGGCTTGAGCAAAGTGTGGTCGATGCGGTGAGCCAGTTCCCGGTCAAAGTCCCCAATTGCTTTCACCTGATCTGAACCCATGTGTACGATCTCCTTTCGGCAGGTCACGGGGCTTTCCGCAGGTCAGGAAACGGGCGGCGCGGGCAGCACCTGACCCATGTCGCGGGTGTCGTAGCCCCCCAGGGCTTCCACCTGGCGGGCGAAGGCGGGCTGGCGCAGGATCTCCAGGGCGGCTTGGACCAGGGGCGCCTGCAAAAACCTGCGGGGCACCACGAAATCGTAGCGTTCCTCCGCCAACGGTACGAATCCGGTGCCTACGGCCCGAGCTGCGGAATACAGCCCCAGGCCCACATCGGCGCTGCCGCTTTTCACTGCGGCAGCCACAGCCAAATGGTTGTATTCTTCCCGTTCGTAGCCGGCAATCTGCGCAGGCCGCAACCCGCGCCGTTTCAGTTCCAGGTCCAACAGCACCCGGGTGCCGGCCCCCCGCTGCCGGTTCACGAAGCGGACGCCCGGTCGGGCCAGGTCCGCCACGTCCCGGATCCCTAAGGGGTTTCCCGGAGCCACGATGAATCCCTGCTGGCGGTGGACGAAATTCACCACCACCACGTCTTCGCCTGCCAGATAGCGGCGGATGAAGGGGAAATTGTATTGGCCGCTGGCCTCATCCAGAAGATGGCTGCCCGCCAGGTGGGCATAGCCGCGCCGGATGGCCAGAAGCCCTCCCAGGCTGCCCACGGCGGAGATGGCCAGGCGGGCTCCGGGCAGTTTGCGGCTGAGGGCCGTAGCCAGAAGATCCAAAGCCGGGTCATGGCTTCCGGAGAAGACCAGGGTCCTCTCCGCCTGGTCCGGCGGCCCGAACAGCTCCACTTCCGCCTCCTGGCCTTCCTCCACGCCCTGCTGCCCTGCAGGCAGGCGCACCCACCCGTCTGCCCGCACCAAGGACATGATCACCCCGGCGCCGCGGGAAAGGGGAAGAGCCAAAAGCCGCTCGCCTACCCGGCCCAGCTGCACCCGCACGAATTCCTCCACTCCCCCGGGGGAGGCCAGACGCCGGGTCATCACCGCCCGCACCCGCACCGGCTGCGGCGTCACGGTACCCAGGAGCTCCATCAGCAGGGGGCGGAGGAACAGCTCCGCCGCCAGGACCGCGGAAACCGGAAATCCAGGAATTCCCAGCACCGGCTTGCCGCCGATCTGGCCCAAAATCACCGGTTTGCCGGGGCGCGTGGCCACCCCATGGACCACCAGAGATCCCAGCTTCGCCACGACGCCGGCCGTCCGATCCCGGGGCCCGGCCGAGGAGCCTGCGTTGATCACCACCACGTGGGCGCCGCCGTCCAGGGCTTGCTCCACGGCCTCCTGCAGTGCACGGGGGTCGTCGGGCGCCGGTGCGAGACGCACAGGTACACCGCCCCATTCCTGCACCAGGCCTGCCAGCACGTAGGAGTTGAACTCCGGAATGGCGCCGGCAGGCAGCCCTTCCACCTCTGGAACGGCCAGCACGTCCACCAACTCACCGCCCGTGGGCAAAATGGCCACCCGCGGCTGGGGGCGCACAGAAACCCGGGTCACGCCGGCGGCCAGCAAGGCCCCAATGTCTACGGGCCGTATACGGTGGTTCTCCGGAAGAACCATCTCGCTGGCCACAATATCCTCGCCGACGGGGCGCACGTCCTGCCAGGGCACCGCCGGCTGGCGCAGCAACACGCGGCCCGCCGGCAGGCGCTCCACCTCTTCGATCATGACCACCGCGTCATAGGGCGCCACAAGCGCCTGCCCCGTATGAACAAAGCTGTACTGGCCGGGCTCCAGGATCACCGGGTGGGCCTCGTTGGCTCCGAAGGTATCCGCAGCCTTCACGGCGATGCCGTCCATAGCTGCGCCGGCGTAATGCGGCGAGGAAGCCCGGGCCCGCACCGCCTCCGCGGTGATCCGGTGCAAAGCCTGGTCCACCGGCACGCGCTCGCCGGACAAGGGCGCCTGCCAGCCTTGTCCGCGCAGATGGTCCAGCCACTTCCGCAGTGCTTCCTGCCAGGGCACCGGGTGCAGATACCGGTGCCAATCCTCGGACCCCTGTCCGCCTCCGGATCCCTGCCGGTCTCCGGGCCCCTCCATAATCCCTGGCCTCCTCCCCGCCTGCAGGCACCGCCGGACACAGCGCACACCAGCAACGGGCGCCGCCGTATCTGCAGCCTAACGATAGCGGTGAACCTCCACCCAATCCCCTTTTTTCAGGCCCTCCGAAGGGCCTGGGACAACCAGCCAGCCGTCGGCCTCCACCATGGGGGTGATGAGGCCGGATTTACGGAAAAGCGGCTCTGCCACCCACATGTCGCCCTGGCGGCGCAGACGGACCTGCACCACGTCCAGCCGGCCCACGGCGGACGGCAGATTGGCCCCCAACTGCGCCGGCACGGTGGCCGGGGCGCTTCCCTTTGCCGGGTCGCCGGTCCCGGGGCCGTCCGCCGGCAGTCCTTGCAGCAGAGCGAGCCAGGGCGCCACAAACAACGAAAACGTGACCATGGCCGAGGCTGGATGCCCCGGTAGACCGAACACCGCTTTTCCTGCCGCAGCGCCCACAAGCAACGGCCGGCCAGGCTTGATATGGACGCCGTGCACCAAGACCCCCGGCGGCCCCAGCGCTTCCACCAGCCGCAACGTATGGTCCCGGCTGCCCACAGAGGACCCGCCGGAGAGGACCAGAACATCCGCCTGCTGCAACAGCTCCCGGCTGCGGGCCAGCAGATCCTCCCAGCGATCCGGGCAGATTCCGCCCAGAAGCGGCTCACCGCCGGCTTCGCGCACCAGCCCGGCCAACGCGTAGCTGTTGATGTCCCGCACCTGTCCCGGGCCGGGCTGCTCCCACGGCGCCACCACTTCGTCGCCCGTGGAAAGAATGGCCACCACCGGGCGGGGGACCACCGGAACCTCCGCCCTTCCCAGGGCAGCCAGAGCTCCCAGATCCGCCGCCCGTAGCCTTCTTCCCGCCGGCAGCACCAGCTGCCCCGTGGACCAATCGTCGTCGGCAGCCACCACGTTCTCCAAGGGAGCCACGGGGCGCACCACTTCGATGCTGTCCGCCCCTGCGTCGTGGACATATTCTTCCATGACCACAGCGTCCGCCTGCGGCGGCAACATGCCGCCGGTGGGCACTGCCACCGCCTCTCCCGTTTGCGGGCCGCCGGGTGCAGGCCTTCCCATCTCCACCCGGCCGGCCACCTGAAACAGCGCCGGAAAGCTCTCAGAAGCGCCAAAGGTATCCCGCGCCTGCACGGCGTAGCCATCCACCGCCGAGCGGCGGAACCCCGGCAACGGCGCCTCCGCTTGGCAGGGCCGGGCCAGCACCCTTCCCAGGGCCTCGGCCAGCGGCACCCTCTCCACGCCTGTGGCCGGCACAGGCAAGGCCTGGCGTAGCCTGCGCCAGGCCTCTTCCGGTGAAAGGAGCTCATAAAAAAGACGCCCCATGCCTACTCAATCCGCCCAATCCGGCCGTTCCGCCCCGTCCCGTCCGGGCGCGGCGTCACTCCCGGTGCCGCAGGTGCAGCGGGCTATGCCCGCGCCTGCGGAGCCGTGAGGCTCCCACCTTCCCAGTGCGGCACCAGCCGGCTCACATCCAGCTGCGCGCAATAGGGGAGATCGTCCCGGAAACCGATGTCGATCAGGAACCGGCCGTGCTCCGTGGACGCCAGCAACTCCTTTAGGCGGCCTTCCCATTCTGCGAAGACCTGCCGGGCCAGGCGGGCCGCATCGGTCGGCTGAAACACCCCGGGAGCCACAGCCTCCAGGGCTGCAACCACCGCGCCGGCGCCGGCCAGGTCCTCCCACGAGAAACGGCCCTTGCGGCCCGCGCAGGCCAGCAAAACCGGCTTCTCCTGCTCCGCCAGCCAGCGGGCCACGGCGGTCCGGTTGCGGAAGCAGGCGACCGTCACCGCCCCGGCCCGGGCCGCATGGCGCAAGGCCACTGTGCCATTGGTGGTGGTGAGGTAGACGGTTTTTCCCGCCACTTTTTCCCGGCTGTATTCGTAAGGCGAATTGCCGCAGTCGAAGCCGGGCAGGGCCACACCTTTCCGCTCCCCGCCCACCAGGGCTCCCTGGCGGGAGCCTGCGCCCGCCAGGGCTTCCTCCGGCGTCAGCACGGGCACCACTTGGGCAGCGCCGTTCTCCAGCGCCGTGACCATGACCGTGGTGGCCCGCAAAATGTCGAGTACCGCCACGGCCCAACCGTTCAGATCGCGCTCCGCCAACTCCGCGGGCACCAGAGAGACATCCAGTGTCACCACGTTTCAGCCCCCGGCAGAGATTCTGCGTCGCTCAGAAGTTCAGCGACAGGTCAGCGCAGGCCTGCCCGGTGGAAAAGTCGGCGGTCTGAACCGCCACGTTGGCCCGCACCGGGCCCAACCCCAGCCCGAGGCCGCCGGTATACATGACAGGCGTGGCAGCGCCCGGCGTGCCGTAAGCACCGGCCCGCAGAGCCAGGACCCCCAACACAGACTGCTCCACTCCCAGCCGCCACACGGCGGCATCAGAGCCGGCCAGATCCGTGCTTCCTGCAGTCAGCGGCTTGTCGATGCCCGCCGCCACCGTAAGCCCCAGAAGCGGCGGCCGCACCGCCACACCCAGCGCCAGCACCGGCGCGAGGGTTTCCCTCGGGCCCGCGTCGCCCCAGGTCAGGGTGGCGCCGAGATTCCGTACCACGGCGCCCAGGTGCATGATGTCGAGCGTCTGTGCCTGCACGCCGATATCGTACGCCACGCCGGTGCCGCGGATGCTGTCGCTCGTCGCACTCCACTGTCCAGGCCCCGACACGTCGTAGTGGGTCCGATCATATGCTCCCTGCAGCAGCTTGATATTGGCCCCCACGTCCAAACGGGCCAGCGAGAGGGCCGGCACCTGGAACGAGTGGGCCAGAGTCAACGTGGAAGCGTTCACCGCCTTCCATTGGGTGGTAACGCCGTCGGAAGCGTTTTGCGGGAACTGGGCTTGGGCCACGCCCTGGGCCACGGCGCTCAGGGCCACGTGGGTGGTGGCCAGGCCCAGGGTGCCTGTACCGGCCACAGAGATGGACTGCCCTTGGTACTTCTCCCACAGGGTCTGGGCGTCGGTGCCAGCCAGGAGATCCTGCAGGAGAGGGAGACTCTCTTTCTGCGGCAGGTCCAGGCTGAGGGAAGGCACGATAGAGATCCAATGCACGTGGGCGATTCCCGCTGGATTCCAATACGCCGAGGTCTGGTCCGCGGTGATGGCCACCACGGCTCCGCCCATGCCCAGGGCCGCGGCGCCCACACCGGGACCTTCTGGGATGGTCAGAACCGTGGGATCCGGGGTGGTGGCAATGGCAGCAGCAGCAGGCAAGGGCAAAGCCAGGGCCACAGCCAGGGCCAGAGCCGTGCACAGGGCTGCGGCTGCCAGGCCGCCGGCCCGGCCAGGGATGCAGCGATGTGTGAAACGCCGGAGAAACCGGCTGTGGGCGCTGCCGCAACAGCGGGCAGCGCGACGGCTGGTATTTTGCGACATGGAAAAAACCTCCCGGAGCCGGCCCGTCCTTGAGCCGGCCAGCCCGAATTTCCTTGGTGAGGAGGGAGCTTCCCTTTCCAGGCCGCGTTTTCCTGCTGCATAGGAAGAAAGCGCGCTTCCTGACGAATGACGGCACGCTTCCAGACGGCAGCAGGCTGGCGGCACCCTGTTTCAGCCGAAGTGGGCCCTGCCCGGGTCAGGCAGACGCGCCGGACGCCGCCGGGGCTTCGGGCAAAGCCAGGCTGGGCACGGCATTCAGGTCCCATCCGGACCGCTCCCCCCGGGCCAACCGGTAGGTTCCGGCGCAAGCCACCATGGCGGCATTGTCCGTGCACAAAATCGCCGGTGGCATGTACAACCGGCCGCCCTGCTGCCGGACTGCCTCCTCCAGGCGGCGGCGCAGCTCCCCGTTGGCGGCCACGCCGCCGGAGAGAAGAACCGTACGGACACCCAGCTTCTTCATGGCCTGCACGGTACGGCTCACCAGCACGTCCACCACGGCCGCCTGGAAGCTGGCGCACAGATTGCTCAGCGTCCGGGGGTTCCGGTCCGGCAGCTCCTGAATCAGCCGGGCCACGGCGGTTTTCAGGCCGCTGAAGCTGAAGTCCAGCGTGTCCTCGCCGGCCAGAGCCCGGGGCATGGGGTAGGCCTGGGGGTCCCCCTGCCGGGCCTGGGCCTCCACTGCCGGCCCGCCGGGGTAACCCAGTCCCAGCAAGCGGGCCACCTTGTCAAAGGCTTCGCCTGCGGCGTCGTCGCGGGTGCGCCCCACCACCCGAAACTCCCCGTGGGCCCGGATATACACCAAATCCGTGTGGCCGCCGGAAACAGTGAGGCACAAAGCCGGGGGCTCCAGCTCCGGGTGCACCAGGAAGTTCGCATAGATGTGCCCCTCCACATGATGCACACCAATGAACGGCTTGCCCAGGGCCAGAGCCAAGCCTTTGGCGGCAGAGACACCCACCAGCAGGGCGCCCACCAGGCCCGGGCCATAGCTGACCGCGATGCCGCCAATTTGGTCCAGGGAGGCGTGGGCTTCCTGCAAAGCCTGCTCCACCACGGGGACAATCCGCTCCAGGTGGCGGCGGGCCGCAATCTCCGGCACCACGCCTCCGAAGCGCTGGTGCACGGCGATTTGGCTGCTGATGACGTTCGAGCGGATCTGGTGGGCGCCCGCCACCACAGCTGCAGAGGTCTCGTCGCAGGACGTCTCCAAGCCCAGACACAAGAACCCGGAGTCAAAATACTGCCCCGGGTCCGGCGCCCCGCCGGCCCAGCTATTCTGCACGGGGAACCATCTCCGGAGGGGGGTTCTTCCACATAATAATGGCATCTTCGTTGTTGTCGCGGTAATACCCTGGCCGGACGCCGACAACCTGGTAGCCCAGGCTCTCATATAGATGCCGCGCCGGAGCGTTGGACTTGCGCACTTCCAAGGTCATCCGCCGAATGCCGTGCTGGCGGGCCAGCTCCTCGCCCCGCTCCATGAGGCGGCGCCCCAAATGATGGCCGCGGTAGCGGGGATGCACGGCCACATTGGTGATATGGGCTTCATCGAACAACAGCCACATGCCGATGTAGCCGATGACCCGCCCGCGCCAGACCGCCACCAGGTAGCGGGCGCGGGGATTATCCAACAGCTCGCCGTAGAAGGCGTTCTTCGACCACGGCGTGGGGAAGGACAGATGTTCCACCTGCATCACCTGGCCCAGGTCGCTGACGTACATGGGACGAAACAGCACCTCATCCAGGTTGAGCTCCTCCCCGTCCCGGGACGGCCTGCTCCGGAGGCGCAACCCCTCTTGCCCTCCCGGGAGGTTCCGCTCCGCGGCGCCCGCCTCCCCTTCACCGGGCTGTGCTGCCTCCGCCGGCCCGGCCTCCGCCGGGGCACCGGCGGCAGCGCCGGACCTGGCCCCATGGTCCACCGCGGGCCCGCGCCGCAGCGACATCCCGGGCGTCGGGGCTTCCCGGGCCGCCATTGAGCCCGCCGGCCCTTGGGTGTGCACTTTCAGCCACAACCACAACTGCCGCCACCAAAGGGGGGCATCCATGGTCGCTACCTCGCTTCCTGGTCGGCTTACGGCCCGCACCGAAGCGGCCCCGCCTCGCCTCCCTCTGTCTGCGCCCCCAGGCCTGCTTTGACCTCCGCTTCCGAAGGCCGCAGATATACAGCAGTCAAAGTACGGGGGTCGCTGGCTTCACCGGTCTGTAGGCGCTTCAACCCCAAGGCCCCTACCCAGGCCGCCCGCAGGCAGTTCTGAGCCGCAGGCGCCAGCCATACCGGCTGGGGAAACCGCTCCGCCCACTGCAGCAAGGCAGGGCGGTAATAATCGAGGCCGTCACCACAGAATAGCACAGATTGGCGCTGCTGGGACAACACGTGCAAAAATTGGTCTACGGGCCCGGAGAACAACGGGCCCACCTGCTCAGGCCAGGCCCATGGGCCTGCCGGCCCCGGTTCCGGGTCCCGCCGCGGGCAGAAAACCCCGGCGTACACCTCGCCCCGCCGCGCAGCCAGCAGTGGGCAGACGACCCCGTCCACCGGTAGGAAACCGAAGGCCCAGGCCTCCAGGGTGCCTACGGCAGCCAGGGGTTTTTGCAGAGCCCAGGCCATGGCCTTCGCGGTGCCCAGACCGATGCGGAGCCCGGTGAAGGAACCCGGCCCTGTTGTCACAGCCAGGGCGTCCAAATCCGCCGCCCGCCAGCCTGCCGTCTGCAGGACCTGGACCACAGCCGGCACCAGGTGCTCGGAGTGGGTCCGTTTCACCTGCAGCGTCAGCTCCGCTTCCAGGCCCCGCTCGCTGAGCAAGGCGGCACTGCCTATCCGGCCCGAACTGTCAAACGCCAGGATGCGCAAATCCGTCCCGGTCCTTTCCGTCCGCTTCCGGAGGACCGGCCAGGGCCCGCCGGGCCAGGCGTTCGTAGCGTTCACCCCGGGCCACCAGCCGCACACGCCGGCCCTGCTCCAGGATGCTCAAGCCAATGCCCAGATATTCCGCAGGCCGGAATCCATCCAGCTTCTCAGGCCATTCTACAAGGCAGACGCCTTCCCCTGCCAGTGCCTCCTCCAGTCCCAGCTCCTGCAGCTCCTCCGGGGACTTGATGCGATAGAGATCGCAGTGGAAGACCGGGATCGGGCCCGGATACTGGTTGATCAACGTAAACGTGGGGCTGGTGACAGGACCCCGCGCACCGACGCCCCCGGTGATGGCTTTGGCCAGCCAGGTCTTGCCGGCCCCCAGGGGCCCGGAGAGCAGCACCACGTCGCCGGCCTGCAGCCATGTCCCCAGCCGTCGGCCCCACTGCGCCAATGCCGCCGCTGTGGGAAAATCCAAAGTCCCAACTTCCCCGCCTGGAATGCCGGTCACAGCTCTCCACGCCCCCGCCTCATGCGCCCTCTTCCGCCAGGGCGATCATGGCCCGCATGGCCTTGAAGGCCGTGAGGTAGTCCGGGTGCTCCAGGGCCACGGTGCGCGGATCCAGGCGCAGGGAACCTGGAATCAGGAGCGCCGCGTCGGCCATGGCGGTGTTGGCGAACTCCACTTCCAACCGCACCGGCGCCGCCAGCTGCAGGGGGGCCACGGGCTGCTGACTCAGCCTCTGGACCGCCGCCTGGGCCGCCTGCCGGATGGCAGCCCGGGCCCGCTCCGGATGCCAGCAGGCTGCAGCGTAGCGCGAGAAGGCTTTTTTCACCGCCACGGTGGTGACCCCCGGCAGGAGCTCCTGAGCTTCCCGCACCACGGCGTCGTCTCCCGTCACCAGGACCACAGGGACGCCGTAGTAGCCGCAGACTGCGGCGTTGATCCCGATCTCCCCCATGGGACGGCCGTTCAGGCGCACCTGGCGCACCACGCCGGCATAGGTATGGTCGATCACGGCCGGGCTGGTGCCCGCCTGCGCATGGTAGCCCACAAAAAACGCCGCGCTGGCTCCTTCCACTCCCTGCACCATGCTCAGGGGCTTGTTTTCCCCGCTGATCAGGACCGCCGCCGGGTTCAACAGCTCCGGGAGGATATTCTGCATATGCGAATGGGAATCGTTGACCACCACCTCGCTGGCGCCGCCTGCCAGAGCTCCTTCCACGGCGGCGTTGGCCTCCAGGGTCATGAGTTTACGGGCAGCTTCGTATTCTGGCCCCTGGTCCTTGATCTGCCGCTGCAGCACGACGCCGCTGACGCCTTCCAGATCCACGGATATCCAGACACGCATGGAACTTCCCCTTTTCTTGCCCTATGTGAGCGGGCCGGCTTGCCAGTGGAGAGTGAAGGCCGGCAGGATCCTGCCCACGGCTTCCCCCCGATTGTTTCTCACCGGCGCCTGCCAATATGCCTTCAAACCCGGCTCCCCCGTGAGGTCCAACCCCAGCTGGCGAAGAACCTCCAAAGCCACCACAGGCACAGGCCGGGACTGCCCATCCTCCACCTTGATGGCCACGCCCAAGCCCTGCTCCGGCAAAGCCAGGCAAAAGACCCCTTCTGCGCCGCATTTGGCGATGACCCGTCCCTGTGCGGCCACCATCAGCTCCGTGGTGAAACGCCCCCGGCCGCTGACCATCTCCGGATGGCGCAGCATGGCCCCGGTGAGGCGGCGCACCGCCGGCCCGTATTCCGCCTTGGCCTGGTCCGGATGCGCCAGGCGGGCGTAGGCCAGAGCCATGGCTGCCAGCGGGAGCCCGAACACCGGGACCCCGCAGCCATCTACGCCCAGGATGATCTCCTTGGCCGGCAGGCTACAGAAATCCGCCACCAACGAAAGCATGATCTGCTGTACGGGGTGGGAAGGGCGCAGATACCCCTCCACCGGGAAGCCCAAGTGGGCGGCCACGGCCAGCATGCCAGCATGCTTGCCGGAGCAATTGCACTGCACCGGCTCCGGCTCGCGGCCCGCCAGGATCAGGCGCCGGGCCATTTCCGCCGTCACCGGCGGATGGGTGCCGCATTGCAGCGCAGCCTCCGTGAGTCCGGCCTTGTGCAGGATGCTTTGCACCGCCTGCACGTGCTCGTCTTCGCCGGCATGGGACGCGGCCATGACCGCCAGTTCCGGGTCCGTGAAGTGGAAGCGGTCTGCGGCACCGGTGGTCAGGACCGCCAACGCCTGGATGGGCTTGGCTGCAGAGCGCCAGTACGTCCGGAATCTTTCGTCTCCCACCCAGGCCACCACGGCGCCGTCGGCCCGTACCACCGCCACATGGCCCCGGTGGAAACTCTCCGCCAGTTCCCCGCGGGTCACCTGAGCCAACACCTCGGCTCCTTTCGGGGCGTTCATCATGAGCTGAGCCTCCCTCCTCCGGCCGCGAGCACCAACGCACGAAACAGGGACAAAAACTCCGGATCATCCTCCCAGAGATTCTCGGGGTGCCACTGGACCGCCAGCCAGAACCGGCGTTCCGGGGCTTCCAGTCCTTCCACGACTCCGTCCGGGCTCAAAGCGGTGACCTTGAGGGCTGCGGGCACCGCCTTCGCAGCCTGGTGGTGGAAGCTGTTGACGTCCACGGCGGCCCTGCCCAGCAGTTCTGCCAGGCGGCTGCCGGGCTTGACCTGGACCGGATGAACCGCCACATTTCGGGCGGTATCCCAATGGTGCCGCTGCGCGCCCGGCAGCTGGGAAGGCAGATCCTGGTACAGGCTGCCTCCCAGGGCCACCACCATCACCTGCAGGCCCCGGCAGATGCCCAACACCGGCATGTCCTGCTGCCAGGCCAGCCGCGCCAAAGCCATTTCCAGGCCGTCCCTGGCGGGATCCACCGGTCCCAGCGCCGGCAGCGGCTCCTCGCCGTACCAGGCCGGATCCACGTCGCCCCCGCCGGTGAGCACCAGACCGTCCAACCGTCTGAGGATTGCGGCGGCCTGCGCCTCCAGGCCCTGGGGAGCCTGGCCCCCCGGCGGCCTGCGGCCTGTTCCCACCGGCGGCAACAACACCGGCAGCCCCCCGGCGGCAGCCACCGCCCAGGCATAATCCTCACTGACATAATAACGCTCGGGCGCAGCCTGGCGGCTGCAGGTCAACCCGATCACAGGAGGGGGGTCCAGGTTCATTTTTCCCGGGTCGCTCCTTCCGGGATCTGGACCCGCAACGCCCCGGGAGCCAAAGAGAACTGTTGGGGCAGCGGGCCCAGAATCTCCCCGTCCGCATGGACGATGTAAGCCTGGCGGACCGCAGCCGGCTGGGAAATTCGCACCGTTTGGCCAGAAAACACATGAACTTTGGGCAGCTCCAGGTGCCGGCCGTCGAAAACCTTTCTGAAAGCCCGCAGGAATTCCACGCGGCCCATGCCCTCGATGACGCAGACATCCAGCCGGCCGTCGTCGATGCGGGAAGGGGGCGAGATGAACAACCCGCCTGCATAGTAGCGCCCGTTGGCCACCGCCACCATCATGGCCTGGTCCTCCCAGCATGTCACGCCGTCCACTTCCACCCGCACCGGTGCCGGAACAAAAGTGAGAAACGTGGTGAGGATCCCGTAGATGTAGGCTGCCGACCCCCGCAAAAAACGCACCCCTGTATTGCTCTTGCGGGCGACCTCCGCATCAAATCCTACGCCGGCCACGTTGACAAAACGCCTGCCGTCCACCA
Organism: Bacillota bacterium; assembly: GCA_014896355.1. GTDB lineage: Bacteria > Bacillota > UBA5301 > Bu52 > Bu52 > Bu52. Next base: position 55,151 of record JADBKO010000026.1, read on the forward strand.
AACCCACGTCCACCCGGCGGGCGATACCCTCCACCAGCAGCCGGCACCCGGCCACCGGGTCCGCCGGGATGGCCAGGCTGCGGACGAAGTCATTGCCGGTCCCCACCGGCAGAACTCCCAACACCAAAGGCGAATCAGGCCGCCCCTCCCCGGCGGCCAGCCCATTGACCACCTCGGCCACGGTGCCGTCGCCGCCCACCGCCACCACGCCGTCAAAACCCTCGGCTGCTGCCACCCGCGCTGCGGCGACCCCATCGCCGGCACAGCGGGTGAAATAGGGCGTAAACCGCACATTGAGGCGCTTCAGCTCCTCGTCCAGGCGGGGCCAGATGCGGCGGCTGTACCCACGGCCTGCCACAGGGTTGACAATGACTTTCCAGTTCACCTTGCCTGCCCACCCCAACTTCCCATGCTGCGTTGACGGGCGCAATCCTCCCTTGGTACGATACCAAAAAGAGAGCCGGGAGCCCCGCCCCGGCTATCACTAAAGATATACTATTTGACATGCGCCGCCCATCTCCTCCTGGCCGGCGGCTCGCGGCCCGGACAGGCCGCAATGGGCCCATCAGAGCTTGACCAGCCCCAGGCTGATCTTCAGGGCCTCATCCACGCGCTCCATGCTCTCCACGCTCAAGTGGGCGACCTTCTGGCGCAGGCGGCCCTTGTCGATGGTGCGGATTTGCTCCAAAAGAACCACGGAATCCCGGTCCAGATGGGTCTCCCGGGCGCTGATCTCCACATGGGTGGGCAGGCGGGATTTATGGATGTTGGAGGTGATGGCCGCCACGATGGTGGTGGGACTGAAGCGGTTGCCGATGTCGTTCTGCAGGATCAAGACGGGGCGTATGCCGCCCTGCTCCGAGCCCCAAACTGGGCTGAGATCGGCATAGAATACATCTCCCCGCGCAACCCGCTCCTTGCCCACAGCATTACCGCCCCGCTCTCCGGCCTTCGCTCCGCTTCCTGCCGTGGCCTGTAGCATCCTGCTCCGCCGCCGGGGCCGCCTGCTGGGGCGGTGCCCCGCCGGCTGTGGGAGTCGCGGGCTGGGCCAGAAGATAACGCTCATAGGCCTCCCAGGCCACCCAGTCTGCTTCCGCCGCCGCCTCCGCCATGTTTCGGTTCACGCCCGCCATCTCGCGATAGCCGTTTTCCAGACCCTGGCGGATTTCCGGGGCCCGGCGCTCCCGCAGGTAGAGGCGGATCGCCTCGCGAACAATGGAGCTGCGCCGGCGGTGTTCTTCGGCCACCACAGCATCCAGTTGGGACAGGAGCGTATCCGAGATACAGATCTGGATCTTGCGGATGGCGGTCACTCCCCAGCACCTCCGGGCGGATTTGCCAGTGTTTGCGTTTGGTTCAATTCTATCCCAAAAGAGGACCGGGCGGCAAGGCAGCCCCAGAAAGTGGCAGGCGGCGCTGCTAAACCGGCCGGTTCGGTTGGGCTCACCCGCCTCCGACTTGTCACGACGTTTCTCGACGGTTTACAGTCGTTGTATTATACTTGCTATGTAAGTTCAATCAATCATACCCCGTGACTGCGAGGTGGCAACGGTGAGCAGCAAAAGGGAACCCCACACCGCCAACATCCCACCCGAGCAGCTCCAGATCGTGGCACGGCGTCTGGGCCAGGCAGTGCGCCAGGCGCGGCAGGAACTGGGCCTCACCCAGACGCAGCTGGCAGCAGGCGTCGTCAGCAAGAGCTTCATCTCCCAAGTGGAAAACGGGGCCGCCCTCCCCTCGCTGCCTGTGGTTTTGCACCTGGCTGAGCAGTTGCAGCTCAGCCTGGACCAGCTGTTTGGATTGGGCCGTTACAGCCCGTCCCGCCCGCGGCGGCGCCGGAGCAGGGGCCTTGGGGGCCGGGGCAGCGGCAGCCGCCCAGGTCCGCAGCCGCGCTAGAGGGCTTCCGCCGCGGCCTGAAAAGCGTCCCTGGCTGCGTCCAGGGTGGTCTGAATCTCCGCGTCTCCGTGGGCTGCGGAAACAAACGCTGCCTCGAAGGGCGAGGGCGCGAAATAGCACCCGCTTGCCAGCATCCGCCAGAAGAAGCGGCGGTAAGCCTCCCCGCTGCTGGCCAGGGCACCCTGGTAATCCCGCACCGGCTGCCGGGAGAAAAAGATCCCGAACAGGGAGCCTACCTGGGGCAGCTGCACCGGCACGCCCGCAGCGCGGGCAGCGCGTTCCAGGCCAGCCACCAGCCGGGCCGTGCGGCGGGAGAGCTCGGTATAGATTGTGTCCTTCTGCTCCGCCAAGATCCGCAACGTGGCCAAGCCTGCGGCCATGGCCAGCGGGTTGCCGGCCAGGGTGCCGGCCTGGTAGACCGGGCCGCTGGGGGCCACCTTCGCCATGAGGTCCCGGCGGCCGCCGTAGGCGCCTACCGGCAGGCCTCCGCCTACGATCTTGCCCAGCGTGGTCAGATCCGGACGTATTTTGTAGAGTTCCTGAGCGCCGCCAAAAGCCACCCGGAAGCCGGTGATGACCTCGTCGAAGATCAGCAGGGCGCCATATTGGCTGGTCAGGCGGCGCAGGCCGGCCAAGAACCCTTCCTGGGGCGGAACGACCCCCATGTTGGCGGCCACGGGCTCCACGATGACCGCCGCAATCTGATCCCCCTGCTGCCGGAACAGCGTCTCCACAGCGTCCAGGTCGTTGTAAGGGGCCACCAGAGTATCGGCAGCCACCGCTGCCGGAACACCGGGACTGTCGGGCACGCCCAGAGTGGTGGCGCCCGACCCGGCCTGCACCAGAAAGCTGTCGGCATGCCCGTGATAATTGCCGGAGAACTTGATAAAGCGCGGCCGGCCGGTGGCAGCCCGGGCCAGGCGCAGGGCGCTCATGGTGGCTTCGGTGCCGGAGTTCACCATACGCACCATCTCCATGCTGGGAAAGGCCCGCCGCACCAGCTCCGCCAGCTCCACTTCGGCGGCCGTGGGGGCGCCGTAACTGGTGCCCCGGCCCGCAGCCTCCCGCACAGCCTCCACTACGACGGGATGGGCATGTCCCAGGATCAGCGGCCCCCAGGAGCAGACATAATCGATATAGCGGTGGCCGTCTTCGTCATACAGATACGCGCCCTGGGCCCGGGCCACGAAAAACGGGGCTCCGCCCACATGCTGGAATGCCCGCACTGGGCTGTTCACCCCGCCGGGCATGACCTGAAGGGCCTGCTCGAACAGGCGGCGGGAGCGGGGCCAATCTGCCCCTGCCCCGCAAGGCGCCGGGGCCGCCAACCCATCCGGGGACCGGTCCGAAACCCCTTCCATCCCTTTTGTACCGCACCCGTTCCTCGTCATGGCCCAGGATCTCCTCCTTCTGCATCCTGCCCGGCGCCAGCCGGCCCGTGGCTGCAGCCCGGGCGATGGTAATGCATACGGATCTTTTTCAGCTCCGCCCGGGTGAAGAGCAGGTCATATTGGTGGACACCGGTTTTCTCCGCCAGGTCCCGGGCCACGGCCAGGCAGTCTTCCTCGGTCCGGCCGTGGATCATGGCGTAGAGGTTATACGGCCAGCCCGGGTACGTCCGCCGGGCGTAACAATGAGTCACGGCCGGAGAGGCGGCCAGCAAAGCGCCGACTTCCTCCAGCCGTTCCGGAGGCACAGACCAGACCGCCATGGCATTGGCCTGGTAGCCCACGGCATAATGCTTCAGGGTGGCTCCGAAGCGCCGGATGATGCGCTGTTCCATGAGACGGCGGATGGCGGCCAGCAGCTGCTCTTCGCTCATATCCAACCTCTGGGCCGCCGCCAGAAAAGGACGGGGGCTGGCCTCCAGATCGTCTTGCAGCACTTCGATGATCCGCCAAAGCCGGGGCGAAATCGGCGCGGGAGGCTCTTCTGCCGGGGATGGCTGTCTTCTGGCGGGAACTGAGCCGTTTTTCACGCCTCCTGACCTCCTGTGGAAGGTTCTTCCACCGCAAACTGCACCCGGATTTTGAACAGCTTCGAGGCCGGCAGAGCCATGTAATCCGTGATGCCGGTGTGGGCGGCGATGGCAGCCAGCTGGGCTTCGGCTTCCTGCTGGGTGGGCGCGATGATGGTGAACCACAGGTTGTACCGGGCAGCGGGGTAGGCCTTCGCGCCGGCGGATTCCTGGCGCGCCCGCCAGCTTTCCCGCACATAGTTGTGGGTGATGCCGGGGAGCCGGTTCACATAGCCGGCCACGGCCTCCACCTCTTCCGGCGGCACGGCCATGGCGCAGAGCATGCCCTTGAACCCCAGCCGCCGGGAATCAAACACCGGGCCCAGGCGCCGCACCAGCCCGGACTTCTGCCAGGACCGCACTTTCTCGACGACGTCCTCCTCGGAAAGCCCCACCTTTTGGCCGAGAAGGGCAAAGGGGCGCGGCACCAGCGGAAAGTCCGTCTGAAGCAGATTCAAAAGCTGCCGGTCCACGGCATTCAGCACCGGCTCCGTTTCCGCGGGGCTGTCTACCGCCCCTGACCGCCCCTGGCGCCTTGGAGAAGACGGGTTCAAGGCCTCCATCCCTCCTGCAGCCAGGCTGCCACCTGGGGAGCCCAATAGGTGATGATCAAATCCGCTCCGGCCCGCTTGATGCCCAGCAGAGACTCCCATACGGCGGTGCGTTCATCCAGCCACCCCCGGTCCACCGCCGCCCGGATCATGGCATACTCGCCGCTGACGTTGTAGGCGGCCGTGGGCATGGCGAACGTATCCTTCACCCGGCGCAAGACATCCAGGTAGGGCAGGGCGGGTTTGACCATGACGATATCCGCCCCCTCCGCCATATCCAGCTGTACCTCCCGCAAGGCCTCGGCGGCGTTGCCGGGGTCCATCTGGTACCCGCGCCGGTTGCCGAAGGAGGGCGCTGAACCTGCCGCATCCCGGAAAGGACCGTAGAAGGCCGAGGCATATTTGGCGGAGTAGGCCATGATGGCCGTCTCCGTGAATCCCGCTTCATCCAGGGCCCGCCGGATGGCGCCCACCCGTCCGTCCATCATGTCCGAGGGTGCCACCATGTCCGCCCCGGCCCGGGCATGGGAAACCGCCGTCCGCGCCAGAAGAGGCAGGGTGGCATCGTTATCCACCTCCTGGCCGCTCAGGTGCCCACAATGGCCGTGGCTGGTGTACTCGCACAGGCACACGTCGGTGATGACCAGCATATCCGGTAGGGCAGCCTTGATGGCCCGGATGGCCTGCTGTACCGGAGCCGTGTCGCACCAAGCCTGACTGCCTTCCGGATCCTTGCTGGCAGGAATGCCGAACAACAGCAGCGCCCGGATGCCCAGGTGCGCCAGGCGTTCGGCTTCCTGGGCCACCCGGTCCACACTCCAATGGTACTGGCCCGGCAACGAGGGAATCTCACGCTGGATGCCGCTGCCCGGCACCACGAAAAGCGGGTAGATCAGGTCATCGAGGTCCAGCGCGGTCTCGCGGACCAGATCCCGCACCACGGCCGAGCGCCGCAGCCGGCGCATGCGCACCACCGGAAACGCGCCAGTGGCCTGGCCCGCCACGCTTTCCAGGGCCGGAGCCCGTCTCCTGCTGTCTTCACTGTGCTGCACCTGCTCTGTGATCCCTTGCGCCATCTTGATGCCGCCGCCCCTCGCATCGACCAATCGGCGGGAGCGGCGGAAAACCTCCCTTCACCTGCTGGAATCCGTGACCAAACTTTCCGGGTCGGTTCAGGGCCTAGGGCGCGGGCAGGGCCTACGGCGCGGGGCTCCGTTTGCCCGCTGCTCCGCCCCCGGTGGCCCAATGCTCCAGGGCCTCCACCAGGCCGGCGACAGTGTAGTCCCGGGCGATGACCGCCGGTGCGAAACCTTCGTCCTGGAGGGTGCGGGCGGTGATGGGCCCGATGCAGGCCAACGCCACGCCTTCCAGCAGGGGGCGTGCCGCCTCGGCGCCTCCCAGGCTGGCCAGAAAGTTGCGGGCCGTGGAGGAACTGGTGAACGTCACAGCGTCCACCTGGTGGGCCTGCAACAGACTGCGCAGCTGCCGCCCAGTGACAAGTCCTGGCGGCCGCCCGTCGCCGGTGGCCGCTGCCGGGCCGGTGGACGCGTCCGCGGCGTCATCCCCGGCTGCGCCTTCTTCTCCGGTTCCGCCCCCGGGCCCGGCCTGTGCCGGAACCGTCCTGTAGACGGCCACTGCATCCACACGGACCCCGGCAGCTTCCAAGGCCGCCACCAGGGCTTCCCTGGCCTCTGCAGCCCGCGCCACCAGCACCCGCTTGCCGCCGGCTCCGCCGGCGCCGTCCGTACCTGCCGGATCCCCCATGGCCTGGAGCAAGGCAGCAGCCAAAGCCTCCGCCTGGTAAGTGTCCGGCACCAGATCCGCCTTCAGCCCGTGCTGGGCCAGGGCTTCGGCGGTGGCCGGGCCGATGGCCGCCAGCTTCGCCTGTCCAAACGCCCGGGCATCCAGTCCCTTCCGGACCAGGGCCTGCCAGGTGAATTCCACGCCGTTGGCGCTGGTAAACACCACCCAGGCATATTCCGCCAGCCGCGCCATGGCCTGCTCCAAAGCGGGGTTGTCCAGCAGTGGCTCCGTGCGGATGGTGGGGAATTCCCACACCCAGGCGCCGGCTTCCTCCAAGCGGCGGCGCAACGCGCTGGCCTGCTGACGGCTGCGGGTGATGACAATCCTGCGCCCGAAGAGGGGCTTCTTTTCAAACCAGCCGATCTTGTCCCGCCACTGGACCACGGAGCCCACCACGATCACGGCGGGCGGGCCGAAGCAGGCTTCCTTCGCCTTTTGGGCAATGTCGGCCAGCGTGCCCGTGAGCGTCTCCTGCCGCGGCGTGGTTCCCCAGCGGATCAAGGCCACCGGCGTCTCCGGCGGCCTGCCGTGGCGCACCAGCGCTGCGGCGATCTGGGGCAGATTCTCCACCCCCATGAGCAAAACCAGGGTGTCTGCGCCCTGGGCCACCCGGGCCCAGTCCACCCCGGGTCTCTCTTTGGTTGGATCCTCGTGGCCGGTGAGGATGGCCACGGAGGTGGCCACCCCCCGCTGCGTCACGGGAATTCCGGCGTAGGCCGGCACCGCCACAGCGGAGGTGACTCCTGGCACCACCTCCACCGGAATCCCGCGCTGCCGCAGAAACTCCGCCTCTTCACCGCCCCGGCCGAAAACAAAGGGGTCTCCCCCTTTCAGCCGGACCACCTGCAGGCCCTGTGCCGCCTTTTCCGCCAGCAGCCTGTTGATCTGGTCCTGAGGGAGGCTGTGATGGCTGGATTCCTTGCCCACATAGATTTTCTCTGCCCTGGCCGGCGCCCACTCCAAAAAACCTGGATGGGCCAGGCGGTCGTAGACCACCACATCCGCCCGCTCCAGCAGTTCCTTGGCCCGCAACGTCAGAAGCCCGGGATCGCCGGGCCCCGCCCCGACCAGATAAACTGTTCCGGGAGCCGCAGAACGCCTCCCGACTGCGCCCGCCGCCCACACCTTCTCCACCGCCGCCCCGGCCGCAGGCTCCAGTTGCGCCAGGATCCTCCCGGCGCCCTGCTGCAAAAGAGCCTCCGCTAACCGGGTGCCCAGCTCCTTCGCCTGGCTGGCCGGACCTTCCAGGCGCTGGCGCCAGAGCTTCGTGCCCTCCGGATCGGCCACCATCCCCTCCAGCCGAAGCCGGCCCGCTGCCACCTGGCCCAACGCCCCGACGGGCGCGTGGCAGCCGCCTTGCAGACGGGCCAGAAATGCCCTCTCTGCGGTTACGGCGGCCAGAGTATCCGGGTCATTCAGAGGCTGCAAAAGCCTGCGGAGGTCCTCATCGTCCGCGCGGATCTCCAGGCCCAGGGCTCCCTGCCCCACCGCAGGCAGGATCACGTCCGGAGAGACGATCTCCGCCACCCGGTCCGCCCAACCCAGGCGCTCCAAGCCCGCCCAGGCCAGGACCAACCCGTCCAGCCCCAGGCTGTCCATTTTGCGCAGCCGCGTGTCCAGATTGCCACGGATGGGCACCAGCTCCAGATCCGGCCGCCAATGCTTCAGCTGCGCCACCCGCCGCAAGCTGCCGGTGCCGATGCGCCCGTGCAGCGGAACCCCCTGCAGAGACCGGTGGCGGCTGGAAATGAAAACGTCCCGGGGATCCACCCGTTTAGGTACCGCGGCCAGCTCCAGACCTGGCGGCAGAGCCGTGGTCATGTCCTTGAGACTGTGGACTGCCAGATCGATTTCACCCTGCTCCAACGCCCGTTCCAGCTCTTTCACGAAAACGCCTTGGCCGCCCAGGGCCGTCAGCGGCAAATCCGCCACCCTGTCCCCGTGGGTTTCCACGACCACCAGCCGGAAACGCTGCTGCGGAGAAAGCTGTTCCAGCCGGCCCACAACCCATTCTGTCTGCCGCCGCGCCAACAGGCTGCCCCGGGTTCCCACCCGGATTTCCCGATGCCCGACCGTACTCAACGCCAAAGGTGCTCCTTTTGCAGCTCCGCCCATACCGGCGCGCCGCCGATACTCTCCACTGCCTGCCGGATCACCGCCTCATCCCTGCGGGCCACGGCGTCCAACAGGTCCGCTTCCGCCAGCCCCCGGAGGATCCGGGCCCGCCGCGCCCCATCCGGCACCGCCGCCAGGACGGCCCGCCGGGCCGCGCGCAGAAACTCCAGATAGCCTTCCCACTCGGGCCCGAACTGCTCCTCCAGACGGCGCCGCAGCCGTGCAGCCAGGGCCGGGCTGGCGCCGCCTGTGGAGACGGCCAGGGACAGAGAGCCCCGGTGTACCACCGCCGGCACGATGAACGAGGATTCCTGCGGGCAGTCGACCACATTCACCCAGATCCCGTTCGATTGGGCCTCCCGGGCCACCTGGCTGTTGGTCCCGGCGTCGTCCGTGGCGGCGATGACCAACGCCATGCCGTGGCAATCCCCTGGCCGGTAGCCGCGGGGCTCCCAGATTATGGCCTGCTGCCGGGCCAGGGCGGCCAGATCCGGATGCAGTTCAGGGCTCACCACGGTCACCCGGGCCCCGCTTTGCCGGAGGGTTTCCACCTTCCGGGCCGCCACCGCTCCGCCGCCCACCACCAGCGCAGGCCGCCCACGCAGGTCCAGAAACGCGGCAAAGTACCGGGGCCCAACCCCGCCCGTCGCAGGCCCGCCGGGCTCTGCTTTACCTTCCTCGTTCAAAGGCGACCCCTCCGGACTACCAGGGAATGTGGCTCAGGGAATGGGGGCTCTGCCATACCAGGTTCACTACGAAATAGTTGAACAGGATCAGGGCGAACCCCGCCACCCCCCACTCCGCCACGCGGCGGGTGGGCCAGCGCCGCAGGCGGACAGCGCCCACGCCGGCGGCATAGAAAAGCCAGGTCAAAAGGGTCCAGGCTTCCTTGAGGTTCCAACTCCAATAACTGCCCCAGGCCACCCGGGCATAAATGCTGCCGGTGGCGATCCCCAGGCCCATGAGCACAAACCCCACCGTGATCAGATGCCGGATGGTCCACTCCAACTGCTCCAACGGAGGCAAGACATGGAACCACCCGGTGAGACGCCTCTGTTTCAGGCGCTTTTCCTGCTGCAAATAAAGCAGGGCGGCCAAAAAGGCCAGGGCGAACGCTCCGTAGCTCGTGAGATTGAGCGCCGCGTGCAAGCTCAGCCAATGGCTGCCCAGAAACGGTTGAAAATCCGCAGCCTGGGCGGGAAGAAAAACCGCCGCCGCCAGGGCCGCAGCCACCACCGGGAAGCCCAGGGCTTCCACGACCCACCAATGCCTGCAGGCCTCCAACACCAAGAGCAGCAGCAAAGCCGTTTCGGCCCAGAAAAGCAGGGAATCCTGCCAGCTGGCCAAGGGGAAGTGCCCCATCGCCCCGGCTTTGACGGCCACAGCCACGGCCACCAGCGTCCATGCCAGCCAGGCGGCGGCGTGATGCCCGCGCCCCAACCACTGGCGCTGTCGCACTGAGCGGAGCGCCAGGATTCCCACCCAGGCCAGGAGGATGGCGGAGGCAAGAACCAAACTCTCCCAAACCACGGATTCGATGGGCAGCCGGCGGCCCAGCAAAACCTGCCACATGGCCCTGTCCCGTCACAACGCGTGCTGGACCGCAGGCGCTGCGCTGTGGACCACCGGGCTGCCCCCTTCGCGGGTGCCGTTCTTCCGGGCCTCTTCTGCCGCCCCGGCGGCAGCCTGCGGTGCCGCCCGGCCCTCATCCGGCTCTGCACCCGGCCCCCGCCGGCCGGAAGCCTGCGGCCAGTCTACGTCGAACAGGCGGCTGGCCAGGGCCACAGCGTCGGGATTGTTCTCCGCCACAGCCTCTTTCAGCCGGGTCACGGGCTTGTGCAGGATCTTGTTGACCATGGCCCGGGCTGCCGCCTGGATCAGATTGCGTTCCCGCGGTGTCAGCTCCGGCAGGCGGCGGAAAAGCCGCTCCAGTTCCTGATCCTCCACCTGGCGGCTGAAACGGGTCAGGGCCTGAATCACAGGCACCGCCTGGCGGCTGGTCCACCAACGGCTGAACTCCCGGGCTTCCTGGACGAGGATGGCCTCGGCCTGGACACCCTCCGCCCGCCGCCGCTCCACGTTGGCGTCCAGCACAGACTGCAGATCATCGACGTTGTAAAGGTAGACCCCTTCCAGATTGTGTACGGCGGGATCCACGTCCCTGGGCACCGCCAGGTCCACCACCAGCAACCTGCGCCAGCCCCGCTTCCTCATGGCCGCCTCTACCTGCGGACGGTGGATCACCCAGTGGGGGGCGGATGTGGAGCTGATGACGATATCCGCCTGTTCCAGCCACTGCGGCAGCTGGCCATAATCCACCGCCTGGCCGCCGTATTGCGCAGCCAAGGCTTCCGCATGGGCCCGGGTGCGATTGGCCACCAAGACCGTGGCAGCGCCGTGGCTTACCAAGGTTTTGAGGGCCAGTTCGCTCATTTGCCCTGCTCCGACCAGCAGCACCGTTCGCCCGGTCAGGGAACCAAAAACCTTACGCGCCAGCTCCACCGCTACGTAGCTCAGGGAAGTGGCGCTCTCGCCGATGGCCGTCTCGGAACGCACCCTTTTTCCTGCGGCCAGGGCGTGCTGAAACAGGCGGGACAAATAAGGGCCGGCGGTCCGGGCGTGCAGCGCCGCCTGCAGGGCGTCCCGCACCTGGCCCAGGATCTGCGGCTCGCCCACCAGCAGGGAGTCCAGGCCGGCGGCGACCCGGAAAAGATGCTGAGCCACCTGCATCCCCTGGTACTTGTAGAAAGGCGGGCAACCGTCGGCACCCCAAACCTGGGCAGCATCACACGCCTGGTCCGCCGGTGCCGCTGGAGGCGGCGCCTCCCGGGCGGCCAGGGCCTCGGGGCATTTGAAAAAGCGGCCGGCAGCCTCGAGGGCCAGAGCCGGGGAGGCCGAACAGAGATAGAGCTCCGTGCGATTGCAGGTGGAAAGGATCACCGCCTCCTGAATGCCCGGCTGGGAGCGCAGCCGCTGCAAAGCCGGTTCCAGCTGGCAGGTGGCCACGCTGACTTTCTCCCGCACTTCCACCGGCGCTGTCTTGTGATTGATCCCGATGGCGGACAAAACCATGACGCCCGACCCTTCCTTTGACAACCGGCTCACCGCTCCCGGTCGCGCTCCCGGGTGTAGAAAGCCAGGCTCTGCAATTCCAGGGTCACGTCGGAGGTGTGGACGCGCACATCTTCGGGGACCACCAGCCGAGCCGGGGCAAAGTTGAGGATGGTCTTGACCCCGGCTCGTACCGCAGTATCCGCCACCTGCTGGGCTGCGGCGGCCGGCACTGCGATGACCACGATCTTGATGTCCAGCTCGCGAATCTTCTGCGCCAGCTCGTCCACCGGATAAATGGGGATGCCCTCCACATCCTGGCCGATCTTGGCCGGATCATTGTCGAACAGGGCCACCACTTTCATGTGGTCGCTGCTGTGGGCTTTCTCACCCGCCAGCCGGTAGCGGGCCAGGGCGGTACCCAGACTGCCGGCTCCCACCAGGCCGATGCGGATGTCCCGGTTCAGCCGCAGAATGTCCTGCAGCTCCTGGCGCAAGTAGCGCACTTCATATCCGATGCCCTGCTTGCCGAATTCCCCGAACACCGTCAGGTCCTTGCGCACCTGGGCCGGGGTCAGGC
>JADBKO010000027.1 GCA_014896355.1 Bacillota bacterium
CCCAGCCCCTTGGCTGTGGCCACCCACAGCTGCAGCGCCAGGATGGGCAGGGCTGCCACCCACGGCAGCAGAACGGCCAACGCCAACGGCTGCCAGGGGACCGGGCCCGGGGACCTCAGGGCGAAACCCGCCACTGCCGCCGCAGCCGCAGCCAGGGCCGTGCTAATGAGGGCATGGGCCTGCAGCGTCAGCAGTTTGCTGGTATACAGCAGCCCCGGCGCCACAGGTCGCGCCCTCAAAACGCTCCAGTTCCCGGCCTGCGCCTCGTAACTTGCCGCCAACCCAGCCAGGAGGGCGGCGCCCATCGGTAGGAACAGCTCGCTCCAGGCTTCAAAGACCCAGGTGAAAACGGCGGACCAACCTGGCGTGTGGCGGACCGCCAGATACCATCCCACCAGGGTCCCCCATACCACCGGCACCAGCAAAACCAAGAACCAGGTGTAGGTACGCCAGTATTTGATCCATTCCGAGGACCAAGCGTTCCACAGGGTACAGGTTCGGGACGCCCCTTTTCGTGGCGTCCCTTTTGGCGTCCCTTTTCGCGACATCCCCTCAGGATAAGCGGTTGCATCCGCGCCCCGCATCCTAGCGCACCTCCCGCCGGCTAAACCACAAGGCTCCTGCGAAGGCGGCAATCAGAGCCACCACCAGGGACAGTGCGATACCCACCGGGATCACGTGCGGATTCCAGAGCGGGTCCCCGGGTTTCATGGGAATGCCGTTCGGGGCCACGCCGACCACGGGGCTCAGAAGGCGCAGAGACCAGCTCCAGGGCATGTACAGCCACCGTGGTCCTGCGGCCAGAATGGCCCCGACGACCAATCCCACGCCCCCTGTGGCGATGGCCAAGGCATAGCCTCCAATACTGGCGATCCATAGCTCCAGCACCAGCACGGGAAGGGAGCTGACCCACACGAGTCCCGCACCTTCGAAGATCACCCGCCAGGGCACGGGAGTACCTGCCCCCACAATACCCGTGGCCAAGACCAGGGCTACAAAAAGCAGTGCGCTCAACAAGTTCCACAGCGCCAGGGCTGCGGCCTTGCCCAGATACAGGCGGGCCGGCGAAACGGGGTGCACGCGCAGGGCCCGCCACGCACCGGAACGAGTCTCCTGATTCACGGCCATGGCCGCCAGGATCGCCGTACCGAAAGACGTCCACAGCAAGGGCCACCAGTTATAGAGGACCACCAGCATCCAGTGCCACGGCCCGGCCGGGTCCAGCCGGCCCCACGCTCCCGGCCCCAGCGTCCCCAACAGGGCGAAGAAGATGAAGACCAGCACCGCCGGTCCCGCCGCCACCCACGGAATGCGCGTACGCCGGTACTTCAGCCATTCCGAAGCCAGGATGTCCAGAAAGCCCGGGTGCCGGAGCCGCGTGGTAAAGGAAGCTGCCGTTGCACCCAAGCGCTGCCCGTCAACAGGCGTGTTCATTGCCCGTCCCTCCCCTGCCCACCGGGCTGCGCCGGCACCCCGGCGCCGGGTGCCACCGTTTTCATAAAAAACTCCTCCAAGTCGTCGCCACCCCAAGGCCCCTGGTAGTGCAGTCTGCCACCGGCGATGATGCCGATATGGGTCACCACCTGCTGCACCTCTGCCAAGATGTGGCTGGAAACGATCAGCGTGATTCCCTGGGCGTGAAAAGAGCGGATCAGCTCGCGCATTTCCTGGATGCCGATGGGATCCAAGCCGTTGGTGGGCTCATCCAGGATGAGAAGCTCCGGGCTGCCCAAGAGGGCAATGGCAATGCCCAGCCGCTGTTTCATACCCAAAGAATAGGCCCCAGCCCTCTTGCCGGCTGCGTCCTGCAAACCTACCTGCCCCAGGACCTCATCGATCCGCTGGCGAGGTAACCCCAGCAGGCGTCTGTGCACTTCCAAATTCTCGGCGCCGGTCAGATTGGGATAGAGTGCCGGCGTTTCGATGAGGGCCCCAACCCTGGCCAAAGCCGCCCGCTGCCAGGGCTTGCCAAAGAGCTGCACCGCGCCTTGCCCGGGGCGCAGCAGCCCAGTGATGAGCTTGAGAGTTGTGGTCTTGCCTGCCCCATTGGGCCCCAGGAGCCCGTAGACAGACCCTGTGGGCACTTGCAGATTGAGGCCGTCGACGGCCTTGTGGGAACCGTAGGATTTGGTCAGCTCCACGGTTTCCACGGCGTAGGATGGGCTTGTCGGGCTCAAGTTTGTGCCGCGGCCGCTGTCGGGGTGCCTCTGGGCCGTGCCGCGTGCGGGCTGAGAACCCTGAGATACCTTGGTTTCCTGCAACACGGTGATCCCCTTTCCGCTTTTTTTCCCGCCTTTGAACCTGCCTGTAGGCCTTCCTGTCCCGGCCTTTCTGCGCCTGGGCCTTTCTGCTACAGCATGTAGCAGAAACGAGCATAAACTACCACTGCGATCCAGCTCGCAAACGCCAGGCCACGGGCGAAATCCAGTACCCGCTTGAACGGGTGCACTACTATATTAGTTCACACAGCTTATGTTGTCAACCTCTCCTTTCTCCACCCACCCTCCTTTACCGCCTTCCTTTTGCGGCCGCGCAGCCGCCATCCAGCCGCAGCATGCCACTTGACACACCCCCGTGTCGCTCAGGTATACTTGTAGTGGCAGCCAGTACATATGTTCGCCATTAGGTCTTCCACCGTATTTCCCATCACCAACGCCAGTCTCTGCTGGCGACCGGAGGAATGCCCCTATGCCACCCACCCTGCCCCACCCACCACGCCCGCCGCAGCCATCGCAGCTGCCGCACCCGCAGCACCCGCCGCTCGCGCGGGCCGCCTGCCTCGTTCAGCCGCCTGCTCAACCGGCACCGGCCTTGGCACCTGTCGTATACGACCGCTTCATGACAGAAGTGTTCGCGCCTCCGGCCGCGTGCCCGCATTGTGGGTCCGGGCGCTTCCAGCGCTGGGGCAAGACTCGGGCCACGCAGACTCAACGTTTCCGCTGCCATGGCTGCGGAAGGACATTTACCTCCCTCACGGGCACACCGCTGGCTCAGCTGCGCCATCGGGAGCGCTGGCCCCTCTTCCTCGCCTGCATGCAGCGCTCGCTGCCCCTGCGTCCCACGGCCCGAGTGGTGGCTGTGGACAAAAACACCGCCTTCCGTTGGCGGCACCGTTTCTGCCAGTTTCTTTTGGGCGTCCGCACAGAATGCCTGGGGCCGGCCGTGGAGCTCATAAGCTTCCGGTCTCACGTTTACCCCAAAGGCGAAGGGAACGGATATCCCGCCTCGTTCCCACATCGGGCGGAACCACCCCACCCGTTTCGACCACGACTGGAGCAGCACATGGCGATCATCCTGGCCGCGGCAGACCAGGACGGCCGCTTCGTCGCCTACGCGCTCCGTCCGGCTTTTTTCGGGGCGGCGAGTGGCCAGGCGCCTGACCCGGGCCGCCCCCTTCCCAGGTTGGAGCTGGTATCCGGGGCAGTTGTCCGGCATGAGGGAGGGCTTACCACTTACGCGTTCCAACATTTGTGCAACCAGAGAAGCCAGGACGCGGTGTACGTGCGAGTTCCGCCCCGGAAAGTCATCCCTCGGTCCGTGGCGGCCGTTCCTCACGGGCCATTCTGCCAGGTCCGGCAAGAGGTTAGGAGCCTGCGGTGGTGGCTGCGGCGGTTCCGGGGAGTGTCGATTCGCTGGCTGCAAAGCTATCTGACGTGGTTCATGGCTCTATGGAGAGCCGGTGCCGTGAGTACGTTCACTGAAGAAGTTGCCTACGCCGCCGCAGGTTAGGCGCCGCAGTCTGCGGACGCTGTAATCCCCGGCGCGCATACATCCCGCATACATCCTTCCCGCAGAATTGCTGCATGCTGTCCGCAGTCCGTGTTGGTGGCAGCCGAGGAGGTTGGTCCGGGGTGAGACTTCCGGGCCCGGCTGAACTAACCACGGGGCCACACGTTGGCGCTGCGCCTCCCTGCCCCGGGGGCATCCAGGCTCCCGCTTCGCGCTTCCGAGTCGGAAGCTACGGAAGGAGAGGGCATCGAGGGATGGAGGGTCATCATTCCCACCCACACGAACTGCGTACAGTCCTCAGCGTTTTGCGCGGAGCCAACGTCGTGCGCGGGCCAAGGATGACAGGAGTTCTCGCGTGTGCGCGCACCTGCTCCCCTTCCCGCTCGCGACCTACTCCCGACTGGGGTGCGCCAGATCGCACGCTTCCAACCAATCTGCCAATTCCTGGGCCACGATCTCCAGGCCGCGCACCATGGTTTCCAGGCTCATGCAGGGCGTATTCGCCTTTCCCACGGCTTGTTCGGGAAGGTAGGGGACATGGATGAACCCTACCCGCGTTTTCAGACCATGGGCGGCCGCATAGTGGAGCGCGCTGTACAACACATGGTTGCACACAAAGGTCCCGGCGCTGTAGGACAGTTCCGCAGGGATGCCGGCCCGGCCCAACGCCTCCACCAACCGCCGCGTGGGCAAGGTAGACCAGTACGCCGCCGGCCCGCCGGCGACAATGGGCTGGTCCACCGGCTGCTGGCCGGCATTGTCCGGTATCCGGGCATCGTTGAGATTCACGCCCACGCGCTCCACGCGGAGTCCCGTGCTCCCTCCCGCCTGGCCCACGCAGACCAAACCGTCCGGCTGGATGTCCCCCAGCACTTCTTCCACCGCCCGGGCGGCCTGGCCAAATACCGTAGGAATTTGGCGGGCGATCAGCCTGACCGGACCCGGCCGCCGCATCAGCTCCTCCACGGCCCGCCAGGACGGATTCGTGGCTTCCCCACCGAAAGGCTCGAAGCCCGTGAACACAATGGTTTTCATGGGCACCTTGGCCTCCAAGACCGGTCAGGCCAGCAGCAAGTCCGCCTTAGGCCAGCGAATCCGTCACTGTGAACCGGAAACCGCCGTATTCGCGGGTCTTCAGGCCTATCGTGATCTCATGGCTGCCCGCCCCCAGCTTCGTTCCAGCCACGGCCACCGTCACCTGTTGATTGATCTTGAAGGTCAGAGGGTTGTCGGGGCTGATTTGCCCGGCCACCAGGGAGGACCCGTCCGGAAAGCTAAACGTCACCTGGCCCAGATCACAAGGGGTTTGATCGAAGGTGATTTCTTCGATCTGCGTCACGGTGGCCCGGGCCAGTGTATTCTTCAAAGCAAATTGCACTCCGGCGGGGGTGTTCTGTAAGCTTCCCGCACGATACACCTGCTTTAGGAAAGACTCCGGGACGAAAGACATGGCCCATTCCTCCTTCCGGCGTGTACTTTCACCAGCAGCGCCATTTCTCCTCCCGGAGCTCTCGCGGGTGTTGCGGATGTGAGTGTAATGACTTTCGCGGGTTCCCGCCTGTGCAGAAATTCTAGGGATAGGCCTGTGCAGAAATTCCAGAGATAGGATAGAATGGATAAAGACAGACACGGCGGCCGGCACCGCGGGCCGCCGCCCCTGGACCATAAACAGGAGGTAGGCCGCCTGCAGCGCCTGCCGCCCCAGCGGCACCTGCAACGGCCGGCAATCCCATGCGATATATCGCCGATCTCCACCTGCATTCGCGCTACTCCACGGCCACCAGCCGGGATCTGAGCCCGGAAAGCCTGTTCCACTGGGCCCGCATCAAAGGCTTGGCCGTAGTGGGCAGCGCCGACTTCACCCACCCCAAATGGCGCGAAGAACTGCGCCTCAAGCTGGAACCGGCGGAAGAAGGGCTCTACCGCCTCAAAGATGAATACCGCGCTGCCGCCGAAGGCGCCGGACCTTGCCCAGGTCTGCCCGGCGAGCCGCGCTTCGCCATCTCCGGCGAAATCAGCACGATCTACAAATGGGACGGGCGTACCCGCAAAGTGCATCATGTGATCCTCCTGCCGAGCCTGGAGGCAGCGGAGCGACTCAGCCACAAGCTGGAGGACATGGGCGCCAATCTGCACTCCGACGGCCGCCCCATCCTCGGCCTGGACAGCCGCAATCTGCTGGAAATCACGCTGGAAGCGTGCCCCGATGCCCTTTTCATCCCGGCGCACATCTGGACGCCTCATTTCTCCGTCCTGGGCGCAGCGTCGGGGTTTTCTAGCATCGCGGAGTGCTACCGCGATCTGACGCCCCACATTGCCGCAGTCGAAACGGGCCTTTCCTCGGACCCGCCCATGAACTGGCGGCTTTCGTCCCTGGACCCCTTCACCCTGGTCTCCAATTCGGACGCCCATTCCGCCGCTCATCTGGCCCGTGAAGCCAACGTGTTTGACACCGACCTTTCTTTTACGGCCATGCGCCAGGCGCTGCAGTCCGCCGACCGGACGCGCTTTTGGGGCACACTGGAATTCTTCCCGGAGGAGGGGAAGTACCATTACGACGGGCACCGCGCCTGCCACGTCTGCTGGCATCCTGCGCAGACCCGCGCGGCACAGGGCCTCTGCCCCGTGTGCGGCCGGCCTGTCACCGTGGGCGTGCTGCACCGCGTGGACGAGCTGGCCGACCGCCCGGAGGGAGCGCATCCAGCGGCGGCCCGGCCCTTCCTGCGGCTGGTTCCCCTGCCGGAGATCCTGGCCGCCGCCCTGGGGCAGGGGGCTGCCACCCGCAAAGTGCAGGAACGGTACCTGGCGCTGATTCGGACCGGCGGCCCAGAGTTACAGCTGCTTTGTGACGTTCCCCTGGAGGACCTGAAACGGCTGGCCGGCCCCCTGGTGGCGGAGGCCGTGCGGCGCGTGCGGGCCGGAGAAGCCGATATTCGCCCGGGCTACGACGGGGAGTACGGGGTCGTGGAGGTCCTGTCGACCGGCGAGCGCCAAAAGCTGCAAGGGCAAGATGCGCTGTGGCAATCCGGGCCGGAGGAACGTCCGGCACAGCATCCCACCAGAGAAGGGCAGGGCAGTCCGGGCGCCCAGAAAAAGCCAAGCTCCGGGCGGGTGGCCGCTGCGCAGGCCTCGTCCCCGCAGACTTCGTCCTGGCAGGCCTCGCCGGGCCAGACGCGCGGGCACGAACCGCCGGACGAGGCAGCCGCCAGCGAGGAGGGCCCGGGCACCACCGAGCCGCCGGGGCCGGCCCTGAACCCGTCCCAACAAGCCGCCGTCACGGCGGAAGGCGGGCCCATCGTCGTGCAGGCGGGCCCCGGCACGGGAAAGACCCAAACCTTGGCCCACCGTGTGGCTTATCTGGTGGCACGCCGGGGGGTGCCCGCGGATCACATCACCGCCGTGACGTTTACGAACCGGGCCGCAGCGGAGATGCAAGAGCGCGTGGCGACGTTGCTGCGGCACTACGGGAAAACGGCGGGCGCGTCGCCCGGCCCGGGCGAAAAAACGGAGGCCGGACCGGCCGCGGGGCCGCCCCGGGACCCCGCCGGAGCAGCCACGCCCCCGCAGATCCACACGGGCACCTTCCATTCCCTCTGCCTGGCCATGCTGCCGGACCTCATCCGGGAATGGGCCAGTGCGCCGGCTCCGGCGGAAGGCGCAGCGCCCGGCCCGGGAGAAAACCGGACACCCGCTGATCTGTTCATCCCGCTGCCGGGCGAGCCTCTGCGCGTCCTGGATGATGACAGCTCCCGAATGGTTCTGGCAGAGGCGTGGCAAGATCTGCAGCAAGACGGGCAAGCCGATGCCGGCGGCGCCTTCCGCTCCGGACCGTCCCGGCGCCTGGGGCGCCACCGGCTGGAGGAGGCCCAACGCCGCATCTCCCTGCTGAAAGGCCGGGGCGTCCTGCCCTCCCAGGCTGGGGCAGCCGGCGCAGAGCCGGAATTGACGGCCCTGTACCGATCCTACCAGGCGCAGTTGCGCCGTTACCGCAGCCTGGATTACGACGACATCCTGCTTTTGACGGCGTGGCTGCTGGAGCGCCGGCAGCCGGCGGCCCCATGGCGGGACCGCTTGTCCCATCTCTTGGTGGACGAATTTCAGGACGTCAACCCCATCCAGTACCGCTTGGTGCAGCTCTGGGCAGGGGACGGCCATAACCTTTTCGTCATCGGCGATCCCAACCAGGCCATTTATGGCTTTCGCGGCGCCGACCACCGGCTGTTCGGCCGGCTCTTCAAGGACTATCCCACCGCCCGGCTTTTCCGCCTGGACGTAAACTACCGCTCCACGCCGCAGATTGTGGCCGCTGCGACGGCTGTGGCGGAGGTCCTGGCCCGGGAGGGAGCGGAAGCGGGTCCGGCGGCAGCGCTCATCCCTGTCCGGCCCAGCGGCCCCCCGCTGCGCCATTGGACCGTCGCCAACGAAAGAGCCGAGGGGATTGCCATCGTGCAGGAGATCATCCGTTCCGTAGGCGGACTGGACATGAGCCTGGCCCAGTCTTCGGTCCACCCGCAGCAGGGCCCGGGAGACACCTTGGCTGCCGCCGGCGGGGCCAGCTTCTCGGACTTTGCCGTTCTGGCCCGCACCACCCGTCAATGCCAGGAGATGGAAACGTATTTTCTGCATGCGGGGATCCCCTACCGCGTCGTGGGTCCAGCCAGCCTGCTGGACGACGTTGCCGTGCGGCGGGCCCTGGCCTTTGCCCGTCTGGTCGTGGACCCGGAGGATGACCTGCAGGCCTTGCAGGTCCTGCGGATGCCGCAATTCCGCCTCAGCCCCGCCGGGCTGCGGGGGCTGCGGGCGTGGCAGGCGCGCCGGAATGCGGCGGGGTGCCACCCCCCCGCGGCCGCCACAATCCCGGACGCGCCGTGCCGTCAAGCCGCCGAGCCCCCGCCCTCCCTGATCGCCTGCGCCCGCGAGCTTCTGGGCATCCCTCCGCAAACGGAGCACCCCGAGCTGCCGCCTCGCGACCGGCAGCGGCTGCAACGCCTGCTGCAGTGCCTGGATCACTACCGGCAGGAAGCTGGGCACCTGCCGCCAGCCCTCCTGCTGAAGCGGTGGCTGGGCGAAATGGGCCTGCAGTCCGAAACGCTCCTGCGGTTGGCCGAAGGTTTTCGGGATTTGCCCACCTTTGTTCGCGCCCTGACCTTGCGCCGCGACGGAAGCCAGGAACGCAAAGGCCGCGGCGCCCCGGGAGCCACGGACGGCAAGCGCGAGGATGAAGGCCCGGAAACTGAAGAAGCCGTGGCCATCCTGACGCTCCACGCCGCGAAGGGGCTGGAATTTCCCGTCGTCTTCGTCGCCGGCGCCGACGATGGACTGCTCCCCCTTCACATGGAGGATGAAAAGGATGCCGCCGAGCGCCTGGACGAGGAACGGCGCCTTTTCTACGTAGGCATTACGCGCGCCCAGCGGGAGCTGGTGCTGATCAGTGCCCATACCCGGACCCTTCGCAGCCAGCGCGTCACTTGCAGCCCGTCTCCGTTCCTGGCGGACCTGCCGGCCGGCGTGCTGAGGGAGGAGACGCCGGATGCGGCGGCGGCCCGCAGGCGCAAAGGGCCGGAAGGTCGGCAGCTGGCGCTGCAGTTCTGAACCCCACACCTCAGGCCATGCCCAGAGCTTGCCGCTTGGTTTGGATGTGCGCGGCCATGGCCTCTGCCGCCTTCACCGGGTCCAGTTCCACCAAGAAACGCCCGCCCAGGAGGTCCGCCAGTTTATCCGTCAGAATCTCCGTCACCAGCGGGCTGCCGGTCACCGGCGGCACAGGACCCAGATGGGTCAAAAGCCCCAGGCTGGCCGCGAAGATCCCGTCGGCCACGGCTTTCTGCTCCAGGTACTCGGGCGCCGAGGCGGCCACCGGCAATTGGCCGGGATCCACGCCCAGCGCCTGGGCGATACCTGCTACCGCCACAGCAATGCGGCCGATGTCCACGCAGGACCCGAAGTTCAGGCAAGGCGGAATGCCCAACGCCTGGCAAAGCCCGCGCAGGCGTGGCCCGGCTTCGACTGCGGCCTCGGGGCGCATCAGGCCCGCAATCTGCACGGCGCTGGAGACGCAGCCGGCGTTCAGGACCAGAATGTCGCGGCGGATCAGTTCACGCACCAACGGCACAGCGGTGCTGTCGTGTCCGTTGCGCGTGTTGGTGCAGCCCACCACCGCCACGATGCCCTGCACCTGGCCACTCCGGATGGCCTCCATGGAAAAGCCCACCAGGGCCTCGGACTTCTGGCTGGGGACAAAGGTGTATTCTGTCCCGCGTTCGCGTTGGTGCTGCTGCCGCTTGCGGAACGCCTCGATGGCCATGCGGATCAGCTGTCGCGCCTGTTCCGCCGCCTGATCCGCCCGGTAATCCACGGCCTCGCGCACACCCGGCACGTGCACCACCGGATCCACCGAGACCAGCCGCGTATCAAAGCGCGAAGCCGCCTCCACCAAACCCGGGATGGTGCAGTTCATGTCCAGCATCACCAGATCCACAACGCCGGTGGAGACCATGAATTCCTGTGTGATCCAGTTGCCCAGCTGCCCGCGGATGCCGGCGGCACTGCCCGCCGAGCGTTGAATCAGCTCCTGCCCGGTGCACATGGATCCGTACACATGGATGCCCGTGGCCCCTGCGGCACGCGCTTCCTCCAGCAAGGTAGGATCGTTGCTGGCTTGCACGACCGCCGTGCCCATCAACGGCACATGGCCGTGGGCCACGATGTTCACC
The DNA here is from genome assembly GCA_014896355.1 of Bacillota bacterium. Classification (GTDB taxonomy): domain Bacteria; phylum Bacillota; class UBA5301; order Bu52; family Bu52; genus Bu52. The sequence goes on from JADBKO010000027.1 coordinate 10,443, forward strand.
GTGGCGGGGTCCAGAATGCCCAGGTCGGCGGTGGTGCGCACAGGCGAAGGCGTTCCCAAAAGGGCGTCCTGCAAGGTGATGGTGCCGATGAGGCCGCTGAAGCCGGTGGCGATGCCGAGCCGGACAGCGGTGAGGAGAAGGTCCACCGGATCGGTGTCGATGGAGGTCATGGACTTGGTGAGGGCATCGCGGATTTCCGAATACAGCCCGCCCGGAACCACCCCGAGGCGGCGCCAGACTTCCAGCCGGCTGGCGGGAGCCCAGGCCTCCACCAGGCGCGACGGCTGATGGGCGGGGCGCGCCAAGTCCTCCATGACGGCGGCCGTCACGGCGTTGGCCAGGACGGACACGCCCCCGGGACCGGCGGCCGCCCTCCCGCCCGGCGCCGTGGCTGGCGCCGGGGCCGGTGGGGGTGCCGATGCGGTGGTTGGCGCCGGGTCAGGCACTTCGACCCCCAGGGCGTCCGCCACCTGCCGCAACTTCTCGACCCCGGCGATGGGAAAGGCCGCTTTACCGGCGGCGGCAGCGCGCAAGGTGTCGCAGACTGCTTCGAGATGGTGCGAATAGGCGGCGGCGCCGTGGATGGCCAGGCGCAGCAGATTGCGGGCTACGATGGTATCTGCGTCCGCCCCGCAAATCCCCGCCTTCGCTCCCCGCTCGCCGGGAATGATGCGGCACGGGCCGTGGCTGCACAACTGGCAACAAACTCCTTGCTGCCCAAACGTGCACTGGGGTTGCTGGGCTGCGTGGCGGTCAAATACGGTGGGGATCCCCAGCTTGCGGGTCCGTTCGTACATGGTGCGGATGCTGGCGTGTTCCGAGACTGGGCGCTGTTTCTGCGTGTCTACGGCCACAGACATGGAAGACGGCCTCCTCCAAACTGAACTTCTGGTGCTGGCGCTACACAGTGGCGCCGGAACAAAAGCACCCGAAAAAAACTAACTAAGTAAGTTATTAAGCTGATGCTGTCTTGCCGGCAGGAGGCGCGGCCTTGCCCTGGGCAGCGCAGGGGTATCTCCTACGAATCCACCGAATCCGCCCGGCGCGTGCGCTCCGTACCTTTCTGCCGCGGCTCCCCGGCAGGGGTTGCCTGCTCCATGCTTTGCTGGGCCCAAGCCAGCTTTCCGATGCTGGTAGACTCCAGCACCCGCACCATCTCGGCCTGGGCCTGAGCCCAGACCCCGTGCAGCGGACAGCTAGACTGCTGGCTGCAGATCCCCTGGCCCGCCAGACAGCGGTTGATGGCGATGGGGCCGTCCACCAGCTCCACCACTTGCCGCAAAGAGATGGCATCCGGATCGCGGATCAGCCTCACCCCTCCGTGCGAGCCGCGGGCACCTTCGACGTACTTGCCGCGGGCCAGGAGCCCCATGATCTGCGGCATCCACTTGACCGGGATCCTCTGCCGTTCAGCCACGTCTTTCGAGAGCACCCACTGGTCTCTGGGCTGTCGCGCCAGGTCCACCAGGGCCAAGATGGCGTATTCCGCTTTGCGGGTAAACTGCATGGGCATGGGGTGGCTCCGTTCAGCCTCAATAACTAACTTAGTAGGTTATATTACGCCATCATTCTATCCTCCGCCACGCCCGGTGTCAAGGGGGGGATCTGAGGCATTCCCTGGACGCATCCTTTCCGCGGACAGGTGCCTTTCGCCGACCCGCCAGGCCGCCACCGCGTCTGTCTGTTACAATACGGCAACAAATCCGTCATGCCGGTTCAAGAGCCCTCTGCTACAATTACAGGGAGCAGGGGGTAAGGTAGGAAGCGACGGCAGCCCGGTCGCCCCTGGCCGCCGTCGGCGGGGATGGCGGCCGCAAGTCTCCACGAATCTCACCGGGGTGAACCGCTGTGAGCATCCGGATTCTCATCGCGGACGACCAGTTGCTGATGCTGGAGGGGCTCCGGACCATCCTGGAAGTGGAGCCCGATCTGCAAGTGGTGGGGACGGCCAAGAGCGGCCAAGAGGCCGTGGATTTGGCCGGGCGGATGCAGCCGCATGTGATTCTTATGGACATCCGGATGCCCGGGATGGACGGCGTGGCAGCCACCCGGATCATCAAAGAGCGCTGGCCCGAACAACAGGTCATCATTCTCACCACGTATGACCACGATGAATACGTCTTTCAGGCCCTCTCCAACGGCGCGGCGGGGTATCTTTTGAAGGACCTTCCGGCTCAGCGGCTGGTGGAAGCCATCCGGGGAGTCCGCGAGGGAGGGACCTTCATCAGCCCCCAGGTGGCCTCGAAAGTCGTGACGGAGCTGGCCCGGCTGCGGGGCGGCTTATATGAGCCGGAGCCCGGCGGCGGTGGGGCAGGATCCGGCAGAGGGAGCAGGCCGGATGTGCTGCCGGGTTCCGCGTCGAAAGACCCCGGCCGGCTGGAGGGCCCGGGGGCCCGGGACGGCCTGGACGAACTGACAGAGCGCGAGATAGAGGTCCTGCGCCTGGTGGCCCAGGGTCACAGCAACAAGGAGATCGCAGCCCGGCTGTTTTTGACCGAAGGCACGGTGAAGAACCATATCAGCAGCATCTACAGCAAGCTGGGGACCAGCAACCGGGTGCAAGCCGCCTTGCAGGCTCGCCGCCGGGGCCTGATTCAGGAGCCGGCGGCGGGGGAGGGCTCTTCCGATGCCTGAAAGCGCAGCAGACCCTGCAGTCCCGCTGAGCCCAGCCGCAGCCATTCTCCTTCGCCTGGCCTCCTATGGCACAGTGACTGTGGCCATGGCCGGATATCTGGCATCCATCCCACCCTCCCCCTTCTGGCGGTGGGGGTTGTTGGGCGCGATCTTTCTTGTTTACTATGGGTTTCAAATCGTCCTGAACCGCAGCAATTGGTGGCAGAAAACCCTTGCCCGGGTATGGGTTTTCCTGGGGGTCCAGACTACCCTGGCGGTGGCGCTGGCGTGGGGGTTTGAGGGTCCAGGGTTCGCGTGGTTCATCCTTTTGCACTTCATGCTGGCGAGCCAGGCCTTTTTCCTGCTTCCGCCATCGCGGGCCCTGGCTGCCGTGGGGCTGATCTATGCCGCCTGCATGGTGGCGTTTTACGGGCTGATCCGCCCGGCCAGCTGGCAAGACCTGCTCGGGCTGGCCGGCGCCCTGCTGGCCGGGTTTGCCTTTGCGGCCGCCATGTCTTATCTGGCCATCCAGCAGTTCCGGGAGCGGCAACGGGCTGAGGTGGCCCTGGCGGAACTGCGGCTCTCCCAGGCCCGCCTGGAAGAAGCCCATCGCCGCCTGGCTGCCTACGCCCGCCAGGTGGAGGAACTGGCTGCCACCCGGGAACGCAACCGCTTGGCCCGCGAGATTCACGACACTTTGGCTCACTCCTTGACGGCCCTGGTCATCCAGCTGGAAGGGTGCGACCGCCTGTGGCCCACGGACCCGGCGCGGGCGCACGCATATGTGGCGCGTGCCCTGGAACTGGCCCGTGGCGGACTGTCCGAGGTGCGCCGCTCCCTGCGGGCTCTCCATACGGAACTGGCGGGCCAACGTTCCTGCTCCGAAGCCCTGGGGAAGCTGGCGGAAGAATTCCAAAGGGATACCGGACTGGACGTCGCGTTCCGGGTGTCGGGCCAGGAGCGTCCCATCCGGCCGGAACGGTTCTTCGCCCTCTACCGGGCTTTGCAGGAGGCGTTGACCAACGCCGGGCGGCATGGACGGGCCAGGCGGGTCACCGCCGACCTCTTGTTCCTCCCCGGCGAAGTGCGCCTGGCTGTCTCCGATGACGGGCAAGGCGCGGCGCAGGTGGTCCCAGGCCTGGGGCTGACCGGGATGAAGGAACGGGTGCAAGAGCTCCAGGGGTCCCTGCAGATTTCCACCCGCCCGGGGGAAGGTTTCACCCTGATCATCACGCTCCCAGAGGAATGACGCCAGCGGGCGCCTCCAACCATGACCAAATTCACACCCCATTCATGACCCCGGACAGATGCGCCCTTCGCTTTCCGGATGCAGGATAAGGCTGACGGACCTGAAGCGAATGCATTCAAAGGAGGCTTCCCCATGCGGATCCTGTCCTTCCCTGCACGCTTTCTGTTTGCGCTGTTGGTGCTGGCCCCGGTGCTCCTTTTTCCGGCGGCCGCAGGCGCCGGCACACCGCCAGCGGCCGCTGCCAGCTCCTCCCCCGGCATGAGCGAGGGGCTGGCCCTGCTGGCGGACGGCCGCGCCTGTCTGTACAACGGCCCCTTTGCCCAGGCCCGGGAAAAGCTGGAGCGGGCTCGCGCGGTCTTTCTCGGCCTAGCCGCCCATGGGTCCGGTGGCGAGAGGCATCTGGCCTTCTTCCACGCCGCCGAAGCCTCTCTGGAATTGGGCACCTGGTACGAAAGCCAGGGCGACAATGCGGATCTTCGGGCCCGGGCGGCGGAAGAATTCGCCGCCGCCGAGCTGCAGGCGCGCCAGTCCATGCAGCTCAAGCCGGATTTTCCCGGTGCCGCGCAAATGCTGGCCCAGGCCTACATGCGCCAGACCGACTACAAGGGCACCCTCTACACCATGACCAAAGGGCTGGAGGCCAAACGGCTCATCGATACCGCCCTGCGGCTGGACAGCAAATCCGCGGCCAACCACCTGGCTGCCGGCCTGTGGTACCAGGGCGCCCCTGCCATGGTGGGCGGCAGCCTGAACAAGGCCCTGGAACACTTCAAGAAGGCGGCGGAATTGGCCGAGACGGACTTTGAGCGTTTCTACGCCCAGGTTTGGACCGGCTTGATCCTCAACAAGATGAAGCAGTACCCGGCGGCCGAAAAGGCTTTTACCCAGGCGCTGGCGATCTATCCGCAAAGCGAATGGGCCCGCAACGGCTTGCGGGCTGCCCAGGCGGGGGCCAGGGACCAGAAAAACTGAAGACGCAAGCGCGCAGCAGAAGGAGGTGACCGCCGTGTTGTTGCAGACGGAGTCCCTGAACAAAGAGTACCGCACCGGGGCCGAGGTGGTCCGGGCGGTACGCTCCGTGAACCTGGCGGTAGACACCGGCGATTTCCTGGCGATCAACGGGCCTTCCGGCAGCGGAAAAACCACTCTGCTCAACCTGCTGGGGCTGATCGACCGGCCCACGTCCGGCGAGGTCTTTCTGGAAGGGCAAGCCACCTCGCGCCTGCCGGACCGGGTCCTGGCCGGCCTTCGCCTGCGCCGCATCGGGATGATCTTCCAGACGTTCAACCTGATCTCCGTCCTCTCGGCGTACGAAAACGTGGAGTACTCGTTACTTTTGCTGCGCATGGGCGCCGCAGAACGCCGCCGGCGGGTGATGGAACTCCTGGATGCCGTGGACCTTGCGCACCTGGCTCACCGCCGGCCGGAACAGCTTTCCGGCGGGCAGAGGCAGCGGGTGGGCATTGCCCGGGCTCTGGCCGCGCGACCGGCCCTGGTCCTGGCGGATGAACCTACGGCGAACCTGGACTCCGAGACCAGCCAAAAAGTGATGCAACTCATGGCTGAACTGAACGCCCGCCTGGGTGTGGCCTTTGTGGTGGTCACCCACGACCCCCAGGTGGCCCAGTTCGCCCGGCGCACCGCATATCTGCGCGATGGCCAGCTGCAGGACGAAACGGGAGGAATGAGCGGTGTTCAAACTGGCTCTGCGCGGCATCCTGCGTAACCGGCGGCGTACCCTCATCAGCCTGGCTGTCATCGGACTGGGAACCGCCGCCTTGTTTCTGACAAACGGTTACATTGAATTCACTTACCTGGGCCTGGAGCAAATGAGCGTGAACCAGACTGGACACCTTCAGGTGGCTTGGCCGCAGGCTTGGGAAGAAAACGGCGACGGCCAGCAACATTTGATCACCCCTGTCCAGCAAAAGGTGCTCGCCGGTATCCTGCGGGCACTGCCCCAGGTCAAAGAGTACGGCGGAACCCTTTCGCTGGCTGGACTCATCGGCACCGACCGCCAAAGCACAGCCTTCGTCGCCGAAGCTACAGACCCGGCCTTCGCTCATGATCCTTGGCTGTTGGAGGATGGCATGCAGCTGATGCCCGGCGATCAGGAGCGCATTCTCATCGGCCGCCTGATGGCGAAGTCGTTGGGAGCCAAGCCCGGGGATTGGCTTTCCCTGCTCACGGCCACCGCGGACGGGGCCTACAACGCCGCCAGCGTCCAAGTGCGGGGCACGTTCTCCACCGGTACGGCCCAAGGGGATGCCCGGCTGGCGATGCTGCCTCTCTCTTTCGCACAACGCCTGCTGAATACGGGCGGCATCGAGAAGCTCATCATCCGCCTGGACAAAACAGAAAACACCGCCCGGGTGGCCAGGGAGCTGGCGCGCCGCATGAAAAAGGCGGGTCTCCCGCTGGTTGTGAAAACCTGGCAGGAACTCTCCACCTTCTACCGGCAGATCCGCACGATGTATGGCGCCATTTTCGGGTTCATGTCGCTGATCATCTTCGGCTTGGTCTTTTTCAGCGTCCTGGAAGTCATGACCCTCTCCTTTTTCGAACGAATGCGGGAACTCGGAACCATTATGGCCATCGGCACCACCCGGGGACAGGTCTTCGCTCAGCTCTTGAGTGAAGGCGCCGTCCTGGGACTCTGCGGCGGCATCCTGGGTCTGGCCCTGGGCTGGTTGTTGGGAGTGGGGCTCAATGGCGCCAATCTGACCTACACGCCGCCGGAGATGAACATGCCCGTGCCCTTGGCCGTGCACCTGAGCGCCGGGGCGGCATGGCCGCCGCTCGTGATCGCGCTCTTGTCCACCCTGGCCTCCACCATTTATCCGGCCTGGCGGGCCGCGCGTCTGAGTATTGTGGAGGCTCTGCATCACGTGTAGAAAAGGCCGGGACAAAGGCCGGGACCAAGGGGTCCTGTCTGGAAAGGAGGCTTCGATCATGGGTGGGAAGATCCGGGGGAAGAGCATAGGAAAACACACGGGATCCGGCCATATGGGGACCGGTCTCCTGCAGGCCGCTGCGGCCGGCCTACTGTTGGCACTCTGCGCAGTGCTGTGGTTGCCGGGAGCCGCCCGTGTGGGGGTGCGGGCGGCCGAACCGGATCGCGACCGGCTGCTGGCCCAAATCGACCAGGCCCGCGGAGGCACCTTCAACGAATTCGCCATGGTGGCCCGGGTGCATCCGGAACGGCCGGGCCAGGATGCCGTAGCCGAAGACGCCGTCATCGAAATCTACGTGAAGGCCCAAGGGGGGCCGGGCGAAGAGAACCGGCAATTGCTGCGCTTCCGTTCGCCCCGGCGCCTGTCGGGCCAGGTCTACTTGGTGGTGGGCGCCAACTCGTGGCTCTACCAGCCCGGCCTCCGCCGGCCCCTGAGAATATCCGCCCAACAAAAGCTTTTTGGGGACGCTGGAGTGGCAGAAGCGGCAGGGATCGTGTTCGGCAGCAACTACCACATCCAGGACTTACGCCGAGAGAACCGGGAGGGAGAACAGCTGTGGCATCTTTTCCTCACAGCCAAGAGCCCGGGAGTGTCCTATCAGAGAATCGAACTCTGGGTGGATCCTCAGACTCACCGCCCCCGCGAGGCCGTTCTTGCGTCCCTGAACAATACGCCTTTGAAGCGGCTTCTCTTCACCTCTTACGCCCAGTTCTCGGGAATCAGCGCGTGCCGTGAGCTCGTCGTCGAAGACTTGCTGCGCAAACAGCGCACGGTCATCGAGACGCTGGAGCTGATGCCGCGTTCCTTGCCAGACCAGCTCTTCCGCCCGGAGTTCATGGACCGCACACAGACCCTTCTGGGCAGCTGAGGAGGCGGGCACGGCGATGATGAACGGAAACAGGCGGGAGAACAGGGAGCGGAAGGGATACAGGCCGGGAGATCGGCTGGCAGCGCCGGCGCAGCGGGCCGTCCCGGCAGTGCTCATCCTGCTGTCGATGCTGGCCCTGGTTTTCCTGGCCGCTCCGGCCCTGGCCGCACGACCCGGCGCTCAGCCCGCGGCTCAACCTCAGGCGGTCCTTTCGCCATCTCAACGTGCCCCTGCACCCCCGGAGGCCACGCTGGAGATCCAGAACCAATGGGAAATGGTGGCCCTGGACCCGACCCCGCTGGCCCCCTTCGCAGCAGGCTCCCTCCGCGATTGGGGGCAAGGCGCCCTTGTTCTAAAGGTGCGCGGAGAGATGGCCGGCTGGGTCTACGCCGCGGAGATGAACGCTCAGACCGCGGACAGGGCCGGGCCTTACAGCCGGGTCGAATTCCCGGAAGCCGTCCTTTCCCGGGACCTGGGCCCGGCAATCCCCGCAGTTCTGGAAATCGGCAAGAAGCCCTTCAGCTGGGGAAAGGGGTTCATCGCCCAACCCTCCAGCCCTTTTCGCAGCGGCCAAAGCTACTGGGAGGTTTCCGTGGACCTGCCGGCGTGGGGGCAGGTAGCGGGCGCCGGGGCGGCTTGGGAACGTTGGGGCGGTGCCGCGCCGTTGCTTTGGGCGCGCACATCGCTGCTTTTCGCCACCAGCGACCTCTCCCTGGGCTTGTACGGCGGCTCGGGACGGCGGGCGCAGGCAGCTGCGGCGTATTCTGTGGACTTGGGCAAAGGGTGGGAACTGCACGCAGAGCTGGGCCTGCAGCGCGGCTCGGACCGCCTCTACCCCACTCCGGGCGGCGCCGTCTTCCCCGGCCAGACGGGGCTCGCGGCGGATCGCAAGGACGATACGCGGGTCTATCCCCGCGCATTGGTGGGAGTCGAGTTCCTCGCCCCCGGTGGGATTCTCACCATCCTGGAAACGTTCCACCAGGCAGATGGGTACGATGACGCACAGGCGGCTGCGTTTTGGCGATTGAGCCAAGAGCCCTGGGGCGCAGGCGTAGTCCTGGAGCAACTCGGGGAGAGAACCCTCTTGCGGCGAGACTATGCCGCGCTGGCCGTAACCCGTGCGGCGCAAGGCGATTGGACCTGGGAGCTGAGCCATTTGGCCAACCTGGACGACGGCAGCGGAGTCTCCCGGGCAAAACTCGCCTATACCGGCCAGGGGGATTTGGAGCCGGGTGTGGAGTTGATCCGCTTCTGGGGAACGCAGTGCAGCGAATTCGGCGCCCTGGCACGCTGGGAGCTGACCGCCAGTCTGCGCTTCTCTTTTTGATCGCCTCGGTTTTGATCTTTGATGTTTTTGACCCTGGATTCCATCTCTGACTCCGGGAGGGAAAAAAGAATGCATGGGATTCGCAGCGCCAGAGTTCTGGCTATGATCTTGACGGCGGCCCTCGGCCTCCTCGCAGCCACAGCCCCATGGAACGGGGCTGCAGCCGCGGCCAGCCATACTTCAGATCCCGCCGGTGATCCGGAGGCTGGACCCGGCCACGGCGTGCCTTCTCCGGCCTTCGGCATCAGCCCGCTGCTGGACTGGACAGACAACATCTACGGCGCCGCAGCCTCCCTCCAGGCCGCGACAGGCACCAGGCAGTCCGTGGCTCTGGAGGCCGGCGCCGGCTACTCCGTTCCCCACCAACGGATTTCCTGGCGGGCCGGTTTGCGGCTGGATGCCTTCCCGGGACCCTCGGACCGCTGGAGCCTGCTTTGGCGGCGCTGGGACGGGACGGCCGTCCTGGGCCGCGACGGCGAAGAAGGGTGGGCCCTCGCTTGGCATCGTGAGCAGGGGCTGGAGCAGCAGGTCGACTGGGAGTTCTTCCGGGGCCGCCTGGACGCCCGGCTCGGAGAAACGGCCCCCTCCGAGGCCGCCTATCTCCATCTGCGACTGGCCGATGGCTGGGACGTGGGGCCGGTGCACGTGGGCGTACGGCTCGAAAGCCTGGCCGGTGCAGTCTTGCCGGCAGGCGGGGAATTCTACTCCTCCCTGCTCACGCTGCCGGTGGAGCTGCAAGGCTTACGCGTCCAGCCTTGGCTAGGCTTTTCCCAGGCCGGCCAGTCCTTGGCCGGGCACGCCTTCAGCGTGGGGGGCGCGGGGAGCCTCCCGCCCCTGCGGGGCTATGAGCCGGGCAGCCTGCGTGGGGACCGCGTGGTGGCCCTCAGTGTGGAATACCGCCGGCCCTTGCCGTGGCTGTCCGATTCGGGCCTGCCCATCCTTTCCTGGCTGGAAGGCGCCCTGTTCACCGACGCCGCGGGGGTTCTGGCGCCGGGGGAGACCGTCCGCCAGCTCAAACTGCACGCGGGCTACGGAGGAGGCCTGGTCCTCTCGGTGGGACCGGTGACTGCCCGCAGCGATCTGGCCTGGAACGAACAGGGCGGCTTCCATCCCGAAGCCTACCTGCAGGCTTCGTTCTGAGGGCGCCGGCGGGGCAGTGGAGCGTTCTGAGCAGTGGAGCGTTCCACACCAGGCTGCGCTTCGTCCTGCCGGGGCGGCTCCCCCCTCGGACCGAACCGGCAGGGCGAAGGCCATGTTGCCGCGGCCGGCCCCCCTGGGCCGCAGCCTACCCGGGAATCAGCGCCCGGTGTTCGCGGTTGCGCCAAAACAGCCGGTAGTACAAGTACTGCAGGCCCAGGCCCGCCACAAAAGCCGCCGAATAGCCCACCCAAATCCCATCCACCCCGATGTGCCGGGACAGCACGTAGGCGACGGGGATTTCGATGCCCCAGACGGAAACGATGGACAGGACCGTGGGCCATAATACCGTCCCGCTGGCCCGCATGATCCCGCTCAGGACTTGGGCGTTGCCAAACACCAGGTAACTCCAGAGCGTAATCATCAAAAGCCTGTAGGCGATATCCAGCGGCACCGGATTTGTCAGAAACAGCGACAGGATTTCCCGGGCGAAACCGTAGCAGAAGGCCACCAGCACCCCGCCGATCACGTAATTGAGCGTCACCGCAGCGCGCATCACGTCGCGAAGCTGCCCGGTGCGGCCTGCCCCGATGGCCTGCGCCCCGAACACCGAGGCGGCGATGCCGATGCTCACAGCGGGCATTTGGACATAGTTGGCCACCTGGTAGTAGGCGCCGTACGCTGCCGTGGCGTCCGAGCCGAAACCGTTCACCAGAGTCACCACGGCCACTTCCGACAGGGATACCGTGATCATCTGGATGCCCGTGGGGATGCCGATCTTGACCAACGTCTTGAGGAGAGCCCAGTCGACCCCCAGATGCCGCCAGACCTCCCGGTCCAACCTCAATGGGTGCTGGGTCCGGTGCAGATAGGCCAGCATGAGCAGCAACGTGATGAAAGGCGCCAAAAGGCTGGCGTAGGCGGCACCGTGTAGCCCCAACCTGGGCAGGCCGAACCATCCGGGAATGAACAGGATATACAACAACAGGCCGAGGAGGGTGCTGACCACCAGGAAGTAAAAAGGAGTCTTGGAGTCCCCGGTGCCGCGCAGAAATGTGGTATACACGGTATAGATAAACATGATGGGCAGGCCCCAGAACATGATGCGCGCGTATCCGACGGCCAGGCCCTCGATGTCAGCCGGGATGCCCATCCACCGCAGCACCTGCGCGGTGAACAGCCCGCCGAGGACAGCCAGCACAGTGCCCAGGGCGAACGTGACCGTCAGCGTGGTGCCCACCACGGCCTTCATCCGGTCATACCGCCCCGCCCCGTATGCTTGGCCGATCAGGACTGTGCTGCCGCTGCCCAGGCCGATAAGAAACGAGACCAGCAGGAACAGGACGGGAAAGAACGCCGACAAAGCAGCCAGGGCTCGCACTCCGATAAAGCGCCCCAGAAAAATGCTGCCCACCGTGCCGCTGGCAGACTGCAAGGCATTGCTCAGCAGAAGCGGGATCAGGAAAGCAAACAGAACGCCCAGCATGGATCGGCCCTGGCCGGAGGCGGCCACGGACCGGCTCTCATCGAGGGCACTCCGGTGGTACCCGGCGATGTCCGGGGCGCCCGGTGGGGGCCCCGGTGGCCCCAACACAGCTTGTTCTTCGTGCAAAACGGATACACACTCCTTGCCTCGATGTTTCGATGTGGGATTTCCTGGCGCCGCTCCCGCTCAGATGTCGAGGTCCTCCAAAGGCGGCTCCTGTCCTGCCTCCTTGAGGATCTCAAAAAGCTCCGGTGGAACGTGCTGTTGTAGCTCCTCCAGGGTGTCAAAGACCTCCAGCGTGGCATCGCCTTTGCGTCCCCACTGCCCAAGCGACCATGAGGCTCCCCATCGTCCTGCGTGCCACCGCTTTGGATTGTTCCATCGCTCCGGATCGCTCCACCATTCGGGGTCTGCCCACATCGCCCAGTTGGGCTCGATGCGCCGGTGCACGGCGTAGCGGCCGCCCTTGGTCCGGTAGACAGAGAACACTTCGATCATATCGCCGTCCGCGTGCTGGTGCTGCCAACGGGCCAGGCGGTAGCCGAAAAACCTCTTCTTACGCCTGCTGCCCGGCGGTCCCACCACGACAGTAACCTCCTCAAAGCCTTGCTGGCGCGCGGACTCCGCCGCCACGAAGCGGCGAAGGGCCCGCGCGACCGCCGCAGACAAGTTCCCCCCCGCCAGGGCCTGTGCCTGCTCGAGCAGTGGCAGATCCTCCTCCGCCACGTAGATGGTCTTGTTGGGCATCACGATGCTCACTCCCTGTTATGTGTATATGTATACGTACATTTATACTATAATATCACCCTCGAACGGCGTCAAGTGCTTCCGCTTGGAAAGTGCGTCTTCATAGACGCATACGCTGTACGATGGTCCAGGAAGCGAGGCCTGTCGGCGGCTGGAGCCCCTGTAGGTGGCGCGCGTCTGCGCCTATCCGAGCCAGGCGTGCAACACCCCGTACGCCACGACGCCCACCAGTGTGGCGAAAGGCAGGTTGCGGGTCAGCCGGGCCACCGCAGCCGTAGGCAGCAATGCCCCCAGGCCCGCCGCCGAAAAGCCCAGGCCGTGATGGGGCGTCAGCAGGCCGCTGGCGATCAGGGCCCCCAGGACTGCCGGGCCGACATAGCGCAGCCAGCCTTCGATCCCGGGCGAAAGCCGGCGCCGGGTGAGTCCCACCAGGGGTAGGCAGCGCAGCAGATAAGTTCCCAGCCCCACTACCAGCAGAAGCGCCAATATGTCGCCATGCACCGTCAGGATTTGGCCGCCACCTCCCGTTCATGCGAGCATCCCGTTATGCGAGCATCCCGCCGCCCGGCGTTTTCCCCGGCTTCTCCGTCCTTCCCGGCCGTCCTTCCCAGCCACCAGCCGGCGCTGGCGCCCACCACCCCCGCCGCAAACAGCCCGAGGGAAAGGCTGCCCAAGTACGAAGCCCCGGCCGCCACGGCAGCGCCCACTCCTGCAGCGACCCAGTCGCTGCGGCGCTTCAAGGCCGGAATGAGCAGGGCCACGAACAGTGCGGTCAACGCGAATGAAAGGGCGTCCCGCGCCGCTGCGGGTAAGCTTTGCTGGAAGTAAGCCCCGACAAGCGTTCCCAAAACCCACGAAGCATAGGACACAGCCTGGGTCCAGCCCAGAAAGCGGCGCCCGAAGAACCCCCGGTGCACTGCAGAACTGGCCGCTGCAAACGCCTCGTCGGTCAGGCCAAACGCCAGCACCGCCTGCTGCCAACGCGGCCAGCGGCGGGCATGAGGCGCCAGCGAGGCCCCAAACAACACGTGGCGGACGTTCAGCAGAAGGGCGGTGGCCGCCGCTGCCACAAACGTCGCCCCTTGGGCCAGCAGGCCCGCCAGAACGAACTGGCTGGCGCCGGCATAGACCACCAATGAACACAGCGCCGCCTCCGCCGCGCTCAGCCCGGCTTGGCGCGCTGCCAACCCAAAAGCAACGGCCACCGGGAAGTATCCCAAGGCAATGGAAAACCCGGTACGCAGTCCTTCCCGGGCGGCAACGGATACGCGGGGGCGAAATGCGGGCACAGGGAGGCCTCCTTCGTGGTGGTGGCCGGCCGCGGCGGTCTGTAATCTGCACAATCTGGCACCAATCCGGCACCAATCTGGCCACAGTCTGGCCATGGCCCAGTCACGACCGACCCGGCGCCGCCGGGGGCTCAGCGGCGCCCCTGGGGCGGGGAGAGGTTTCCCACAGTATTCGTGCCTCCGGGCCGTTCTCCTTCTCCTTCTGCGACCGCCCTTGTATGAGTATGCGACAGGTTGTATACTATCGGCAAAGCCGCCGGAAGGAGCCGCAGACTCCCATGAACAACCGCGCCGTGGTCAGCGTCGTGGGCAAGGATCGTGTAGGCATCATCGCCCGCGTGGCGGGCACCTTGGCTGACAACGGAGTCAATATCCTGGATATCTCCCAGACGATCCTGCAAGGCTTTTTCACCATGATCATGTTGGTGGACCTGGGGGAAGATGGCGGAGACCTGGAAAAGGTGCGGGCCGATCTGGACCAGGCAGCGGAGGATCTGGGCGTGCGGATCACGATTCAGCATGAAGATGTTTTCAACTTTATGCACCGAATCTGAGACGGCACAGAATCCCACACGTGCGACTGAATCCCGCACGGACGCCGGTTTCTCCGACGCACGCGCACGTGCCGCACCGCCCCTGGACCGATCGCACTTGCACACAGAAAGGACCGGGCCCCGGCCATGAGCTTCATCGGTTTTTCGCGCAACGAAATCCTGGAAACCCTGCACATGCTGGAAACCGAAAACCTGGACATCCGCACCGTCACCCTGGGAATCGATCTGCACGATTGCGCCCATCCGGATCTGGCGGCTCTCAAGCGGAACATCGCAAACAAGATCCGGCGCTGCGCCGGGCGCCTGGTGGAGGTGGCGCAGGGCATCGAGAAGCGGTACGGCATTCCCATCATCAACAAGCGCATCAGCGTCACCCCCATCGCCGACATCGCCGGGGCGCTGGAGCCCGAAGCCCTGGCGGAAGTGGCCCAGACCCTGGACCGGGTGGCCGCCGAACTGCAGGTGGACTTTCTTGGGGGCTTCTCGGCGCTGGTGCAAAAGGGCGCCACTGCCGGCGAACGTGCCCTCATCCGGGCCATTCCTCAGGCCCTGGCCAGCACCGAGCGCGTGTGCGCCTCGGTGAACGTAGGGTCCACCCGGGCGGGCATCAACATGGACGCCGTGCGCGACATGGGGCAGGTGATCAAGGAGGCGGCGCAGCTTACTGCGGATCGGGGTGGCATCGCCTGCGCCAAACTGGTGGTTTTCTGCAATGCGCCCGACGACAACCCCTTCATGGCCGGCGCTTTCCATGGCACCGGCGAGCCGGAGTGCGCCGTCAACGTGGGCGTCAGCGGCCCCGGCGTGGTCCTGAACGCCCTGCGCCGCCACCCCGAGGCCGACCTCGGCGAGGTGGCGGAGATCATCAAGAAGACGGCCTTCAAGATCACCCGCATGGGCGAGCTGGTGGGGCGCCTGGCTGCAGCCCAACTGGGCGTCGCCTTCGGCATCGTAGACCTGTCCCTGGCCCCCACCACCGCCGTGGGCGACAGCGTAGCCGAAATCCTGGAGGCCATGGGCCTGGAGCGTTGCGGCGCCCACGGCAGCACAGCCGCCCTGGCTCTGATGAACGACGCGGTCAAAAAGGGCGGCCTGATGGCGTCCTCCTACGTGGGCGGGCTCAGCGGGGCCTTCATCCCCGTCAGCGAGGACAGCGGCATGATCCGGGCTGCCGAGGCCGGCGCCCTCACGTTGAACAAACTGGAGGCCATGACCTGCGTCTGCTCCGTGGGGCTGGACATGATCGCCATCCCCGGCGACACCCCGGCGGAGACCATCGCCGCCATCATCGCTGACGAGGCCGCCATCGGCATGGTCAACAACAAGACGACGGCGGTGCGCGTGATCCCGGTCCCCGGAAAGGGTGTGGGCGATTCCGTGGATTTCGGCGGGCTCTTGGGCCGTGCCCCCATCATGGCCGTGAACCCTTTTTCGGCGCGCCGCTTCGTGGAACGGGGCGGCCGCATCCCGGCGCCACTGCGGTCGCTGACGAATTAGGCATTGGCACCGAAAGCATGAAAACGGGCGCAGGCGGGCTGAATTAATCTGAAAATGCCGGTCGGGTATTGCAGACGTAGAGCGTTCTGCGCCGGCGCGGGATATCGGATTGTCGGTGCACCAGCCCGCTGGAAAGCATCATCCGAACAGGAATTCAGCGCCGGGAGGTGGCGTCGTGAGGAAGCTGGAACAGCTTGCCCTCAGCCAGAACCAGCGTGCAGGCTTAGACGAGGTCGGGTAGGAGGTCTTACGTTTCAAAGTTTCAAAGGAGACCGCACAGCTAAGACGTGGTTCTGACTGTGGGCAGAGAACGGCTGCTTCTCTGCCCACAGTCGTACTTGACGGTTGGACGCAAGACAATGTTTCGGTGACTACGCCATCTCACGTGCTAGACGAACAGTCCAGTCAGACAGGTCGCTGATTTTCAGCCTCTCATACCCCACAACATAAGACTCCAGTGTATCATTTAGTGGATCGCTCCACCGCGAAGGGATGCCTTGGGTCCCGCGAGCGGCGCCCAAAATTGCCCCAACTTCGCCGGCGTTGCAGTCCACGTCCATGCCGCACATTGCCGAGATGTTCATGGCTTTATCAAAATCGCCTTCACAGAACCATAAAGCAATCACCACAGCGGCCACATTCGGATACGTGTGAATCCAGTGGAAAAAGCGCAGGGCATGCTCAGCCTTCTTCCACGCCTCCTGCCATTGTTTGGAGGAGCGACACCACCCAAGGGTGCGCCGCACCACGTCAGCAAATTCGCTACGTGCAGGCACGTAATCTAGGCCCTTTACCACCAACTGCCGGGGGTCCGCTTCATCGAAAGCCAAGCTGACCATAGCCGCGTTATACATTTCTCCATACACGCCGTTGGCCTCATGGGAGATTATGCCGTCGGAGAAGGCAAGTTCGGCTGCGCGTTCCGGGTTTCCGGGGGCCAACAGTCCCATGACCTCGCCACGCATCTGCGCGCCAATCCACTCTGAATAGGGGTTGTTGAAGGCTCCCGACTCAGGCGGCATGATCCCATGCTTAAGGTTGTCCAGAGCCACTAATTCTGCGCTCCAGCCGAACGGCACAAGACGCACCCACAGGCGTGCCAGATCGCTGCTGCTCAGATTACGCCCGTATCGTTCAACACCATCCAGAAATACCAGCTCGTAGGTAATGTCGTCGTTGACAGTGCTAGGAGCCCGAACGTAGCCCCTTATATCACCATACGCCTTGAAGAGTTGATCTCCGGAATATCCTTCCAAGGCAGTGCCAAAGCTACCACCAATGATCTTCCCCAGCCAAGCCGCATGGACACGGTCACGGAAGTGATTGCTGTATATGTCATACCCCGCCGGACGGGACGCGGGGGCAACTGCATAAGCGGCACAGCTACGCTTGATCTGCTCCCAGGTGGCCGGACGCTCGTAACGCCAGTACGGGTGCCCTGGGATACGCGGCGCCCGGCGCAATGCCTCATAGATTTGAGCGGTGATCGCCTGCAGATCCATGAAGTCTTCGCGCTCCAAGGCGGCAAAGCCAGCTGGAAGCAGGCGCTCCGCTTCGGAGACATCGTACCCCCGATTCCATAGGCTCTGTACCGCGCCCACGATCATGCGGTCCGGAGCCAATGATCCCGGCACACGCGTGAACCATATCATCTTAAGCGCTGCCCTCTGGTCGAAAAAAACGTTCAGCTGCTCCCGCCAATTCGCGTCGGTTTCTTCCTTGCTGGTCTCAGTCAAGGCCGGCGGCTGTGCACTCTGTCGCAGCTCGAATTCCATTTCCCAGGCCCGAGCTGGCGGGTCAGAGCGGGTCATTCGGGCGACCTCTCGTTTACCCCCGCCCTCAGCCTCCTGGAGAAAACCTGCCTCTTGCGTCGGTTTTGAGTCACCGCTTTCAAGAGTTTGCGGTCCCTCAGGCATTGGCATCTGCAATAGCCCTCCCTTGTTTGTGTTTCCAGTTCGCATTGTAGACGTACAGGGCCACCAGGGTAGCCAGGTACGGCAACATATGGGTGAACTGGGGCGGAATGCTGGCATTCTGCAAGACCAGCCCCAGCCCATCGCAGAAACCGAAAACGAGCGAGATCAGCAACACCCCAGCAGGTGATCCCCGGGTGAGGATGATAGCTGCAAGAGCGATGAACCCACGGCCATTCGTCATGTTCTCCGTGAAAAGAGTGACGTATCCTAGCGAGAGGTATACTCCTCCCAGTCCACTCAAGACACCAGATAGCAGGGCGGCTCCTATCTTATATCGGGCTGGGTTGATCCCTACTGAGGCTGCGGTTTCCGCGTGCTCACCGGTGGCACGCAGCTGTAATCCGAAACGGGTATGATAGAGAAAGTACGACACAACGGCTACAAGCAACCACGACAGGTAAACGAGGAAAGATTGGCCGTCAAACAGTGGCCCTACGACTGGAATAGCGCTCAACCACGCAAAATGGACTCGGGGCAGTGCCACGATCTGATCCGAGACAAAGGCCCCCTTCACATTGAACAAGAGTCGCAAAAGAAACGTCGTTCCTCCGAGGGCAACCATATTGATGGCGATACCGGTAACGAACTCGTCACAGCGGAGGGTGACGGAGAACACCGCAAATAGAATGCTCACCAAGAATGCGGCAGCCACACCCAAGAACAAGCCGGCGAGCCAACTATGGAAAAAATAGCTGCCTACCACAGCGAAGAAGGCTCCTACAAGCATCATTCCTTCCATGGCGATATTGAAAGTGTTCGCATGGAAGGTGAACAGTCCGCCCAGGCTGGCCAGAATAATGGGAGTCGCCGCCCCAAAAGCTGCGCTAATCAGTGCTAACGCCAGATGCACTGCGCTCGCTCTCCCTTCCTATGGACCGCAGCCGGCTTTCGGCTTGTCTCGTGGACCACCGGACCGCAGCCCGTTGCAGAACCACATTCGTGGCTATGACAGATAGCACAATCAACGATTCAAGAACCATGGCGAACTCCGACGGAATTCCAGCCATGAACTCGAGGGACAGGCTTCCGCTTTGAAGTGCACCAAAGAACAGGGCATACAGTACAGTCCCAATGATCCCGTTCTTGGCGATCATCGCGATCATGACCCCATCCCATGCGTAGTTGGCGGAGATACCGTCGATAAAGCGATGCTGGATGCCCCCCATTACT
>JADBKO010000028.1 GCA_014896355.1 Bacillota bacterium
GGGAACGGGAAGGCGCTTGCATGCTGGACAGGCACGTGGTATGCTTGCGGCATGATCGGGATGGCAACGCCGAAAAGGCTTCTCGTGGTTAGCAATGGTCACGGTGAGGACACCGTGGGACGGATGCTCGTCCAACGGGTGCATGGACTCGGAGGTGGCCAGCTCCACGCCGGCGCATTTCCATTGGTCGGAACGGGCGAAGCGTATAGCAAGGCGGGGATCTCCGTGGCCGGCCCGCGCGCCGAGCTTCCCAGCGGCGGCTTCCTGTGGGCCAGCGCCGGGAATCTGCTGCACGGCCTGCAGTCGGGCTGGTTCGGCTTGGTCTTGCGGCAGCTTCGCTTTGCCTGGCGCCGGCGGGCCATGACCCCGGGGTTTCCTGACCGGAGGAACGGATAGGCGAGGAACGGGTAAGCTATGAGCGCGGAAGCGAAGCCCATGCCCAACGGAGACACCTTTCATGAACACCGCAAGCTGTATCACCGCCACGTTTCCCGCTGGCAGGCATGGTTGGCCCGGCTGCACGGCGTGTTGCCGCCGCAGGTGGACTTTTTTGCCCTCATGCAGGAGCATGCCCAAAAGGTGGAGCAGACCCTCATCCAGCTGCGGGCCTGGTTCCGCGCCCGCACTCCAGAGGCTGCCCAGGCGGTTTCCCAGGCGGAACACGAAGCCGATGAAGTGGTGGATGCCATTTCAGATTACCTGGGGGAAGTCTTTTTCACGCCTTTGGACCGGGAGGACATCCATGATCTCTCCGTGGAGTTGGACGAAGTGGCGGACTATGCCAAAGCCACGGTAAAGGAAATGCAGCTTTTGGAAGTGGAAGCGGACGGCCATCTCCACGAGATGGTGGAGCTTTTGATTGCCGGTACCTATACGGTGCGGCAGGCGATTGGCTATTTGAAATCCGCCCCCCGCGAAGCGCGCAACTGCGCCATCCGGGCCCGCAAAACCGAGAACGCCGTGGAAACCACCTACCGCCGGGCTCTGAAGGACCTGTTCGAGAGCCAAGACGTGATCTCCATCCTGAAAAAGCGGGAACTTTACCGCCATCTCAGCAATGCTGCCGACCGCCTGGACCGGGTGGGCGACCTGATTGCCCGGATCAGCACCAAGCTTATCTAGCCCCGGCGGCGGGAATGGCGCCCAAGCCGTGCCGGCAGAAAGCCGGGGCCGCACCGGCGGGGGACAAGGGATTGCCGCGTACCCGGCGGGCATCCAACCTTGACCGCAGCAGGTCAAAACTGGTAAAGTGAGCAGCGAGAGGGGTTTCTGGGAAGGCGGGCCGGCAGTTCGCAGAGAGGAGGAGAGCCGTCTCATGCGGTTTTTCATTGATACGGCCAATGTGGAGGAGATCCGCGAGGCCGCCAGCTGGGGAATTCTGAGTGGCGTGACCACGAACCCGAGTTTGATCGCCAAAGAAGGGCGCGACTTCCGGGAGATCATCCGGGAGATCGTGCAGTTGGTGGATGGCCCCATCAGCGCCGAGGTGGTGAGCCTGGACGCCGAAGGGATGATCCGGGAGGCACGGTCCATCGCCACTTGGTCGCCGAATATCACCATCAAGATCCCCATGACCCCGGAGGGGCTGAAAGCCGTACGGCAGCTCAGCGCCGACGGCATCAAAACCAATGTGACCCTGGTGTTCACGCCCAACCAGGCGCTCATGGCCGCCCGGGCCGGCGCCACCTTCGTGAGCCCCTTCATCGGCCGGCTGGATGACATCGGCTACGACGGCATGGAAGTGGTTTCCACCACCGCGAAGATCTTCAGCATGCATGGCATCGAGACCCAGATCATCGCCGCCAGCATCCGCCACCCGGTGCACGTGACGCGGGCGGCGCTGGCCGGAGCCCACATTGCCACGGTGCCTTACAATGTGCTAAAGAGCATGTTCAACAATCCTCTAACGGAGCGGGGCATCGAGCGCTTTTTGGCCGACTGGGAGAAAGTCCCGAAAAAATGAGCACAGGGCATAGGCCATGAACCCTGCGGCGGTGGCGAAGGCGGCGCCGGTCTTCGCTTGGCCGCTGGCGGGGTCCACGCTTTCACACGCCAGACCGTTGTCCATGGACGCGTTCAACAGCAGATGCAGGGCCTGGGTGACGGCTTCGTCGTTTTCCGGCGCGGCGCCGGCGGCCGCAGCCAGCAGGCAATTGGCTGCCGCCAGGGGCCAGGGATGCGGGGCGTGGGCAGAGCCGCAGCCCGCAAAGCTTCCCGGAAAGAAGTACGGGTTGTGCCGGGAATGGATCCAGCGCCGGGTGTTCAAAAAGACCGGGTCCTCCGGCGGGCAAAAGCCGTAATGGCCCAAAAGTTCGAGGCTGCCGGGCGGATTGTCGTACAGCCGGTGGTGCCCTTGCAGGTCTGTGCTCCAGGCGAACATGGGGCCGAAGGGGCCGTCGGTGATGCAGTAGCGCCGGATGCTGGCTGCCAGCTGATCCGCCTTCCGGCGCAGGGCCGCAGGCGGGGGAAGGGTGTAGTCCTGAGTCTGATTGCCGGGGGTCTCGCTGCCTAGGGTTTCACCTCCTGCGGGGTCTGCCGTACCGGCGCGGCGCTCTTCGCCCGCGCAGCACGTCCAGCGCCCTTGGCCTGCCCGGCCGGCGTTTTCCAGGGCCCAGGCCAGGCTGCGCCAGCCGCAGCAGAGGAGAGCGTTGCTGTAGGTCAGGAACGGCTGGTCCACGGGATCGTCGGAGGGATCCAAGAAAGTGGCATAGAGCGCTCCCTGGCCATCGCCGGCTTCCCTGCGCCAGGACTCGGCACAGGCCAGAATACCGGCCAGAGAGGGCGCCACCGCTGGTTCGGCCAGGAAGCCCCAGTCGCCGGTGGCGGCCAGATACCGCCCCAGCGCCACCAAATAGGCGGCCAGCTCGTCCAGCTCAAACCCGGGGTACAATACGCCGCCGTCTACGTATTGCGCGTGTTGGCCCGGATGCCGGCTGGGGCATTGGAGGGCATAAAGCAGGACGGAACGGGCCAGGCCCGGATCGGCCAGCAGCAGGGCGGGGAAGCTCCAGAGCAGGGCGTCGCGGGACCAGAACGCGCCGCTCACGTAGTACTGCGGGCTGCGGGAGGTCAGAGACACCCAGCGGTCTTGATCGAGGCAACGGCCGGCGGAAAAGAACAGGCTGAAAAGCAGATTGCGATTGATGGCAGACTCCGCCTTCGCCAGGAGCTGCGGGCTTACCTCCACGCCCGGCGTCCGGCCTGCCCGGCCCCGCCGGCCCGGCGGCAGGGAAGGGGAGCCAGCGGCTTGGGCCGTGCCAGGGGATGAAGAGCGCCCTGCGCTGTCCGGCGCCAGGCGCACCCGGCGCTTCTCCAGCCAGGACGTGGTTTCCGCCCAGAGGTCATCCCAGCCCCGGCGGCGCAGGTGCATGCTGGTGGTGCGCGCACCATCCGCCTCGGCGTTGACGGCCAGGTAAAAGGCGAGGGTGGCTTCGCCGCCCGCCGCCAAGCGGAACGATTTGGCCAGGCGCACGCACTCCCCTGCGGGGTGAACGTCTGCCAGATCGGGGTCCGCGGAGGCGTTGACGGCCCAGGCGCAAAGCGGCAACGGGGCCAGGGCTTCCGCCACCACGCTGCGGGTCCAGGCGTCCGGCCGGCAGGTACGGGAAACCTGCAAGGGCCGGCCCGTGAAGATCCGCAACCCCGTGTAGCCCCAGGATATCTGCACCCCCAGTTGCACAGCGGCCGGACGACGGGCGGTCAAATGGAGAACGTAGCAGAATCCCTTCTCTCCCGGCGGTGCAGCCAATCGCGCCGTGAGCTGCCAGAGCGGGGCTGACCCGGACCGGGGGGCCTCTTTTCCCGGCGCCTGGGCACCGGGAGCCTGCGATGCCTCGCCGGCCGGATCTTCTCCCCAGCAGGTCCAGGTAAACTCCGGCAACCAGTCGAGGATCCGGCGGCTTTTAACGGTGGCCTGGCGGGAGCTCTCGCCCAGGTCCGCCTCGGCGCCGCCCCAGACCAGGAGGGGGCGCAGAAAAGGCTGTGCCTGCGGGCCCCGCAGCTCCAGCAGGCCGCGGGACTGCCAATGCAGCACGTTCAGGCTCAGGATGCGGCCGTCCCCGGTGACCTCTGGCAGGGCCACGAATTCGTTGCCCGTGGGCATAAACTGCGGCAGTTTCCGGATTTCTTCCGGAACCGTCACTAAGGCCTCGCGGGGGAGTGCTGGGTTCATGTTACCTTTGCTGCCTCCTTTGCGGCGGCGCCTGCCGGCCCTTGCCCCCGTCCGTCACGGGCCTTGCCGCTGCGGGTGGAAGACCCGGAAGCGGGCCCTGGACGGGTACTCCTGCCGGTCCGCTCACCCGGCGCAGTTCAAAGCGGGCATCGAATCCCCCCGGATGGCATATTCCGCAGGAACGGCGGCGCCGCCATCGTCCCCGGGCGTGAAACAGGCGGCCGCAGCCGGGACAGGCGTAGACATACTCGCGCCTGCGCAGCGGCGCCGCGCCCCGGCGTTCCGGCCCGCCTCCAGCTCCAGCGGGAAGCGGCCGGGCGTAGCGGAATTGCCGGTAGTCCGTGACCCCCACGGCGCCCATGACCCGCAGCGCTTCGCGCCGGAATGCCGGCCCGTGGCCGGGATGAAGCAGATGGATCATCTCGTGTAGCAAGGTGAGCGGAAGCTGGTCCGGGTAAGCCTCGTGGTAGCGGCGGGAGAGACGGATCAGATGGCGGGCCGGACAGCAATTGCCTGCCGAACGCCGCAGCCGGCTGGACCAGTGGACGTCCGCCCGCAGCCGCCCTTGGAACAGGTTCTCGTTCAGGCGGCGAAACAGCTCTTGCAGGCCAGGCTCGTCCATCTCTGTGAGCACGCCCCCCTTGGAAAACGGCCCCTGCTAGGCGGAGGTCTTACGTGCCCGCCGCGAGCGGAGGATGGCCCAGGCCAGGGCGATGAGGATGGCGCTGCCCACCCCCACGTCCAGGCGATGAAAGAGGTTGCCCAGGGTTTCCCAGTTTTCCCGCAGGGCCCAACCCGCCCACGTGAGCGCAATGGTCCAGGGAATGGACCCCAGGACGGTGTACAGGACGAATTTCCCCAAGTGCATCCGGCCTACTCCTGCCGGGAGGGAGATGAAGGTCCGGATAATCGGGAGGACCCGGCTGAAAAACACGGTGGACTCGCCGTAACGCTGAAACCAGTGGGTGGCCTGTTGAACGTGCTTGTCGGTGATGTGGACGTAGCGGCCATAGCGTAGAAGAACAGGGACCCCGCCGTAGCGTCCCACGAAATAGGCGGCCAACGATCCGATGAGGCCGCCGACGATGCCGGCAACAGCCGCTCCCCAGAATGTGATGTCCCCCCGGCTGGCCAGGAAGCCGCCAAATGGCAGGATCACCTCGCTGGGAATGGGGATACAGGCGCTCTCCAGCGCCATGAGCGCGGCGATCCCCCCGTATCCCCAACCTGCAATGACGTCCACGGCCCATTGGCCCACCGCGCTCACGACGGATCCGATGCCCGCCAGTAACCCTGTCAATGCAGACGGCTCCTTCCGGCCCTGTCTTCCGCGCCGCTCAGCGCAGGGAGGTCATCTCAACAGGAAGAGGTCATGGGCCCCCGGATGCTGAAGCCTTCGCCAAGCCAGGTTTTGGTGTAGTCTACAACCGCGTCCTGCAGAAAGCGGGCGCTCATGGGGTCCACGACGACCTTGATCCCGTGGTACTCCGTGACGGTATCGATATCCCTTACCGACTCTTCCAGAGTCAGCCCAAAGCTGGGGCCCCCTCAGCCAACCCCTTTGACGTAGATGCGCACGGCCGAATGGGCTTGGCCGGGCTCGGCCAGGAGCTTTTTCAGCTCTTCCTCTGCTTTTGGTGTAATGGTGATCAACGGTCCTTTGCCTCCTTGGGGCTTTGGTTTTGTCCTACATTTGGCCGGGTTTGCCCCGGTGCCAGCAGCACCATTATCCCGGCCGGCCGGCCCTCTGTCAAGGACCGCCGGAGCCCTTGCGGCGGCTTCCGCCGAGCGGCGGGGAAATCCCGGGAAAAGCCAGGGTCAGGAGTTCGGAAAAGCGGCGGATGGTGTGGTCGCAATCTGCCAGCTCGCCGGGCCTGCCGTATCCGTAGAGGCATCCCACCGTGGCCAGCCCATTTTTTCGACCGGCGGCCACGTCGGACGCCCGATCGCCTACCATGAACGCGCAAACCGGAGAGGACCGGGCCGTGGCCTGCTCCAGGACCCTTGCGGCTTTGGCGACCAGATCCGCCTTGTCGTGGGTGCCCAGAGCGCCGGCGGAGGCCACCAGCTGGAAATAGGGCCGCAAACCGCAGGTATCGATGACGGCCTGGACGTACGCATCTCCCCCGTTGCTGGCCACAGCCAGGGCATAGCCGCCCTGGGAGAGTTGTGCGACGGTTTCCGCCACCTCCGGGTAGAGCCGGCCCCAGCCTTCCCTCAACAACCGTACCTCCTCCTGAGCCAGGTAGCGGTCGGCCAGCAGGAGGATTTCGCGGGGATGCCCCGGCAGAAGGCGCTGCCAAATCTGCTCCATGGTCAGGCCATAGCAGTCCGTCTGCTCCGCATGGCTGGGGGTGGGCAGGGTCGTCAGGCCTTGAGCCCGCAGGCGGGCAAACGTGCGCTCCATGGCCGGAAAAGATACGCTTTCCGTGTGAAATAGCGTCCCGTCCAGGTCGAAGATCAGGAAACCCCGCCAAATCCGCTGCACCGTCTGCGGGGGCGGCCGGGTGCCGGTGGACTCCTCCGTTTCAGCTTCGGTCATGGGGACCTCCCGAGCCGGAAGGCTGTTCCTGAACAGCTTCCAGAATGATGGAGCGCCCGCGGGCCAGGCCGAAAGCTCGGCGTGCACTGCCCTGGTTTACCGCCAGGGACAGCCGCCCGTCCGAGTCGGTCAGGAGGCAAAGGGAGCCCGCCGGCACCTGGCTGTACGTGTACACGAACGGCACCACAGCGTCCAGGGGGCCGCGGATGCGAATCAAGGGGCCTTTGCGCACCGGCCCGGGAAATGCCGCGCCTTTCAGGACCCCGGCCCGTTGTAGTTCCTGAGGGCGGATGTTGAGGCGGGCGGAGCCGAATTGATCGAACCCGATGAGGGTTCCCCGCACCCAGCCGGGCCCCGCCTGGGGCGGCGGCCACAGCGGCCCGGCCAGATCCGCAGGAGAAACTTCCCCGCCCAGTTCCGCCATGTTCCCGCCCGATGCCAGAAAGGCGGCGGCAGGAGCGAAAATGTCCCGGCCGTGGAAGGTGGCCGACAAAGGCTGCAGCTGCAGTGCCGGATTTTCCAACCGGCAGGCCCGGACCACGCCGCCCAGGGCTGCAGCGGCCGGAGCCAGCAGGCCGTTGTCCGGGCCCACCAGGTAGTCTCCCCGCTGAACCTGGAGCGCCACGGCGCGGCGAGGGCCGCCGACCCCGGGGTCCACCACAGCCAGATGCACAGCCTTGGGGAGATAAGGAACGGCGTTTTCCAAAGCCAAGGCGCCCGCCTGCACGTCGAAAGAGGGAATCCCGTGGCAGACGTCCAGCACCTCCGCTTGCGGCGCCAGCCGCTTCAGCACGCCTTTGCAGATTGCCACGGACTCCGCCTCGTATCCGAAATCGCTGAGGAACGTGATAAAATGGAGAGCGCCCGGATGGTGTGGAAAAGCGGTCATCGTTTCCACGTTCATGACTCTGCTCCACCGGGTTCGGCTTCATGGGAGCACAGGATTTTTGCCCTCCACACATGCAGCCCGATTAACGGCCTTATTGTAGGCCACGCAGCAGAGGACTGTCAATGCGACACCCCGGCGCGCTGACGGCTGTACGGCGGTATGGCGGCGGGGCCTGGAGCGGGGCCGGCGGCGGGGAGCAGTGGTGAGGGGCCGGCAACAGGAGGAAGGACGAGATGGGTACGCATCAACCGGTGGCCGTGACCAGCTGGCACGAGGAAATGTCGTCCGCCTATCTCTACGAAGCTTTGGCCGCCAAGGAGACCGGCAGGCGCGCCCGGCTTTTCCGGCAGCTGCACGAGGCTTGCCGGAGGCAGGCGGCAATCTGGGCGGAACGCATCGAAGCCCACGGCGGCAGAGTGCCTGAATTCAGGCCCGGTGCCCGGGTCCGCCTGGTGGCGTGGCTCATCGGCCGGGTCGGGCCCAGGCGCATGCTGCCGGTGCTGGCAGCCATGAAGGTGCGCGGGTTGTCCGTGTACCGCAGCGGGACCCTGGCCGATGAGGCCCTGGCGGCCCGGGCGGGAGCGGGCGTTTCTGCCCATGGCGCCTTGGCGGGGGCTGCAGGCATGACCGGCACGGAAGGGGCAGAAGGCGCAGCCGGAGCGGCGGGCGCCGGGGGAGCGGTGGCAGCCGAGGAAAGCTGGCACCGGGGCAGCCAGGAAGGTGGCGCCCTGCGCGCCGGGGTCTTTGGCGCCAACGACGGCCTGGTTTCCAATGCCAGCCTCATCATCGGCGTGGCAGGGGCGGATCCAGACCCAAAGGTCATTCTGCTGGCGGGGGTGGCAGGCCTTTTGGCGGGCGGCTTCTCCATGGCCGCCGGGGAATACATCTCCGTGCGGACCCAGCGGGAGATGCTGGAGCGCCAGATTGCGCTGGAGAGGGAAGAGTTGCAGGTCATGCCGGAGGAGGAGGAAGCAGAGCTGGCCAGCATCTACGAGGCAAAGGGGCTGCCGCCGGAAGACGCCCGCGCCCTGGCCCACCGGATCGTATCGGACCCGGTCCATGGCCTGGACACCCTGGCCCGGGAGGAGCTTGGCCTGGACCCGGCGGGGCTGGCCTCTCCTGCCGTAGCCGCTGTGGCCTCGTTCTGCAGCTTCGCCGTCGGGGCCCTGGTGCCACTGGCGCCCTACTTGTTCATGTCCGGCCGCCCGGCGTTCTACACCACTTTGGCTGTGACGGAGGCCGCTTTGTTGCTCATCGGCGGGGCCATGAGCCTGTTTACCGGCAAAAACGCCTTGTGGAGCGCGTTGCGGATGGCTTTCATCGGCTCCCTGGCGGCTTTGGCCACGCACCTCATCGGCAGGCTGATGGGGGTCCGGGCCAGTTGAGCGGCAGCCGGCCGGCGGTGCCTGCGGGCGGGACAGCGCCGGGCAGCAAAGCCCGCACTCTGCAGAATGGAGCTGGCCGGGTGCCCGGCCGGCACCCCCGCCCGCGTTTTGCCGTAATCTTACCCCAGCTTGTAGCCAATTTTGCGCAGAAACTCCTTACGCCAGGCGATGTCTGCTTCGCCTTCGATGCCTTTGCTCTTGACCCCGTCGATGACTCCCAAAATGCCGCGCCCCTGGGCGGTCTCAGCCAGGATGACCTCCACCGGATTGGCAGTGGCGCAGTAGATGCGGCATACCTCCGGGACCATCTTTACGGCGTTCAGAACGTGGATGGGGTAGAACCCAGGCCCCAGGAAGATGATGAAGGAATGGCCAGCGGCCAGCTTTAGCGCGTTGCGCTTGGCCAGATCGATCATGGCCTGGTCCGTGCCGGACCAGCGCACCAAAGCAGGGCCAGAGGATTCGCAGAATCCGATGCCGAACTTGATTCCCGGCACTGCGGTCACCAAGGTCTCATGGAGATCTTCCACGGTTTTGATGAAGTGGCTCTGACCCAGAATGAAATTGATTTCTTCCGGCTTTTCGATGGCCACGGTGAGCAGCTCCATGCCGAAACACCTCCGCCGCTAGTATACCAGACCCCCCTTGGGAACGAAAGGAACCCGCGGGTTTGCGCAGAACTTTGGGGATGGACTCCCAGTTCGATGCTTCACCCATGGCGACCGGGCCCCGCGTGCCACCGGGGCCCGTACAGGAGGAGGTGCCTTCCATGCTTCCAGATTACCGTCCCGAACCTTTGCTGGATTTCTCTTCGCCGGCCCAGCGCGAAGCGCAGGAAAAGGCCATCCAGGCGGTCTTCTCCCGGCTGGGCGGGGATTTTCCCCTCATCATCGGTGGGGAGGCCGTGAGCACCCGGGAGACCTTCGCCTCCCTTAATCCGGGCGACACCGGCCAGGTGGTGGGCCGCGTCTCCCGCGCCGGGCAGGAAGAAGCCGAACGCGCCCTGCGAACGGCAGAAGCCGCTTTTACCTCCTGGAGCCGGGTTCCCGGCCCCGACCGGGCGGCGGTTCTGGTGAAAGCGGCGGCCATCATGCGCAGGCGGCGCCATGAGCTGAATGCCTGGGAGATGGTGGAGGCAGGCAAGACCTGGGCCGAAGCCGACGCGGACGTGGCGGAAGCCATCGACTTTCTGGAATATTACGCCCGCGAGATGATCCGGCTCAGCGGACCCGTTCCCGTGACGCCCCTGCCGGGCGAGAAAAATGAGTACTTCTACATCCCGTTGGGCCCTGGCGCCATCCTTCCCCCCTGGAACTTCCCCCTGGCCATATTGACCGGCATGACCAGCGCCGCAGTGGTCAGCGGGAACACCGTGGTTTTGAAGCCAGCCAGCGCCACACCCGTCATTGGGGCCAAGTTCATGGAGATTCTGCAGGAGGCGGGGCTGCCCGAGGGCGTGGTGAACTTTGTGCCGGGACCCGGGGATGTGGTGGGAGACTATCTGGTGTCCCATCCTCGGGTGCGCTTTGTGAGCTTTACCGGTTCCATGGAGGTGGGCCTGCGTATCCATGAGCTGGCCGCCCGGCACCAGCCCGGGCAGAAGTGGTTGAAGCGGGTGGTGCTGGAGATGGGCGGCAAGGACGCCATCATCGTGGACGAGACCGCGGACCTGGAGGAGGCGGCTTCCGCCATCGTGACCTCGGCCTACGGATTCCAGGGGCAGAAATGCTCGGCGTGCTCCCGGGTCATCGCCGTGGACGACGTTTATGACGAGCTCCTGGACCGGGTGGCGGAGCGGGCGGCGGCTTTGCGCATCGGGGTTCCCTGGGACCCCGCCACCCAGGTGGGGCCGGTGAGTGACGCGGCGGCGGAGCGGAAGATCCTGGGCTATATGGATCTGGGGCGGCAGGAGGGGCGGCTGGTGCTGGGCGGCGGCAAGGCGCAGGTGCCGGGCCACCCGGGGTACTACCTGCAGCCTACG
Source organism: Bacillota bacterium (assembly GCA_014896355.1). Lineage (GTDB taxonomy): Bacteria > Bacillota > UBA5301 > Bu52 > Bu52 > Bu52. Next base: position 10,969 of record JADBKO010000028.1, read on the forward strand.
ATCTTTGCGGATGTGGATCCCAAGGCCCGCATCGCCCAGGAGGAAATCTTTGGGCCTGTGCTGGCGTTTTTGCGGGCGCCGGATTTCACTGCCGCTTTACAAATGGCCAATGACACGGTATACGGCCTCACGGGCTCCGTTTTCAGCAGGCGGCGGGACCGTCTGATCCAGGCGGCCCAGGAATTCCATGTCGGGAATCTCTATTTCAACCGCAAATGCACCGGGGCAGTGGTGGGAGTCCATCCTTTCGGAGGGTTCAACCTGTCCGGCACAGACTCCAAAACCGGCAGCCCGGACCATCTGCTCCTTTTCCTGCAGGGAAAGGCCGTCTCCGAGAAACTTTGAGAGGAGCGCTGTGCCTCGCCCCGTGCTGCGGGCCGGGAGGCGGCAGGCACCGGCCTTGCCGCCCCCCACGCGGCGGGCCTGGCAATCAAGAGAGTAAGGAGGATATCCATACCTATGCCACAGTGGCGGCGGGATCGGGTGACAGGCGGATGGGTGATCGTCACCCCCGAAAGGGCCAGGCGGCCTCACGATTTCCAGTGCCCCCGGGACGCCGGGGGGAAGCCTCTGCCGGCCTCCCCCCCGGATCCGCCGCCCGCTGCGGTTGTGTCCTCCTGCCCTTTTTGCCCGGGCAATGAGCAGATGACCCCGCCGGAGATCTTCGCCCTGCGTCCGCCGGGAGGGCAGGCCAACGGACCGGGATGGTCCATCCGGGTGGTGCCCAACAAGTTTTCCGCCCTGACGCCGGAGGAGACGGCGGCCATGGACGCGAAGGACGCAGGCATGGAAGCACCTTTGCCCGGATACGGGTACCACGAAGTCCTGATCGAGGGGCCGGATCACGGCCGGCGGCTGGAGGACTGGCCACCGGAGCATCTGGCCGTCGTGTTGCAAGTGGCTGTCCAGCGGTTGAACGCCCTTCTGGATGAAAACGGCATCCAATATGTACAGCTTTTCAAGAACGACGGCAACGGGGCGGGGGCTTCGTTGGCCCATCCCCATTGGCAGCTGGTGGCGCTGCCCATGGTGCCGCCGGCCGTGGACCAGGAGCTGCGGGGGGCGCGGCGCTTCGCGGAGGAGACAGGGGAGTGCGTCTTCTGTCATCTTCTGCGCCGGGAGCGGCGGGGTGTGCGGCAGGTGGCGGAGAACCAGGACTTTGTGGCCTTCGTGCCTTATGCAGCGCGGTTTCCGTATGAGACCTGGATCCTCCCACGCCGGCACAGTGCCGATGTGGCGGAGCTGGTTCCCGGTCCGGGCGCCGGGCCTGCGGATGCTGGAACGCCCGTTCCCGGCGGCGGGGACGGGCCAGGGCCAGGGCTCAGCCCCCTGCTGGAGCTGGCCCGCCTGCTGCAACAGGTGGTGGGCCGCATGAACCGCGTCCTGGGCCATCCGCCCTACAACATCATGGTTCACACGGCTCCGCGGCCAGCCGCAACCCATGCCTTTCATTACCATTGGCACCTGGAGATCGTGCCCCGGCTGGGGGTGGCTGCGGGCTTCGAAATGGGGACGGGCCTGTTTATCAACGTCTTCTCGCCTGAGGCCGCCGCCCGCGACCTGCGCGGAAAGGGATGACATGGCTTTTACCGGTGCACCATCTGGGCCACCCCCAGCAGCATGAGCAGCAGGCCGGCAGCTGCCGCCGCCCCGTTTGCGGGCAGGAGCCGCCCGTAGCGCCGGCCTGCTGCATGGCCTGCCAGAAAGGCGGCGAAACTCAGAGCTGCCGTGGCCAGGGGGGTAGCCCACCACGAGAAGTGCGCCAGCCCCGCCCCGAACCCCACGGCCAGATTGTTGAGGGAAAGGGCCACTCCCAGAAGGGTGGCCTCCCGGGCGTCGATGGCGCGGGACTGGTCGCGATCGGCCTGCTCCGGGGCGGCCAACAGCGCCAAGACCTTCTTCCACCCGGGGGCGGAGCTGCCGGCATCCCTGTCCGGGCCGGAACGGCCGGGATACGCGGACCAAAGGGTTTGCAGCCCCAGTAGGGCCAGGATGGCCCCGCCTGCGGCGCCGGCCCAGGACGGCGGAACCAGGGCCCGCAAGGTGGCCCCTGCCAGGAGGCTGGCCAACATGGCCAGGCCCGCCAGAAGGGCGATCCAAGCATTGGACAGCCACCCCACGCGAATTCCCCGCAGCCCGTAGGTGAGCCCCACCACCAGGATGTCCGCGTTGGCAGCCAGGGCGGCCAGTACCAGCCCGATCGGCTTCATCGGCGGATCCCCTTTCTGTCCACCCGGATGCCATCAGACTATGGCCTGCCCAGGCGGAAGGTCACCCACAGGCGGTTTCTGCCGCGTGGCACGTCCAGGGGGGCCGACATATCCTGAAAGCGGTTTTCGCCGGAACGTTCTCCTGGGATAAAGGTGCAGGGGAGGAAAGTTCGATGGAAGAGGGTGCACTGGCTGGTCATCCGCGGGCAGAGGCGGTTCAGGCTTGGCGCCAGGTGGTGTCCCACCCGGTGGGAGGCCGGCGGCAAAAGCCGCGGGACTCGGGGCTGACCATGGTCATCGACAAGGGGATCGGCATGCGGCAGTTCGTGGATCTCTTGGAGATGGGCGGGGAGTACATCGACTTCATCAAGCTGGGCTTCGGCACTTCCGCCCTTTACGAAGGGGCCCGGGTGGCGGAGAAAGTGGATCTGGCCCGGGACTTCGGGGTGGAAGTCTATCCCGGCGGAACCCTGCTTGAAGTGGCCTGTTTCCAGGATCGCCTGGACGCCTTTCTGGCCCGCAGCTGGGCCATGGGCTTTCGCGTGCTGGAGGTGTCCGACGGGACCATCGATCTGGCCCCGGAAGAGCGCCGCCGGATCATCCGGCAGGCCCTGGACGCGGGGTTCCACGTGCTGGCGGAGGTGGGAAAGAAGGATCCGGTGCGGCCCATGACTGCGGAGGAAATGGTCGAACAGATCGAGGAGGATTTGGCCAGCGGCGTAGGGCATGTGATCATCGAAGCCCGCGACTCCGGCGTGGGCATCGGGATCTACGACCAGGAAGGGCGGCTGAAGGAAGCCATGCTGGAGGCCATCGTACAGGGCGTATCCAGGCCGGAGCGGTTGCTGTGGGAAGCCCCGCAGGTGCGCCAGCAGCGGGAGCTGATCCTGCGCCTGGGGCCCAACGTCAATCTGGGCAACATCCAGGTGCCGGACGTGGTGGCCCTGGAATCCATGCGGGTGGGGCTGCGCAGCGACACTTTCCGCACGGTGTTCCGCACGGTGGTGGCGCCACGAAAGGATGGCACCTGGCGTCCGTAGGGAGCGGGACGTGGCATGGGAGGCGGCGCCCCCGCAGCTCTAGGCGTGGCGGGGGCGCCGGGCCATCCTGCCGGCCCCGTCAGGCCGGGTGGACCGGATAACCCCGCCGGTATGGCTCTGGCACCGGCGGCACCGTGCCCAGCTGTAAGGCGGCCGTCAGCGCCCAGTGGGGGCCCCGCAGGAACCCGCGGCCGATGGCGACCAGATCGGCTTTTCCGCTCTGCAGGACCGCTTCTGCCAGATCCGGCGCCTCCAGCCTCCCCACGGCCATGACTTTCACCCGGGCCTGTTCCCGGATAGCGGCGGCGAAGGGCACCTGGTAGCCGGGCCAGGACCGGGGGCCGGTGGGCAGATTGCCGCCGGAACTGACGTCCACCACATCCACGCCGTGCTGCTGGGCCAGCCGCGCCAATTCGATGACCTCTTCCAGAGAATATCCGGCCGGGGAGTATTCGCTGGCGGAGACGCGCATGAAAAGCGGCATGGTGTCTGGAATGGCACGGCGGATGGCGTCCACCACCTCCAGATGCAGCCGGCAACGGTTCGCCAGGCTGCCTCCGTAGGCATCGGCCCTGTGGTTGCTGAGGGGCGACAAGAACTGGTGCAGCAGGTATCCGTGGGCGGCATGGATCTCCACCGTGTCACATCCGGCCGCCACCGCCCGCCGGGCAGCTGCTTGGAAGGCCGCCACGATCTGTGGTATCTCCTCGGCTGCCAGCGCCTGGGGTGTGGGAGAATCGGGGCTGAACGGGATGGCCGAAGGCGCTACGGGGGTCATGCCACATTCCGCCTTGCGGCCGGCGTGGGCCAGTTGAACGCCGATGGCCGCCCCCTGCTGGTGCACGAATTCCACCACGCGGCGAAGAGGCTCCACCTGGCTGTCCTCCCACAGGCCCAGATCATGGGCGCTGATCCGCCCACGCTTCTCCACGGCGGTGGCTTCCATCAACAGCAGCCCCGCCTGCCCCAGGGCCCGGGCTCCGTAGTGGACCAGGTGAAAGCTGTTGGCCTGTCCATCGTCACCCGCTTGGTATTGGCACATGGGGGATAGCACAATGCGGTTTTTCAGGGTCAGAGAACGCAGGGTCAATGGATCGAAAAGTCCTGCCATGCTCGAGAACCTCCCATTGCCCATGGAATTCCCTGCTTGTCAGAGAGATTCCTTGTGCCGTTCGCGTTTCGGAGTTCCTCGGACAGGGAGGCGGGGAACGTAGGTAAAATCGCCAATGTGGCGAAGTATCCCAACATTGAGGCGGAGCAACTTGGAGGCGAAGCAGCCTAAGCGGCGGCATCAGGAGGGGTGGCGGTGAACCCATATCTGACGCGCTGGACCCAGCGCGAGCAGGAGAACCGGGACCGGTTGCTGGGACCCTTGGTGGACGCGTTGCCGGCGTGGGTGGTCCCGAATCATTTTAGCTGGCTGCGCCTGGTTTTGCTCCTGTTGGCTGTGGCCATGAACCTGGCTGGGGCAACCCTCCTGGCCCAGCTGGTGGTGCTGGCTGTGGCGTGGCTTACGGATACGCTGGACGGACCCCTGGCGCGGCGCCGGGGGCTGGTCAGTCAACGGGGTGCCCAGCTGGACCAAATGAGTGACGTGGTGATCGGGGTGTGGATGGGGGTTCTGGCCTTAAGCCGCGGCCTTCTGAGCCGGCAATTGGTGGCGCTGATGGTGTTGCCGGAACTGATCATGCTTTTGGTTCGCTGGGAACCGCACTGGTTCGGCCAGCGCCCCGAAGACTCCACAGCAGGCGACTGGCCTTTGGTGTTCGAACACCGGGGCCTGCGCTTCTACATCTTCCCGCCCACGTTCCTTTCCCGGCTGCAATTCGTCTTCGTGTTCAGCGGATTCTGGATGCTTTTGGCCGGTTGGGATTGGGGGATGGGCTGGTTGCGCCAGCTGGGAACCCTGCTTCTCTATGGGGAAGTGGTGTGCTCGTGGGGGTTGGCCCTGCAGTGGGCGCTAGAGGCTCTCCGGCCCCGCATCCGCAATCGGGCAGGGTGAGCGGGCCGTGGCCAGGGATGATCAGGAGACTCCTCCTGTCCGGCTTTCCCATTCCGCCGGACGGTGTGGCCTTCCCGGCAGGATGAACTGCGAGTCCGAATCCGGAGCCGCTGCGGCCGGCCGCTGGCCCTGGCGCAGCCGCCAGGCCGCCGCCCCGCCAACCATCCGGTGCCAGGCGCGCCGGCTTCGGCGGGCCGCCCGGCGCCCCTGTGCCCGCAGGATCGCAGACAGGCGCTGGGCGGATTTCTGGGAGAAAGCGGAGCCGATGGTCACCAGTTCCGCGTACCAGGGGTGAGGGGCTCCTGCCGCCTCCGTAGCCGCTTCCAACAGGGCGGCCTTGAGGTCCAGGGCTGTGGCGCCAGGGTAAACCGTCACGGCCTGACCCACGTAGCGGGCCAGGTGCGCGTCGCTGCCTCCGGTGGCGGCCAGATGCCAGTAGAGCCGGTTCAACTGCCAGGCGGTGCGGCGGGCGGCGTACCCGCCCCAGCTGGGGTTGAGGACCTCCAGGCCGTCGATGTCTCCAGCCAGCTCATCCAAAAGGCGGCGGCGTACAGAGGACACCAGGGGTGAAAGGGGGTGGGCCACCACCGCCACTCCGCCCTGGGCGTGAACCTCCCTCACGGTATCCAGCAGGGGCCGGTGCGGGGCGATCCACTCCTCGATGAACAAAGCCAGCAGGTGGCCGTCGCGGGTGGAGACTTCCTCGCCCCGAATGATCTCCAGGTGCGCAAGGCCTAGGTCTTCGGCCTTCCGGGCCGCTTCCTCCATGGGGCCCCATCCCGCCACGGTATCGTGATCCGTAACTGCCACGGCCGTCAGGCCTTTCTGCACTGCGTTCCAAATGATGTCCGCCGGCCGGGCGGGACAGTCAAAACTCGCCGAGGTATGCACATGCAGGTCCGCTCGGCCGCAGGCGGTGCCAGGCTCTCCCGCAGCGCCCAGCTCCACCCAGACCTGTTGCCATGCCATTCCTTGTCCAGACATTCCTCCGCCTCCCAGTCTGGCCGTTGCACCCCTGTCGCCCGTGGCTTCCGTACCCGTAAAGGATGCCATCAGTCCTTAGTCTTGCTACGCGGCTCGCCCCTCATTCCCTTCTGCCTCCGGGCAAAATTAACAAAACGTTTTCCTTTGTTGCGGTCCTTTACACGGCCGCAGGGGCCACCGGGGGCGGTTCGTGGCAAAAGCCTCCCTTCCCGGGCACCCGGGCCTGCCCACCCGGGGACGGCCAGGGCAGGCTCAAGAACCCCGAGCCACCAAACGAAGAACCCTTGGCCATTGCCAAGCCCCGGCGCCGTGCGTAGACATACAGCGAACTGCCCAGGGATGGAGGTGAATCCATGGGAACCTTCACGTTCTACGCCAGCCCGACCAGCAGTGGGAATCTGCTGCAGGATGCCACGGTCTCCCTGGCCGTCTCCCCGACCACGGCGGTGGTCAATCTGGCCAACAGCCTGCCGGGAGCCAGCGCCAGTGGAACCGTGAACGTGGCCAACACCGGCACCGTCGACGCCTACTACTTCGTGTCCGCCGACTGGTCGCCCGTATCCCCCACCACAGCCTATCAGGCGGCCGTGCTTGCCAACAAAGCCCAGGTCTCGGCGGCGGTGGAATCCAGCCCGGCTTTCTATACCGGGCCTCTGGACGGGCTGCGCTCTCTCCCCAGCCCGGGGATCTTTCTGCCCAGCCCCACCAGCCAAAACGTGACCTTTACGGTGAGCCTGCCCAGCGGCACCGGCAATGTGGTGCAAGGGATGCAGCTCAGCTTCGACTTCCTCTTTGTGGCGGAGCAGGCTTGATGTGAGCGAAGCAGGGGAACCGGCGACCGGGGCCGGAACGGCGGACCGCCGAGCCGCCGCTCCCAGAGTGGGACGCCGTTCCGGCCCCTTGCCCTGAGACAAAGGCCCGGTTGGGCTGTGAGATCGAGGATCCGGAGGGATCGTGCGGATGTTGCAGATCGAGGATTCAGCGGCTTCATCGCCACGGCCACGGCTCTTGGCTGCCCTGGCCGTGGGGAACGAGGCGGGGCGCTATCTGCGGCCGGTTTTGGACCACCTGGCCGGATGGGTGGATGGCATCGTGGTCTGGGATGATGCCTCCAGCGATGGCAGCGGCGAAATCTGCCGGCAGCACCCAGCAGTCTGGCGCGTGCTCCGAAGCAGCTCCTCCCTGTTTGAGACGAATGAGTCTCTGCTGCGGCAGAGGCTGTGGCAGGCGGCTTTGGAGTTTCGCCCACAGTGGGTGTTGGCTGCGGACGCGGATGAGATCTACGAAAGCCGCATTTCCCGGCAGATTGGGATTTTGCTCCGGCAGAGGGACTACGACGTCATCGCCTTCCGCCTTTTCGACCTGTGGGATGACCTGGACCATTACCGGGTGGACGGCCTGTGGAATCCGTGGCCCCGGTTTCTGCCCCTTCTGGCCCGGGTGGACCCGAGCGCTTCGTACAGCTGGCCGGCGGTGCCCATCCATTGCCCCCGGTTGCCGGAGGAGCTACGGAGCGGACGGTCGGTGTATCACTCGGACATCCGCATCCGGCACCTGGGCTGGGTACGGCTCGAAGACCGGCTCCGGCGCTACCTGTTCTATCGCCGGAAGGACATTGAAACGTTCGGCCGCCCTCAGCCGCACACGGAAAGCGTGATTCAGGCTCCGGTGTTGGAGGCCTGGCTGCCCCAGCCGCTCCCGCCCGATCCGGAGGGCCTGCTGAGCTGGCCGGCGGAAAGGAGGAAGCCCCATGGGAAGCGCGGGCAGGGGCAAAGTCGGGATTTTGACGACCAATCATTATCACCCGGACGGCGAACGGCAGCTCTACGGAGGCGCTGAACGCTACGGCCTGGAGCTAACCCGGCTTCTCTTGGACCTCGGGTATGAAGTGGAATGGTGGCAGGTAGGCGAAGGATGGGTGCGGGAGATCTTGCCGGGAGTGCCCATCCGCTCCATCCGGGAAAACAGTTTTTCCTATCAGACCATGCCTGCCCTGAACCAGGCTTTCCACGCCCGGGCCAATGTGGATTACGCCCTCTATTTCGTGGCGTTTCTGGCCTATCCGGAGGCCTTGCCTCGTAGCCTGGCCATCTCCCATGGCATTTATTGGGACTATCCCGGGTTTGACGTAACGCTGGCCACAGACAACGACCGGGAGGAATGGCGCCGCCGCATGCTGCTGGCCTTGGCCGGACCCCGGCGCATCGTCTCCGTGGACACGGCCACCATTCAGTGGGTGAACTCCAGCTGGCCCGGCCTGGGCCACAAGCTGGTTTATATCCCCAACTTCGTGGACCTGCAGGCCTTCGGTTCGCAGGCCGGGCGGGCAGGCCAGACAGCCGCAGAGGTTCCGGGGGAGGCGGCGGAAGGAGACGAGCCGGCACCGGAGCCCATCTTGGGGCAGCCCGGCGGTGGAAGGCCTGTGCGGGTGCTTTTTCCCCGGCGCATGGTGCAGGTGCGGGGCCTCAACGAGGCAGCCCGGGCTGCAGAGGTCCTCACAGCCCGCTACGAGAACATCGAGTTTCATTTCGTGGGCCGCTTCCACGACGAGGGGTTGGAGAAGGAGTTTCTGCGCTGGGCCGGCAGCCACCGCAATATCTATTACTACTGGCTCCCACCCCACGCCATGCCCCGGGTCTATCGAGCGGTGGATCTTGTGCTGATCCCCTCCCGCTCCACCGAGGGGACCTCCCTTTCCTGCCTGGAGGGGATGGCAGCCGGCAGGTCTGTGATCGCCACCTGGGTGGGCGGCCTCACGGATCTGATCATCGACGGGTTCAACGGCCGCCTCATTCCGCCGGACGGGCAAGCCCTGGTGGAGGCCATCGAGGAGCTAGGGAAACAGCCTGCCCTGCGGCGGCAGTTGGGGGAAAATGCCCGGCAGGTGGCCCGGGCCTTTAGCCTGGAGCGTTGGCGGCAGCGCTGGAGCCAGGTCTTGGAGGAGGTGTTCACGCCGTGAGGGCAGGGGAAAGGACCCAAGCCGGGGCCCGGATGCGCGTATTCGTGCCCAATTTGCTCTCCTGGGACGGTAGTGCGCCGGTGACGGGCGGGCTGGAGCGCTTCGCCCGCCAGCTCTTGCGGCTGTTGCGCTCCCTGGGCTGGCAGCCGGAGGTTTGGCAGTACGCAGCGGCAGATTGGCTGAAAGAGTGGGAAGGGTTTCCGGTGCACGGCTGCGGGCTGAGTGCCATTGCCTTGGAAGCGGGCTTTCAGCAGCTCCACCAAGGAGGCGCGGACGTGCCCATCCTCTACGCCAGCCTGGCCTTTCATCCGGCCCGCTACCAGCCGGGGTCGCTGGTGATGAGCCATGGCGTATGGTGGGACGGGGCCGGCGTGCCTGCAGAGCAGATCCGCGCCGCATTCCGATGGGCCGAACAGGCCCTGGCCCAGGCCCGCCTGGTGGTGAGCTGTGATTACAATTTCCTCAACGTGGTCCGTTCCTGGCAGCCCGATTTGGCCGGGAAGATCCGGGTGATCCCCAATTTCGTGGATACCGATGCTTTTGTCCCCGGGGACGCCGGCTCCCAGGTGGTCATTCTTTACCCCCGCCGGCTGGACGAACGGCGCGGGCTTCAGCTCTTTCTGCAGGCTGCGGCAGCCCTGCTGCCCCGTTTTCCCCAGGTGTCCTTTCTGCTTTCGGTGGATGACAACCACCCGGCGGAGACGGAGAAACTCCGCCGCTGGCTGGCGGATCAGCCCTGGCGGGAGCAGGTGGAGCTGGTGACCGCGAGCATGGAAGCCATGCCGGAGGTCTACCGGCGGGCGCAGATTGTGGTTCTTCCCAGCCTGTACAGCGAAGGCACCTCTTTTTCCTGCCTGGAGGCCATGGCCAGTGGCTGCGCTGTGGTCGCCAGCGATGTCGGTGGGCTGACCAATCTGATTCTGTCCGGATACAACGGGCTTTTGCTTCCACCGCGGGCCTCCGCGCTGGTGGAAGCCCTGGAGCAGCTGATCCGGGAGCCGGACCTGCGGGCCCGGCTGGGCCGGCGCGCCCGGCAGGTGGCGGAGGAGGCCTTCAGCCTGCAGCGCTGGGAGGACCAATGGCGCCGGGTGATCACACAGGTATACGGCAGGCCGTTGGACCGTGGCCCACAGCACGGCGCTGAGGGCGGAACCGGCCGTTAGGAAGGGAAGAGAAGCTTGTTTACGGCGGTGGCGGCCAACCGGGGCAATCTGCTTACCGTCCCCGGAAATCTGTACGAACTGCTGCTGGACGCTCCCTTGTGGCGATCCGATGGGGAGAGCCTCCCGGTGCTGGTGCAGGCTGCGGTTCCGGCGCCGCGGCCGCTGGATTCACTGGAGGCAGTGGCGGCCGAGGTCGATCCATCGCAGGTGCAGGTGGGCCTCACCGGCCCGGGTGTAGGCGCAGGCCCGCCGGGCCTGGGCCATGCTTTGGCCCTGGCTGCCGGGAACCGCGCCGGGGTGGCCTACCCCTGCCAGCTGCTGGACCAGACTGCCGCCGGAGCCGCCGGGTCAGCCCGAATGGACGGGGCGGCGGGAGGGGGGGCCGGGTCTCCGGTGGTCGCGATCCTGGCCCGCGGCACCGTACGTTGGACCGCGGCGTATGCTGATACCGGCCGTACGCTGGGAATCGTGACGGCTGCGGCACCTTGGCAAGCCGTTCTGCCGCTGGCGCAGCGGGCCGCCCCCGGAGCCTTTCCCCGCCGTTCCGTGTTCCAGCCCCGCTTGCTGGTGGGCGTCCCGTTGGCTGCGGCCCGGCTTTCCGGTCCGCCGGCCGCCGGCATCCAACAGGTCTTCCTGGCCGCAGTGGTGGTGGTGCAAGGTGTGCTGGTCCAGCAGACCTCGGCGCGGGTGGTGGGGCAGATTGTCCAGATGGAATAACCCCTGGGGCGCTTGGCAACAGCCGGGACGCCCCCGGCTGGGCGTGGCGTTAGGCGCCGGCGGGGTGCGGGGTGCGGCCCATGTGGGAGCGCTGCGGGAGCTGGCCGCTGCAGGCCTGCGGCCCAGTGTCTATGCGGGTTCCAGCGCCGGGGCCCTGGTGGGGAGCATCGCTGCCAGCGGTTACGATCTGGAGCGCCTGTGGCAGGAGATGACGGAGCTGAAGGCCAGCAGCCTGTATGACATGGACAGTTTTCCAGCCCTCATCCGCGGGCTGGCTCAGGCAGCCCTGGATGCAGCCGGAAAAGATCTGCGCTTGCGGCGGGCTCCGGGGGGGATCTTCCGGGGGGACGCATTGGGCCGGTTCGTGAGGGACCACGCGGGCACCGAGGCATTTTCCGAGCTTCCGGATCTTTTGGTGGTGGTCGCCACCGACGTGCAGACCGGCGAGCGGGTAGCCATCACCCGGCACGATCTGGTCCCGCAGATTGCGGCCCGCCTGGCTTCCTGGCCCGGCCGGCGGCGCAGCGCCCGCTACGGAGAGACCGAGGCCGTCACCATGGGCGAAGGCCAGGCGCGGGTGGCGGCACAGGAGGCCCTGCCTGCCACGGTGGTCCTCTCGGACATCCCCGTCTCTGTGGCGGTTCGGGCCAGCGCCGCCATCCCCGTGGTGTTTCAGCCGGTGCGCCTGGGGGACAGGGTCCTGGTGGACGGAGGGGTAACAAGCTATCTACCTGCGGATCTGGCCTTTGCGGCCGGGGCCAACGTGGTGGTGGCCATTGACCTGGGGCCGGATGCGACCGTCGAGGAGCCTGTGGACAGCCTCCTGGAGGTGGGAATGCGCGCCCTGGACATCATGGGACGCACCTCCACGGATTTGCAGTTGAGCTTCTGGAGCCAAGCCGTGGGCAGCCGCCTCATCGTGGTACGCCCCTTCCCACAAGGGGCAGGCCGCATGGACCTGGTGGAGACGGGCGAGGCAGGCGCTGCAGCCATGCGCCGGGCTCTGCCCTTGGTGCGGCGGAGCCTGCAGGTGCTATAATATAAATTATGGAGCAAGAACTATGGAGCAAACCCTGATTGTCCAGTTGTTCGAGCGCATGAGCGTGGTGGCCACCATCGCCTTTGTGGCGTCCCGCACGTCGCTTCTCCGCCGGGTTCTGCATCATTCCGCGGGATGGCAGGATCACTTGGCCTTCATTGCTTTTTTCGGCGGCCTGGGTATCCTTGGCACCTATACCGGGATTACGGTGCACGGAGCCTTGGCCAACTCCCGGGTCATCGGACCCATGGTGGCAGGCTTGGTGGGAGGGCCGTTTTACGGCGCCGTGGTGGGCTTGGCGGCGGGCCTGCACCGGGTGACGCTGGGAGGATTCACGGCGCTGGCGTGCGGCCTGTCCACGTTCTGCGAAGGGGTCCTGGGTGGGTTTATTCAGCGCGCTCTGCGGGGCCGCACGCCCAGCGGCTGGCAGGCCCTGCTGGCGGGCATGGCGGGCGAAACCCTGCAGATGCTCATCATCCTGGCGGTAGCCCGCCCCTGGGGCGAGGCGTGGGCCCTGGTACGCATCATCGCCTTGCCCATGATTCTGGCCAACGGCGCAGGGATTGCCGTATTCATCCTCATCATCCAGAACACCCTGGCTGAAGAGGAAAGCATTGGCGCCCGGCAAGCGCAGACTGCGCTGCAGATTGCCAACCAGACCTTGCCCTACCTACGCAACGGGTTGACCCGCGAGAGCGCCCAGAAGGCGGCGGAAGCCATTTACGGCTTGGCCCACTTTTCCGCGGTGGCCATCACGGACACCCAGGCCATCCTGGCCTTCGTGGGCAGCGGCAGCGACCACCACCGGCCCGGGCAGCCTCACATTACGGAGGCCACGGAGCGGGCCCTGGAACTACGGCACATTGAATGGGCTCCTACGCGCCAGGCCATCGGCTGCGCTCATGCTGGCTGCCCGCTGGGCTCGGCCATCATCGTGCCGCTCCTGCAAGGAGAGCGCGTCATCGGCGCCCTCAAGCTCTACCGGGAGCAGGAGCATGCCATCACGGCCATCGATGAGCAGCTGGCCCGGGGCCTGGGGCATCTCTTTGCCACCCAGCTGGCCCTGGCGGAAGTGGAGCAGCAGCGGGAGCTGACCCAGAGGGCGCGCCTGGCCGCCCTGCAGGCCCAGGTGCACCCACACTTTCTCTTCAACGCGCTCAGCACCATCAGCGCCTTGATCCGCGTGGATCCCGATGCAGCCCGCCGTCTGCTCTTGGAGCTCAGCCGCTTCTTGCGCCAAAGCCTGCAGAACTGGGACCGGCCGGTGTCCCTGGGGCAGGAGATGCAGGCGGTGGAGGCTTTTGTGGACATCCAGGTGGCCCGTTTTGGGCACCGCATCCATTTCAAAACCAGCATTCCGGACAGCCTTTGGGGCTGCCAGGTGCCGCCGTTTGCCATCCAACCGTTGGTGGAGAATGCCATCCGGCACGGCATCCTGGAGAAGCCGGGCGGAGCCCCGGGCACGGTGGAGGTAAGCGCCTGGGTGGAGCACGCCCCCGCAGGAGCGGGGCATTCCGCCGGTGGAGAGGCTTATGTGGCCATACGGGTGGCGGATGACGGCGTAGGCATGGACCCGGACACCCTGCGGCAGGTCCTGGAGCTCAAAAGGCATACGGGCATCGGTTTGTACAACGTCAACGAGCGCCTGAAAACGCTGTATGGCCCTGCATGCGCGTTGCGGGTGCAATCTGCCCGTGGCCAGGGGACCAGCGTGGAGCTGCGGATCCCGTTGGCCTGGATGGAGGAGGCGGGCCGGCCTGAGCAGCAAGCAGTCTGAAGGCCGCGGCGGCCGCGCGGCCTGCAGCGGGCAGGGGCCGGGGCCCCTCCCGGCCGCCCGCGTGATATTGGTGGACGACGAAGAGTATTCCCGTTCCGAGCTGCGGTACATCCTGGAATCACAACCTGGCTGCCAGGTCGTGGGAGAAGCGCAGGACGCGGCGCAGGCGTTGTTGCTGATCCAGAAGCTCAAGCCGGACGCCGTTTTCCTGGACGTGCAGATGCCCGGCATGACCGGCGAAAAGCTGGCCCAAGCCCTGGCGGAACAAGGGCAGGATGCGCCTTTGCTCGTTTTTGCCACGGCCTATGAGGATTACGCGCTGAACGCCTTCGCCGTCCGTGCTGTGGATTACTTGCTGAAGCCCTTCGACCCTGAGCGGGTGAAAGCCGCCCTGCAGCGCCTTCAGGAGCACCTGCGTTGGCGCCGCCGGGTTCCTCCCCCGGAGGGTGGGGTGGATGCGGGCAAACTACCGGTCTGGTGCCGGGGCAGGCTGCATTTACTGGACTATGGCCAGATCATCTATGCCGCCGCCTGGGAAGGATCCGTCAGGGTGGTGGCTGCTGGCGGGGAATACCAGTTTTCCGGCACCCTGCAGCAGCTGGAGCAGCGCCTGCATGGCAAAGGCCCTTTCTTGCGCGTGCACAAGAGTTTCCTGGCCAACCTGGGCCATGCCAGCGAGGTGATCCCCTGGTTTAAAGGCACTTTCCGCCTGCGTATGGATGACCCGGGCCACACGGAGATCCCCGTGAGCCGCCAAATGGTCTCCACACTCCGGCAGGCCCTGGGGCTGTAGGATGCTCCTTTGTCTTGCCGTTCGTTTCCCGCTCTGCATGGTGTTTTCCCTGCTTCCCTTTCATCCCCGCCTGCGTCCCGTTCGGCTTCCATTTTGCACCGTTGAGCGGTCTCTTGTTCCGCAGGCACGGCCGCGGCGTTACGCTGGATCCAAAGGGAGGGATGCCAGCATGAACGCAGTGTGGTTGGTCCTTATCGGCGCCATGATCCTCATTCTGGGCTACCGGTTTTATGGCGCCTTCATTGCCACGCGCATCCTCGTGCTGGACGACACGCGTAAGACTCCGGCGGTACGGCTGGAGGATGGGCATGACTACGTGCCCACCAACCGTTGGATCCTCTTCGGGCACCATTTCGCGGCCATCGCTGGTGCCGGGCCGCTGATCGGGCCGGTCCTGGCGGCGCAGTTCGGCTTCATGCCGGGCTTGCTCTGGATTCTTCTGGGCGGGGTGCTGGCCGGCGCCGTCCATGACATGGTGATCCTTTTCGCCTCCGTGCGCTACAACGGCCTCTCCCTGGCGGAGATCGCCCGCAAGGAGCAGGGCAGGGCCTCGGGCGTTATTGCGGCCCTGGCCACCATTTTCATCATGATCCTCACGCTGGCGGGGCTGTCCCTCACCGTGGTGAACTCCTTGTTCCACAGCCCGTGGGGGGCATTTACCGTGGGCGTGACCATCCCCATTGCCATCTTGATGGGGTTGTATCTGCGCTTCGTCGTCCGGCCGGGCAAAGTGGCGGAGGCCAGCATCGGAGGCGTGGCGCTGCTGATCCTTGGCGTGGTGGCGGGCCCCTGGGTGGCCCACTCGGGGCTGGCGCGCGTTCTCACGTTTAGCCGCGAGCAGATTGCCTTAATACTGCCGGTCTATGGCTTCCTGGCAGCGTCCCTGCCGGTGTGGCTGCTGCTGACGCCCCGGGACTACCTGAGCACCTACATGAAGCTGGGCGTCATGGTGCTCCTGGCCATCGGCGTTTTGCTGGTCCATCCCGCGATCCACATGCCGGCCTTCACTCCCTTCGTGCACGGCGGTGGACCGGTGATCCCCGGGACCGTTTGGCCGTTCTTGTTCATCACGATCGCCTGCGGCGCTATTTCCGGGTTCCACGCCATGATCTCCACGGGCACCACGCCGAAGATGATCCGCGCCGAGCGGGATATTCTGCCCATCGGCTACGGTGGCATGCTGGCCGAGTCTTTCGTGGCGCTGATGGCCCTGGTGGCCGCCACCAGCCTGCATCCGGCGGATTATTTCGCCATCAACGCCATGCCGGACGTGTTTTCCAAGCTGGGCATGCATGTGGTGCAGCTGCCTGCCCTGGAAAAAGAGGTGGGCGAACTCCTGGCCGGCCGGCCCGGTGGCGCCGTGTCGCTGGCAGTGGGCATGGCCCACATCTTCGCCAGCATTCCTTGGCTGGAACGCCTGATGGCGTACCTCTACCACTTCCTGATCGTGTTTGAAGCCCTGTTCGTGCTTTCCACCATCGATGCAGGCACCCGGGTGGGCCGCTACCTCCTGCAGGAGGCCGGCGGCCTGATCTGGAAGCCCATGGCCAACGTGAACTGGATGCCCGGGGCTCTGCTGGCCGGTGCCCTCATGTCCTTCGCCTGGGGCTACCTGGTGTACGGCGGCACCATTGCGACCATCTGGCCGTTGTTCGGTACCGCCAACCAGCTTCTGGGCGCCATGACCCTGGCCATCGGGACCACGCTCCTGGTGCATATGGGCAAACGCCGTTACGCCTGGGTCACGGCCGTTCCGCTGGCCTTCATGACGGTGACCACCGTCAGCGCAGGCATTCTGAACATCGTCCAGAACTACCTGCCCAAAGGCAACTACCTGCTGGCGGTCTTGTCCGCCATTATTGTGATCCTGGTGGCCGCGTTGTTGGCCACATCCGTCCAGACCTGGCTGCGGGACTGGAACCGCGGCAACATCCGCTGGGGCTCGAAGGGGTTCCGGGAGGAGGGCGGGGCTGTGCCCGCAGGCGCCGCCACGGCTGTGGAGGGAGCAGGCAGATGAGCCCCCTCCGGCGGGCCCCCTGTGTAATGGTGTAATGCGTACGCGATGCGTGCGTGCGTGATACCTGTATGCGGCGCGGCAACCTGCCGCGGCGACCCGGCGCCTGCCCGGGCGGCCGGGTTGCCGCGCCCGCCGTTTCCGGCTATAATGAAACCGCAACGCGCACCCAAATCGTCCGGTACCGGCACGCGCCGGACTGGAACGGAGGTGCCAGACATGCATCTGTCTGTGCGGCAAATCACCCTTTCGGGCATGTTGGGGGCCATCGCCATTGTCCTGGCGGTGACGCGGATCGGGTTCATTCCCACGCCGACCGGGGTTGCGGCCACCATCATGCATGTTCCCGCCATTCTGGGGGCGGTGCTGGAGGGCCCGGTGGTCGGCCTTTTGGCCGGGGCTGTTTTCGGGATCTTCAGTTTCTTACAGTCCCCCGGGTTTTTCGCGGATCCGCTGATCTCCATCGTCCCCAGGCTTTGCATCGGTCTTGCAGCGTACTACACCTTCCGCTGGACTCGCAGCACCGTGGCTGCCGCTGCGGCCGGCACCCTCACCAACACCGTGGGTGTGTTGGGTCTGGCGGTGCTGCGCGGGTACTTACCTGCCAAGGCCGCCGGTGTCATCGCCTTGACCCATGGGCTCCCTGAGCTGGTGTTGGCTGTGGTCCTGGTGGGCGCTCTGGCCCGGGCTTTGTCAGGGAGGCTCGGCTTCTCCCAGCTGGGATGGGCGGCCATGAATCCTGTCAAGGCCGGCCACAGAGCGGTGCAGTAGCGCTTTTTGGGCAGCGGCCCGAGGCGTAGGGCCGGCAGGGCGGAAAAGCGCGTTGCCCGCCCGCCGGCTTCTTTGCC
>JADBKO010000029.1 GCA_014896355.1 Bacillota bacterium
GAGAGCTCCTTTATCCTGTAGGCCTCGGCGTACGAGACCGCCAGGATGTCCTCCCAGCCCGGGTACAGATCGAGGGCTAGGTCCGGAGTGGCCCGAGGATCATACAGGTGCACGAAGCCCACGTCCGGCGGATGATACCGGTACAGCTCGTTCATGAAGGAGGCGATGCCCCCGACGATGTACCCGCCGATCTCCGAGGTGAAGTGCAACACCCGGTAGTAGGGCTTAAAGCCGACCTGGATCATAGGTCCGAAAACTCCCCCAGAATCACGTTGTACTTGCTGACAAGATAGCGTTCCTGTTTTGAACGGATGGGGACTGCCCGTGCTGGAAACTTCGAATCTTAAGTGCCCCTTAGGTTATGCAACGCATGCGCAAACGGGAGTATGCGAGGGCCACAGTGCAGGGGCGAGGTCGCCTCTGCACCCCGCAACCATATAGGGGACTGTCCGCAGATCGTGTTGGCCGGATGCACCTGCGTTCCCGGCGGGCAGCCGCCACCACCCACACGCAATGCGGACAGTCCCCAACGAGTGAGGCGGGCCGTATCGCGAAACGGCCCGCCCCGATCCTGATCACAGGCTCCGGGTCGGCCGAAGACGAGCGTTGCCCGTACCCCAACCTAACCTGGCGGCGTTTGCTCCAGGCGGGCGCAGGCTGCCACTTATTCAGCGCCCGGGGTTTTCTTCAGCGCAGCCGCGTGATGCCAGCCAATGCCTGCGCCCACCCCCGCCACTTTCACCACGTCTGCCGAAGAAGATGCCTGCTGTCTACCACGCCTTGTGCGTGCAGAGGTCACGGCGATGCACTGGCACCGGCGTGAGTGCGAGTGGCGGTTTCAACGGAATGAGGCCATCAGTGCTTTTGTGCGCTTCGGATCATGGATCCAATAACTGACGCCCTGGATATACTGGGCTTGGCCAGGGAGGATGTAAAGTGACTGGCTGCTGAGGGCCCCCGGCTGCAGGAACACCTGGCACAACGTGGCGGCCACAGCCGGGGTGATGTTTGTCTGCACCGATGCCAACAGCTTGGGCAGGAGGGCCAGAACCTGCGCGCGCCGGGCCGCTGTGCTGGCGAAGGCCGTGGCCACAAAGTGCTGCTGGCGGCGGATGCGGCCGATATCGCCCTGGCCATCGGCCCGGAAGCGCACATACTTGAGGGCATTTTCGCCGTCCAGATGTTGGCGCCCGGCGGGGATACGAACGTAAAGCCCGGCGCGGCGGTCCCGATAGTTCATGGGTTTCGCCACCTGCAGGCTGACCCCGCCCAAAAGATCCACGACGTTTTTGAATGCGGCGAAGTCCAGCTTCACATATTCATCGGCACGCACTCCCGTCAGGCCCAGGACCGTCTGCTGCAGGAGAGCCACACCGCCGTAGGCATGGGCAGAGTTGACTTTGACCGGCCGGGGCGCGGATCCCTTGCGAACGGGTAAGAACACTCGCGTATCCCGCGGAATCCACAGCACCCGGGCCTTACGCGTCTCGCGGTCCAGATGCACCAGAAGGAGGACATCGGTGAGGCGCCGCCCTGCGTCCATGCCCATGACCAAAATGTTATGGTCGCGCGAGGGAGAGGATCCGCGGTCCGGCCCGGCCGCGAGGCTCTGGCTGCAGCCTGCGGAGGCAAAGGATAGCATGGCGGACAGCAGCATGGCGGACAGCAGCAGCGCCGCCCATACGGTCCCCCAAAACCATCTCGGGCCGGAGGCCAAGGCTGGAATGAGCACACCTACCCGCGCCCGGATCTTGCCTCGGCCTGGCTGCTCTCTGGTCATTGCCCCCACCGCCGTTCCATGTGATATTCCTTGGGCATATCCCAGAGGCAGTCTATTTCATGTTTTTGCCAGTTATGCCACCTCTAAACCACCTTTAAGCCACCTCCAGTCGGGGCATTCGGGCTTTCTTCCCAGGCTGTGGAGTTCGCGGGCTACCTGGATATACTCCCTTGCGCAACAGGGTCGTCTTGCCGGACCCGTTGGGCCCCATCAGCGCCACTCTGGCTCCGGCGGGCAGGGTGAAGCTGACCTCGCGCAGGATCCGGCGCCGCTGGCCCCCGGCAGGATAACTCTTGCTGACATGGAAGGCCTGCGCAGCCCCCGGGCGGCACCTTTTTTGGGCCTTCGCCCGCAGGAAGTCGTTTTGCCCTGGGCGGCATAGGCGGTCTAATTCCCTGGAAAACTGCGCAGTTTCCCGAATGATACAGGCCCGCCGCGGGGCATGTCCATGCACCCTGGAACTGTGCGAAGAGCCCCCGGATCCCTGGCTGTGGCTGCGCACAAGCCGCCCTTACAATGAGGCGGCCAGGCTCCGGTGGGGGGTGCCGCCGGACCTGACCGCCTCTGGGGCCGGCCCGCTTGAGGACCAGCCGGCCCTGCTGCCAAGGGCCTGTCAGCGACCAGATCCAGGGATGCGCCCCTCCTGGGCCATGGCCCTTTCCGCCCTCTGGATGGCAGCCCGGACCAGCGAGCCGGCCTCGCGGGTCGTGATGTTCCCCCAATCGCCGTCTTTGACCTTGTCACGGAACCCTAGTTCCTCGGCCAACTCGTACTTGAGTTCGTCCGACATGACCGGTCTACGTGCCAATGGGCATCACTCCCCAGGTTTAGTGTGCCCCGTTTGGCCGGCCTCACTCTGCCGCCGGCACGGCCAACCGGGGCACGCTGGCGCGCCCGGCGTGAAAGGCCTGCAGATTGGCCTCGGCGATTCTCACCGGCAGGTATTGCCGTAAAACCCGCTCCCAAACGGCCGGCTCGATCTCCAGCCAATTCGACAGCGCCCCCAGCATCACCACATTGGCCATTTTTGCATTGCCCAGCCGTAGCGCCAGGGCCAAGCCGGGGACCAACACGAACCGGCCGGCGGACGCCCCGAAGGCCCGGCGCAAATCGGCGTCGCCCGGATAGCACGCCTGCCCTGCAGCCACTGCCAAGGGCGGGATCTCCTCGTCGTTCACCAGGAGCAGGCCTCCCGGCCGCAGGTAATACAGGTACCGCAAGGCCTCGGCTTTCTCCAGCGCCAGCAGCACGTCGGCCTGCCCTGGCGAAATCAACGGCGATAAAACTTCCTGCCCGCGCCGTACATGGCTCTCGACACTGCCGCCCCGCTGGGCCATGCCGTGCACTTCCGAAGTTTTCACCTGCCAGCCCTGGTCCAGAAAGAGCTGGGCCAAAAGGCGGGTGGCCAGCAGCCCGCCTTGACCTCCTACGCCAGCGATGACGAAATCGCGCAACACGCCGTTGGCCGGGGCCGGGCCGGAGAAAGTTACAACGGCCTGGGGCGAGGGAGCCTCATGGGCCCCCAGGTCAGCAAACCGGGCCTGGCCGGCCGGTGCGCCGCGGGCCGGTCCCCCGCCGGTTGGTGCCGCCACCGGCTCCCCAGCCGCGATCCGCAGCGCTCCGAAATGGCAAAGCTGGGCACAGACGCCACAGCCGGTACAGAGGACCTCGTTGACCTTGGGGCGGCGGCCTGTGGGGCCCTGGGCTTCCAAGGCCGGGCACCCGCTGCGCAGGCACACCCCACAATCCCGGCATAGCTCCGGATCCAGTTCCAGCTTCGGCTTGGGCCCCCGCTCCAACAAGGCACAGGCCCGGCGCGCAACGACCACCGCCGGCTCCGGCGCCTCCAGCGCCTCCCGCACGGCCTTCTCCACCGCTGCCAAATCGTAGGCGTCCACCGTGCGCACCCGCCCTACGCCGCAGGCCCGGGCCATCTGCTCCAGATCCACCTGCGGCGCCGGCTGATCGTGGACATCCAGCCCGCTGGCGGGATTCCCCTGGTGCCCGGTCATGGCCGTCGTGCCGTTGTCCAGAATCACCACTGTGGTGCGGCCCCGATTGTAGACCGCATCGATGAGGCCGGTGATTCCGGAATGGATGAAGGTGGAATCGCCGATGACAGCCACGATTTTGCGCGCCTGCTCCGGCCCCAGGGCTTTTTCCATGCCCAGGGCGTGGGTGATGCTGGAGCCCATGCAGGTGCAAGTGTCCATGGCCGCCAAAGGAGGCAGGGCACCGAGAGTGTAACAGCCGATGTCCCCGGCCACCGTCAAATGGAGCTTTCGCAGGACATAGAACACGCCGCGATGCGGGCAACCCGGGCAGAGCACCGGCGGACGCGGCGGCACCTCCGGCGCCGGCCGCCCGGTGGCCACCGGGACCGGGGCAGCGTCCGAGGTGGGACCCCGGGATGGCCCCGCCGCCCCATGCGCTGCGGCGCCCTCCCCGCTCCGGAAGGCGGCCTGGACGGCGGGCGTCGCGGCGCTGGCTCGCACCGCCTGCGCCACCACCGCCGGGCTCAGCTCGCCGGTGCGGGGAAAGACCCCCTTCCCTCGCACATCCACGCCCATGGCGCGGATTTCCAACTCCCAGAACGGATCCCCCTCTTCCACCACATACAACTGCTCCACCCCGGCGGCAAACGCCCGGATCGTCCCTTCCGGGAGCGGATACGCCGCGCCCAGCTTCAGCACCGACGCACCGGGGAAGGCTTCGCGCACATACAGGTAGGCCGCGCCGCCGGTAATGAACCCCAGGCTGCGGCTGCGCCATTCCACCCGGTTCAAAGGAGTGGATTCGGCCCATTCCCGCAACTGGTCCAGCCGCTGCTCCACCGCCGGGTGCAGCCGCCGCGCGTGAGCCGGCAGCATCACATACAGCTCCGGCTGGCGCTGGAATCCCAGGCGCTGCCGCAGCACCGTCTCGGCAGGTCTCTCGCCCAGGTGCACCGGGCTGCGGGCGTGGGCCACGCGGGTGGTGGTCCGCAGGATCACCGGCGTGCCAAACTGTTCGGCCAAGTCAAAGGCGACCGCCACGAAATCCTTGGCTTCCTGGCTGTCGCTGGGCTCCAGGACCGGGACGCGGGCCATCCGGCCGAAATTGCGGTTGTCCTGCTCGTTCTGGGACGAATGCATCCCGGGATCGTCGGCAGTCACCACCACCAGCGCGCCCGTGACGTGCATGTAGGCAAACGTCATGAAGGGGTCCAGGCCCACATTGAACCCCACGTGCTTCATGGTCACCAGGGCCCGGGCTCCAGCCAGGGCGGCACCCATGGCCACCTCCATGGCGACCTTTTCATTGGCGGACCATTCCGTGTAGACGCCCGGATACTGCCGGAGGTTTTCGATGATCTCCGTGCTGGGGGTGCCGGGATAGCCGGCTCCCAACAGGCATCCGGCCTCATACGCGCCGCGAGCGATGGCCTCATTGCCCGACAGCAGCTGGGCCGCCAGAACGCTACTCAAACGTCACCCGCTCCTTTCCTCTCCTCCCCGCGGCTCCTTCGGATGGACCGGGCCACCCCGGCGCCCGCTCCGGGCCCAGAAGCCCCCCACAGGCCATGGCCACCGCCAGCGAGGCCAGCTTGCTCAAAGCGGAATCCGAGCGCGACGTCAGGACGATGGGGGCCCGCGCTCCCAGGACGATCCCGGCCATGACGCCGCCGGCAAAATGCGTGATGGCTTTCCCCAGGGTGTTGCCGACCTCGATGTCGGGCGCCAGGAGGATGTCCGCGTCGCCGGCCACACTTCCGGCGGTTCCTTTGTGCTGCGCCGCATGCCAGCTGATGGCGCCGTCCAGGGCCAACGGCCCTTCCACCGTGGCGCCCTCAATCTGGCCGCGCTGCGCCATCTTCGCCAGCGCCGCTGCGTCCAGCGTGGCCGGCATGGCCGGATTGACCACTTCCACCGCGGCCAGCACCGCCACACGGGGATCACGCCCCAGCAGGCGCCGGGCCACAGGAACGGCATTTCGCAGAATAGCCAGCTTTTCGGGCAGCGCAGGGGCGATGTTGATGCCGCCATCGGTGACGAAAATCAGACGGTCAAAACCGGGAATATCGAATACGGCCAGATGGCTCAGGAGGCCCGGGCCGCGCAGGCCGGTCTCCGGATTCAGGACCGCCCGCATCAAGGCCGCAGTGGGGATCATGCCCTTCAACAGCGCCTGGGCCTGCCCGCTGCGCACCGCCTGGATGGCCGCGTCCAGGGCCAGGTCCGGATCGGAGACGTCCACTACAGTGGTGGTGCGCAAATCCAATCCGCAGGCCTCGGCACGCCGGGCCAGGTCCTGCCGGTGCCCGGCGAGCCACGCGCGCAGCGGGAAAAACCTCTGCGCCTGAGCCAACGCTTCCATGACGGCGCCGTCGGCGTCCCCCGCCACCGCCACGGTCAAAGGCGGAGCCTGCGCCAGCTGCTGGAACAAGGAAGCGAAATGGCGGAGCCCGGGTGGGGCCGGCAGGGTACCCGGCTGCCCGGGATTTGCACTCGGCGTGTCTGGCAAATCCGGCATAAGCCCGCCTCCCATGGCTTGGACGCAAGAGCTTGTTCCCCAGAGAAGAACATGGTTCTTCCGAAAGACATTCAAGACTTCTCTGTCGCAGACAGCGTTCCTGCTGGACAAGCCTCCCCCTGACTACTGTTTTCACTACTTTCTTTCGAAGGAGAAAAGGGCCATCCCGGCGAATTGAACAAGGCCTACGCGAAAGGCAGTCTTGGCCCAGCATGGGCAGGACGCCCGGCCGGCGCACCCGCGGTCTTTTTTCGCTTGCGCCGGACACATCCCGGCGCCTGCCTGGCGGTCCGAACGTCAAGGAGGAGACACTTCCATGCTACGCAAGAGACTATTCACCGTGTTCCTGGCTTTGCTGCTCTCTTTGGCGCTGCTGGTTCCTGCCGTCTCCGCCGCGGCACCTTTACCGGTCAAAAACGTCATCTTCATGATCGGCGACGGCATGGGCATCGGGGCGGTCCAACTGGCACGCAACGCCCTGGTGGGCCCTGACGGGCGCCTGGTCATGGAGACGTTCCCCGCCCTCGGGCTGGCCACCACGTTCTCGGCGGACAACGCCGTCACCGACTCGGCTGCGGCGGGCACCGCCCTGGCCACTGGCCACAAGACCAAGAACGGCATGGTCTCCGTGCTGCCGGATGGCACCACACCGGTGACGACCATCCTGGAGGCAGCGCAAAAGAAGGGCCTGGCCACGGGGTTGATCAGCACCAACACCATCTACGATGCCACGCCCGCCGCCTTTGGAGCCCACTGGGGAACCCGCGGCGGCTCGGCGGAAATCGCTGCCCAGCTGCTGGATCACAACATCGATGTGCTGCTGGGAGGCGGCTCGGCCTATTTCTTCCCGGCTGGAGTCGAAGATGGCGTGCGCAAGGACGGGCGCAACCTGGCCACAGAGGCGCAGGCCAAAGGGTATGCCGTGGTGCGCGACAAAGACGCCCTGGCGGCCGTAGGCGGGACGAAAGTGCTGGGCTTGTTCCATTCTTCGTATATGAATTACCAAAAGGACCGGGCTTTCCTGGGCACCTCCGAACCCACCCTGGCCCAAATGGCTGCCAAAGCGTTGGCGATTCTGTCCCAGTCGAAAAACGGCTTCTTTGTGATGATCGAAGGGGCCCGCATCGATCATGCCGCCCATGCGGCGGATCTTCCCGGTGTCATCGCCGAGATGAAGGATTTCAATGACGCGGTGGCCCTGGCCCGGGATTTCGCCGCCGCCCACCCGGATACCTTGTTGGTGGTCACAGCGGACCACGACACCATGGGGCTGAGCGTCACGGAACCTTTGGATTACGCTCTGCTGAAGCAGGTGACCGTTTCACCGGAGTTCATGGCAGGCAAACTGGAAAAGGATTCCGCCGGCGTATTCACAGAGGGCAGCATCCGCCAGGCCTTTGCCACCTATGCCGGAATCACGGATCTGACCCCGCAGGAAGTGGCGGCGGTTCAGGCCCAGAGCAAGTATCCTGCCTATCTGGTGGGATACGCCATCGGCTCCATCATCGCCGCCCGGGCCCATGCCGGCGTCGTGGACCCGGCAGTGCGCGCCCTGGGTCATACCGGCGGACACACCGGCAACATGGTCCCTGTCTATGCCATGGGGCCCGGGGCATCGCTATTCGCCGGGGTGCTGGATAACACCCAGATTCCCAGGCGCATGGCTGCGCTGCTCGGGGTGAACCTCACAGAGTAGCCGGCCCGCGAAGCAGGAAAACCGGATCTAGGCAGGGAGGCGCTCCGGCAGCCGGAGTGCCTCCCTGCTGGCACAAGCCAGGAGCCAACCAGCGCGGCCTAGCTGTGATGGGCCACGGCCGCCGGCTCCGGGCTGACCTCGATCAAGTCGTACTCCCGGCTGCCTATACCCAAGAGCTCCGCTTGGCGCACCTGCTCGTAAGGGTCCTTCACCATCCCCAATACCCGCTGGAAAGGATGCCCCTGCGCGCCGACCTCGAACATCTCCGGCACCATGTCTTCCAAGATCTCCTGCTGGCCGATGAGATCCAGCGATGCCTGGTCAATGGCTACAGGGTCCGTGCTGACCAGAACTCCCACATCGCGGATGAACGCCGGCATGGTGTAAGGAGAGCAGTCGCACCATGGCGTGACATGCAGGATGTAGTTCAAGAACAGGGCATGGCCGGGATCGAAAGTGGACATGACCGCCTGGGCGGCATGGGCCATGCCCTTCTGGAAAATGCCGAACATCTCGGCGGGTTTCAGATGCAACGCATCGTGGGGGCAGGACTGCTCGCATTTTCCGCAGTATGTGCAACTGTGCACATCGATGTGCAGCTCCGCCTTGCGGGAGCCGGACCAATGGATGGCATCCATGGGGCAGGCGTCCATGCAGGCCTGGCAGGGCTGGCCGGGTAGGCATTTGTCCGCATCCCAATACTTCACGGTGGCGATGAGTTTGTGCACGTTGGAGCGCGCCTCGGCGCTCAGCATGCCGATGCCGATGTTCTTCAGGGCGCCGCCCATGCCGGAGCTGCCATGACCTTTGACGTGGCTCAGGCAGACCAGGGCCTCGGCGTCTTCGATTTCGCCAGCGACGAAAACCTCATCCAGCCCGGGCAGGTTCACCGGGTGCCGGTAATAATACTTCTCCCGGCTGCCACCGGTTGGAAGTACCGGGCAGCCCAGGGTCTCCGGCGTGTAGCCCCGCTTGTATCCGTCCAGGGCACCCCAGGAGTGAACCACAAACGGGTTGCCGCCTGCGGCCTTGATCTTTTCCACCACCATGCGGACAAGGCCCGGATGAACGGTCTGAAAGTTGATCCCCTCGCCCAGGTGCACTTTCACCGCCACCCGGCGGCCGCCTACGATGGCCGGCAGGTTCACGCGGTCCAGGGCCAGCAGAACCTTGGCCGGATAAGATTCCTCCTCCCGCATCCGTTTCATTTTGACTGAGGCGAAATAGACAGGTACCCGGTTTGCCATGTACATTCCCTCCGGCCGCATACATTCTACGGTCATTCCGAGGATACCTTCCGGGGGAAGGGAACGAAAAACGCCATGACACGGGAAAGCCCTATGGGGCCACACCGGGGGGTCCCTGATTCAGCAGAATCCGGGGATCGATGAACCCGCCGGACAGATGGGCTGTCCAGTGCAGATGCGGGCCGGTGGCGAAGCCGGTGGCACCCACTGTGCCGATGACTTGGCCGCGGCGGACCTGCTGGCCCTCGTGCACCTGCAGCTGGCTCATGTGCAGGTAGGACGTGGTCAACCCCCACCCATGGTCGAGAATCACCGTGTTGCCTGTGAGCAGCAGATTGCGCGCCAGGACCACCACTCCGCTGTTGCTGGCCAACACCGGGGTTCCCGCCGGCGCCGCGATGTCCAGGCCGGAATGGCGGCCCGTGATGCGCCCGTTCACCTTGCGGATGAGCCCGAATTCACTGCTGATGTGGCCCTGCACAGGCCAGATGAAGGCCCCCTGCCAGAGGGGGTGCGGGCTGCTGTGGCTGCGGGCGGCGTCCACCGCCCGGACCTCCTGTTGCTCCCGGGCTGCCACAGCCGGATCTTCCGGGCGGACAATCTGCTCTTGAGCGGCGCTGACCGCCAACGCCTGCACAGGGAAGGCATGAGCCTTGACCTGGATCTGTACCCGGATGGGTCTGTCCGTCCCGGCCTCGAGCAGGTAGGGTCCCGGCTTCAGTTCGTAAGAGGCGGCCAGCCAGATGATGGAGTTCTTCCCGGCAGGATACACCGGCACCGCCTGGCCATTGAACCGGGCTGGCCATTGCTGTGGCGGTCCGGGCAGGATGATGTAAAAGTAGCCGCCCTGGGACACCTCCAGCTTCTGCGGAATGGCCGGCTGGGCCGCTTGGGGTGTTCCCGGTGGGCCCGGCGCCGCCAATGCCGCCGGGAGTACCCGGATCGCCGAGACCGCCAGGGCCGCCAAGGCCCCCGCTCCCAGCAGCGCCGCCAGCAGCGCCAGGAACCCGGCCTGCCGGCGCCAGATCGCCTTCACTCCCAGCACCTCCACCCTTGCAGCGGCCGCCGACCGTCAAAGCCCGCGCTAAACGAGCCAGTGAAAAGGCCGCTCCGTAAGCGCCCGCTCGGCCAACTCCCGCTCATAGCGCCCGGCGCACCTGCGCCACCAAGAAGGTGCCCGCCACGAAGAGGCAGGCGGCGGCGCTGAACACCAGCAGGTAGCCCGTGCTGGTTTGCCCCAGCGCAAAAAAGCGGTCGATGATGGGACCCGCGATGGGCACAGCCAGCACCTGCGGCAGAACCGCCGACATGTTCCAGATCCCCATGTCCTTGGCATAATCCGCCGCCGATGGCAGCACGTCTGTAGCCAGTGCCCAATCCACACTGGTATAGGCGCCGTTGCCCAAGCCGAAGAACACGCCCAGGAGCAACAGGACCTCAAACCGCCGCGTGAACAGAAACGCCACCACGGCGATGCTCATGGCCCCTCCGGAGAGATAGACCATGCGCTTGCGGCCCACCCGGTCCGACCAGGCCCCGCCGGCCACGGCTGTCACCACCCCTGCCAGCATGATGACGGCGCCGATGATGCTCACGGCCTCCGCGCCGGTGCGGGCCACCACGGTGCCGAAGAGCGTGAAACGGCGGATCACATCATCCAGGAAGTATTGCAGGGTCTCCTGCACCATCCAGGTCCCCAGCACGATGAAGAAGCGAGTCCAAAAAACCCACCAGAAGTCGGGATACTGGCGGGGTGAAATCCAAAAGCTCCTGGCAAGCCGGCGCCACCCGGCCCCGGCTGCTTCCGCCTCCGGATGCGGGAGCGGGGCTTCCCGGACCCACAACACCGTGGCCAGGGCGGTGGTCCAAAGCAACGCCACAGTAAAGAGGTAGAGCGTCACGGTGGACTTGCCCACCCAGGCACCGGCGGCCACAGCGCCGGCAATGGATCCCGCCGCCGTCATGAGGCCCATGTACCCGCTGGCGGAGCCCCGCTGGTCCGGCGGCACGATCTCCGGAATGAGGGCTGAATAGGGCGCCGTTGCCAGATTGCTGCCGAACTCCAAAATCAGGTATCCCGACAGCAAGGCAGCCAGGGTATGGGCGCCGCCCAGGATCAGCAGCCCGGCCGTGGCCACAGCCGTGCCTGCCACCATGAAGGGATGACGCCGTCCCCACCGCCAGCGGACCCGGTCGCTCCACAGCCCCACCACCGGCGGCCAGATCAGGGCCACCAGGGCGCCCAAGGCCAGCACCAAAGCCAGGGCCCGGCCCTTCGCCTCCGGCCCCGCCACGGCGGCCACCTGCGCCGGCAGCGCCACCAGCAGCAGCGCAGTCCACATGAAGTTGGTGCTGAACCAATATGCACTCAAGAGCGCCTGGAATCCCGGCGACAGACGGCGTCCACTGCCCGCCATGTCTTGCCCCTTCCCTTTCCCTGTGCCCCTTCTCTGGGCCCAAACCGGCGACACGCCTCGGGCCTTGGGCGTGCGGACCCTTCCTGGCCCCCCGTTCCTGGGGAATTCGCCCTGGACGTCGGATTTCCTGTTCCGGCCGGTATCCCGGAAGCCCTGCGAGCACTTCTGCCCGGCGGACTTCTTCCGGAGGAGCGGAGGCGGAAGGAGCGGAGACGGGAGAGTCGAAATCTTGAAATGCGGCCCGGGAACCAACGCGGCGCAGACCATCGTTGAACGAAATGGGCAACCATAGTGGCAGGCAGGCCCTAGCACAAAGGGAAGGAGGGCCGGCGGCTGTCCTGCAGGCACACCACAGTTGCAGGCTCCGGCAATCCGGTTTGGCCCCAGGGGCGCCAAACGCAGATGCGGCCGCCGGTGGCTGATCGTGATGATGCACGGATATTGGTGGGGCCCGAATTGGGCCGGATGGGGCTGGATGGGGATTCTGGGGCCCATTTTCATGGCCGTCTTTTGGATCCTGATTCTGGTGGCCGTGGTTTTTCTTGTCAAATGGCTGGTGGAGCAAAGCGGCCGCCGCAGCCCCAGTCGTGCCGCTGTTTCCGGCGCTGGGGAAGGCACCCCTGCAGCGCGGCGTGAGACGGCGCTAGACATTCTGGACCGGCGTTACGCCAGCGGGGAGATCACCCGCGAGCAGTATCTACAGATGAAGGCGGACCTGGAGAGGCCGGCTGCGGCCCAGGAACAGCCGCCCGAATAGGTGCTCCCCACGGAAGGTATGGCCGGCCTTAGAAGCAGCTGTCCCCGTTCGCAAGGCCCCCGCCGCGCCCTGACGCAGCGGGGGTCTTCCTTTTCCGTCCAGCGCCAGTCGAAAACGCTTGTACCTGCGCACCTCCCACTGTGCATCTCCAACCGGGCCCGGGGTACCCCGGATCCGGACGTGCGGACCAGCCTTACGCTCGCCCGCACGCCCGGTGCCCATCACCCCCGCGTGCGCCCGCTCCAAACCCTATTCCGCGCCGCGTCCCCGCGGCTGTCCGTACAGCCGGCCGCTCATGAACTTCTGCAGGACGTCGGCCACGGTGGGCTGGCCGATCTCCTGCAGCTCGTAGCGGACCCGCACAGACGGCTTGTGGAAATGGGCCACCCGTTTCAGGTCGATGGGCGTGGCCACCACCACCAGATCGCACGGGGTGGCGTCGATGGTGGCTTCCAGGTCGCGGATTTGCCGCTCGCCATACCCCATGGCCGGGAGCAGCGCTCCCGTGCGTGGATAGCGCTGGAACGTCTCCCGGATGGTCCCCACCGCATACGGCCGCGGGTCCACCAGCTCCGCGGCGCCCAGCTTCCTGGCTGCCATGACGCCGGCGCCATACGCCATGCCGCCGTGGGTCAATGTGGGCCCATCCTCGATGACCAGCACCCGCTTGCCTTTCACTGCGGCGCCATCGTCCACGAAAAGCGGGGAGGCCGCTTCGATGATTTCCGCGGCGGGGTTGACAGCGGCGATGTTGGCCCGCACCTGCTCCACCCCCTCGCGGCCGGCGGTGTCGATCTTGTTGATGAGGATGACCTGTGCCATGCGCAGATTGGTCTCCCCCGGGTGATAGCTCACCTCGTGTCCGGGGCGGTGCGGGTCCACCAGCGTGAACTGCAGGTCCGGCCGGTAGAACGGGAAGTCGTTGTTGCCGCCATCCCAGACGACCACATCCGCCTCGGCCTCGGCCTGCCGCAATATGCGCTCGTAATCCACGCCGGCATAGACGATGGCGCCCCGGTCCAGATGCGGTTCGTATTCCTCCCGCTCTTCGATGGTGCAGCGATGCCGGTCCAGGTCGTCGTAGGTGGCAAAGCGCTGCACAGCCTGAGCCGCCAGATCCCCGTAGGGCATGGGATGGCGTACCACCACCACCCGCAAGCCCATATCCTTCAGCACAGCCACCACGCGGCGGGTGGTCTGGCTCTTGCCCACGCCGGTACGCACCGCCGTCACGGCCACCACCGGCTTGGCGGAGCGCAACATGGTGTGGTCCGGGCCCAGCAGCCAGAAATCGGCGCCTGCTGCCATGGCCCGCGAGGCCAGATGCATCACATATTCGTGGGGGACGTCGCTATAGGCGAACACCACACTGGAGGCGCGCTCTTCACGGATCAGCTGCTCCAGATCGTCTTCCGGGTAAATGGGGATTCCTTCGGGGTAGCGCGCCCCTGCCAGTTCCGGCGGATAGCGGCGCCCGGCGATATCCGGAATCTGGGTGGCGGTGAAGGCCACCACCTGGTAGTCCGGGTTGTCACGGAAAAAGACATTGAAGTTGTGGAAGTCCCGTCCCGCCGCCCCTAGAATGATCACCCGCTGAACAGCCATCGCAAATCCCTCCTCAGCCCAGGAGCAAGGCCAGGATGGCCTTGTGGGCGTGCAAACGGTTTTCCGCCTCGTCGATGACCACAGATTGCGGGCCATCCAGCACCTCATCGGTGGTATCATACCCCCGGCGCGCCGGCAGGCAGTGCATGAAGATCGCGTCCGGCTTGGCCCGGGCCATGAGGGCGCTGTTGACCTGGTAGGGCTGGAAGATGGGCACGCGGCTTTCCTTCTCCGCCTCCTGGCCCATGCTGGCCCACACATCGGTGTAGACGATGTCGGCATCCCGCACGGCTTCCGCCGGGTCCGTCAGCACTTCCAGGCGGGCACCGGTCTTTTGAGCGTCCGCTTGGGCCTCTGCCACAATCTCCGGCTGGGGCTTGTACCCCTCCGGGCTGGCGATGGACACATGCATCCCCACCTTGGCCCCACCGTGCAGCAGGGCGTGGGCCATGTTGTTCCCATCTCCGACGTAGGCCAGTTTCAGCCCTTCCAGGCGGCCCTTTTTCTCCAGAATCGTGAGCAGGTCGCCCAGCACCTGCGTGGGATGAAGCAGATCCGTCAGGCCGTTGATGACGGGGATACTGGCAGCCTCCGCCAGCTCCAGCACATCCTGGTGGGCGAAGGTCCGGATCATGATGCCGTCCAGATAGCGCGACAGCACCTGGGCGGTGTCGGCAATGGTTTCGCCGCGGCGCAGCTGCAGCTCCTGGGAGCTCAGAAAAAGCGGGTACCCGCCCAGCTGGACCATGGCCACCTCAAAGGACACGCGGGTCCGGGTCGAGGGCTTCGTGAAGATCATGCCCAGGGTCTTCCCCACCAGGGGCCTGTCCTCCAGGCCCGCCTTCTGCCGCAGCTTGAGCATACGGGCGGTCTCCAAAAACTGCCAGATTTCCTCCGTGCTGAAATCATGCAGCGAGATGAAATCCCGCCCCCGCAGACTGACCGCCATCGTCATCTCCTCCCTCTTTCGCATTCGTACCCGGCTTCAGACCGTGGTTGAGTCCAGACGCGTGTTTGGCTCCGGATTTGCGTTCATTCAACTCTGTGCTCAGGCCCCGGCCTCCAGGGTCTGGGATGGGCGCAAAGCGCCGGGAAGGTCCTCCAGGCTGCGGACCACCCACGTCCCGGCCTGCCCGGCCAGGGCCGGTTTGGCTTCGGTCAGCGACGCGATGACCGCCTGTCTGCCACCTCCTTCCACAAAGCGGACGGCTGCTTCCACCTTGGGGCCCATGCTGCCGGCGGGAAACTCGCCGGCGGTGAGATGGCGCCGGGCCTCGGCCACCGTCAGGTAAGGCACGGCAATCTGCTCCGGACGCCCGTAACGCAACGCCACCTGCGGCACATCCGTGAGGATCAGCAGCGTGTCACACCCCAGCCCCAGGCCCAGCACGGCCGCAGCCAGGTCCTTGTCGATGACCGCCTCCACCCCTTCCAGCGCGCCGGTCTCCGGATCGCGCCAGACCGGGATTCCGCCGCCACCGCAGGCGATGACCAGAGCCCCGCTTTCCACCAGGCTGCGGATGGCCGGCATCTCCACGATCTCCCGGGGTTGCGGCGACGGGACCACCCGCCGCCAGCCGCGGCCGGCGTCCTCCCGCATGGGGTAGCCCCGCTCCCGGGCCAGAGTGCGGGCGCGCTCCGCGGTATAGAAGGGGCCCACCGGCTTGGTGGGATGGCGGAATGCCGGGTCATTGCGATCCACCACGACCTGGGTGACCATCGTGACGATGGGACAGGCAGCACCCCGGCGGGCCAACTCCGATCCCAAGGCCTGCTGGAGCATATAGCCGATCATGCCCTGGCTTTCGGCCCCGCATACGTCCAGGGGCTGGGGAGGCACGGCAAAATGGGCCTCTTCGTTCTGGATCAGGATGTTGCCCACCTGGGGGCCGTTGCCATGGGTCAATACCAACTGGTGCCCGTCCTCAAGCAGGTCCGCCAGAGAGCGGGCGGTGGCTGCCACGTTGGCCCGCTGCTCCTGGGCGGTGCCCCGCTGGCCCCTTTGCAGAATGGCATTGCCGCCCAAAGCCACTAGGATCTTGCGCATGCCGGATCCTCCTTTCTTTCGGGGCTGACCTTTCGGGGCCGTCCTCTGCGAAAAGGCCGTCTGAGGCAGCCTTTCCCTGGGAGACGCCTTGCAGAGGGGTGTCCTGATATAGGCGGTGGACAAAGGGCGAGGTCATGGCTGCCAGCAGCCCGCCATAGTCCAGGGAGAAGCTGAGGACGTCGCCTACGGCAGGCCGGGGGTCCATGGCCGTGACGTCGGCGATCAGATGATCGCTGGAGGCGCCCAGAATCTCGACGCCGTCCTCTAGCGGTTGGAGGGAGGTGGGCGGGACGTCCTGACGCCCCAGGGCCAGTATGGCGCGCCAGCGCCAGCCGCGGTCTGCAAAACGAGGGGTCTGGCCAAAGGCATCCTGGGCCAGTTCCCCCCGGGGCAGGGAAGGCTTGTATTGGAGCTCCAGGATCTCGGCCTGAAGAGTAAACGCATCCTGATATAGCCCTGGAAGAGGGCGGCGCCACGTGGTCTCCCGGCCCAGGAGAATCCCTTCGCCGATGCGCAGCTGGTTCACGCCGGCAGGCAGGCGGCCTTCCCACAACAACCCCAAGCTGCTGGAGTTGCCGCCGGAAACCACAGGCAAAGGCCGGTGCAGGCGGGCGGACAGGGCGTCCCGCAAGGCCACCAGTTCGCCCAGATTGGCGGGGGTCGGGATCACACCGCCGTAGCAGGTCAAATTGGTACCGACCCCCACCAGCTGCAGGCCGGGTAGGGCAGCAATCTGCTGGGCAGCGCCCAGGGCTTGATCGGGCCACAGCCCTTCCCGCAGGTCGCCCAAATCGACCATCAGGATCACTTGCAGGGAGGAAGGCCGTCTACCCGCCGGAGGGCTCGACGTGCCCCTCCCTGTCCGGACCGCTTCGGAGAGCCTTTGGGCCGTAGCCAGCTCGGAAAGCAGGATCACGTCCGCCACTTGAGCCGCTTGCGGGGTCTCCGCCCGTTGAGGCGGGCGCAAAAGCATGAGCGGAGCCTTTGTCAGCCCTCGCAGCCGGGCCAGGGTGGGCAGGCGCGAATCGCCGATGCCACGCACACCCCCGGCCAGCAGGGCGGCGATCACACGCGGGTCCCCCAGGGTGGCTTTGCCGACGCCGATGATCTCCACGCCGACAGCTTTCCCCCGCTCCACCACCCGGGCGGCGTTGTGCCGTAAGCGGTCCAGCCGGATGACCAGGCGGGGCAGAGCTGTGGCGGCAAGAGGTTTGGCCGCAGCAGCCATGTGCTTCTCCCCCTGGCCTGAGTATACAACATTGTATAGTAGATGGCAAATGGATATTGTTATTTCCATAGGTGAATAGAAATATCGAAGCCGTACCGATGGGATTCGGAGGGATCCGAATACCGATGAATGTATATACACGGGTGCATGTAGAGCCAGGCAGAATGAAGCCCGGAGGCAGCGAGCTCCCAAGCCATGTTGCGGGGCCGCCATCTCCGGGCCGAAACGCTCTCCTACGCCCAGAATCCGCCTAGCTGTGTGAATTGTGCGAACTCAGTGCTCACCTCTGTGAGACTCAGCGCTTCGCCGGGCCCGGGATCACCCGCACCTCCAGCAGATTGGCGGGCAGGCCCCCCAGCGCCGCTTGAGGAAGAGCCGTGGCGCCGGTGGGTGGGACCGGGGCCAGGGTAAAGTCTACACCGGTGGTGGCACCCCCCGCAGCGACGGAGACCGGTCCGCGGGAGCCGAAATAATCTCCCGCGCTGATCCTGCCGTCTCCATCCACGTCCACCCAGCCGAATACCGTCTGGCTGCCGGCCAGGGCGGGGAACGAGTAGGCTCCGCCGGAATTCGGATACCCATAGTAGCTCTGGACGAGAATGCTCTCGCTGCCCGCATCATACGATCCGGCAAACACCCGGGCTGCGGTCAACGGCGGAGCCGGCCGTGAGCCCCCCAACGCCGCATAGGCATCCAGCAGCCCGTACCCGTATTCGTCGTCGCGCCCGGGACTTCCCAGATCACGCGCCGTACTGCAGAGAATATCCCGGATTTTCCGGGGGTCCTGAATGCCTTCCGCCTCCAACAGCGCCGCCACTGCGGCAACGTGTGGGGCAGCCATGGAGGTGCCGGCCATGTAGTCATACGTGGGGACATTGTCCGGACTCCAGTGCGTGCTCAGGATCATGTCCGAGGCCACGCCAGAGTCCGCCCCGCCCGGCGCCATCAGGTCCAGCTCCGGCCCGGTATTGGAGTAGGCAGGCCGGTTCCCGTTGGGCTCCACCGCTCCCACGGCGATCACCGTGGGGTAACTGGCCGGCATGTCGATGGAGGAACCGCCTTCATTGCCGGCTGCAGCCACCACCACGACGCCATTCTGTTCGGCGTAATCCAGGGCCTCCTTCATGGTCTGCGGCAGCTCCTGGCCGGGCTGAGGCGGCACGCCCAGACTGAGGTTGATCACGCGGACGCCGTCGCTCACAGCCCTGCGAATGGCTTCGGCCACCAAATCCATATCCGCGTGGCCCTGGTTGTCGAACACCCGGTATGGCACCAGCGTGAGATTCCAGGCGACCCCGGCCACTCCCATGGAGTTATTGGTCAGCGCCCCGATAATGCCGGCCACATGGGTGCCGTGGTAGATCCGCGGTCCGCTGCCGTTCGGGATCCCCACGTCGTCGGTGTTGTTATTGTTGTCCCAGAGATTCCAGCCGCCCTGGACATGCCCCCGCAAATCGGGATGGTCCGCCTGGATGCCGGTGTCAATGACCGCCACCTTGATGGTCGTGGAACCTTTGCTGAGGGTCCAGGCCTGCGGCATATTGATCATGCGCAGGTTCCATTGCGCCCCGAAGTACGTATCGTTGGGGTATACCGGACTGGGATTCACCGGTACTTCCAGGGCATGAAGAACCAGGTTGGGTTCCGCGTAGACCACGTTGGCGTTCACCGCCAGGCTGCGGGCCAAAGGCTCAACCTCCTGGGCTCCGGCCTTGGGACGCAACACCCACGCGTCCAGAACGTCGTTGTAGCGGACGATGAACGCCCCGTGGGCCGAAGCGTAGCGCTGTACGTCCTGCCGGGAGGTCCCGGCACGGAACTTCACCAGGACGTCCCGGGCTGGTGAGGAAATCCCTGCTGGCGCAGGCGAGCGCTGCAAGGGTAAAACCCGCGCGCCGGAAGCCGCCGTCGTGGGCCTCGCTGCGGAAGCGGCCGCGGAAAGCGTCGGAGCGGCGGCTGTGGAGTAGCTGATTGTTCCGCTAATCCGGCCTGCGGTCCCGTCGGCCAGGAGATAAACGTCGTAGTCCAGGCTCTGCCCACGCTGCACTCCGGAGATCCGGTCCTGCCGGGCCATAAAGCCCGCCGCCCCACACTGGAGCTGCACCGTCCCCGTCCCCACCGGGATGTCCATCAAGGCATACCGGCCGTCTGCGCCCGTAACTGTGGTCTTGTCCCCGATGGAAACGGCGGCATTCGCCACAGGAGCGCCGGTCGAATAGCTACGAACAACCCCCTGAATGGAAAAATTAGCAGGCGGGGAAGGAGGAGAAAAAAGCGAGAGACACCCGCCCAACAGCACGGGCATGGCTGCCAGCAATAGCCCCATCCCTGCCAGCGGAACCAGCCCACGCACCAGGCTTCCGCGGCGCTCCACCCCGGGGGACACCGTCCGGTTCCGTGTTTTCAGGCCGAGGAGCCGGAGCCCCATCCAGCCAAAGCTCACGAGAATCCCTCCGTTTCTTCCTTTCAGCGGCGCGGCTCATTCTTATAGACCCGGTGGCGCGCCGAATGTTCCCGGAATGTGAGCCTTTGATCCCTGGATAGCAGGAATTCTGGCTGGAGATGGAGAATGAAGTTTGTGACACGAAGGAAACAAAAGTGACACGGCAGCAGTTCGCAGGCGTTCTCCTACACGAACTGCGGCGATGGAAGGGCGGAAACGGCGAGGTGTCGCAAGGCGATTTGGTGCGTTTCGGCGTGTCCATGGACCGGCCGCTTCTGGAGCATTTGGACCGCCTCGTGGCCGAAAAAGGGTATCCCAACCGCTCTGAGGCCATCCGGGATTTGGTGCGGGCCAGCTTGGTGCAGGAGGCGTGGCAACGCGCTGACCCCTCCCAGGAAGTGGCCGGGGCCGTGACCTTGGTCTACGACCATCACGTTCACGGTCTGGAGACCCAGCTCACCGAGTGGCAGCACAGTCACAGGGAGCTGGTTCTGGCCACGACGCATGTGCACCTGGACCACGATAATTGCCTGGAGGTGCTGCTGTTGCGCGGACCAGCCCGCGAGATCAAAAGGTTGGCAGATCAGCTCATTGCCGCCCGGGGCGTGAAGCATGGCCAGCTGGCCATGACCACCACGGGGCGGGAATTCGGCACCAGGACAGACGGCGCCAGGCACGCAGACACGCACCCCGAGCCGACGCCTGCATGAAAACCGCCCAGGCAGGCACAGGCTCATGACCTCTGGCTCCGCGGTTGAGCGAAACCAAGGAAAGGAAGGGTGAGGATCCCATGCATATCCCGGACGGATACCTGAGCCCCCAGACCTGCGGTATTCTGGCTGCGGCGGTCGTACCGTTCTGGGTCCATGCCAGCCGCAAGGTCCGCAGCTCTCTGTCCAGCCAGCAACTCCCGCTTTTGGGATTGGCGGCAGCCTTCACCTTTGTCGTCATGATGTTCAACATCCCCGTGCCGGACGGCACCACCGCCCATGCCACAGGCATCGCCTTGGTGGCCATCTTGTTGGGGCCTTGGGCAGCGCTGGTGGCGGCTTCCGTGGCCCTGGTCATCCAAGCCGTGATTTTCGGCGATGGGGGGATCTGGGCCCTGGGAGCCAACATCTTCAACATGGGGGTGGTGCTGCCACTGGTGGCCTATGGCGTCTTCGCCTCCTGGAGCAAGCTGGGAGATGTCCTTGGGAGGACTTCGAACCAGGAGGCGAACCCGCAAAGGACAGGCCACGGGTGGGGTTGGCAGATCGCAGGCGCTGCCTTGGCGGGCTATATCAGCATCAATGCCGCAGCCTTGGTGGCGGCCGTGGAGTTTGGCTTACAGCCGTTGCTTTTTGCGCTGCCTGACGGCACGCCTCTTTACTGCCCTTACGGCCTGGGCCAGGCCATCCCCGCCATGGCCTTCGCCCACCTGGTGATGGCCGGGCCGGCAGAAGCCTTGGTCACTGCTGCGGTGTTGGCCTACTTGACGCATGCTCACCCCGAGATCCTGCCGGAGCATTTGCGGCGGGGGGGCCCGGGCGCAGATATTCCGCCGGCGGTCCAACCCACGCAGCCTCAGGGAGGGAAAAACCATGTCTCGGCCTAAGAACGCCAGACTTTCGACCGACGCGGGAATCCACGCGAATGGGTCTTTCCTGGAAAAGCAGATGCCCGGGAAACCGCCGCACACGGCTCCCCGCCCAGCCAGTCTGCGCTGGGCCTGGCTGGGGCTGGGCCTCCTTCTTCTGCTCTCGCCCCTGGGCTTACTGGCTCCCGGCACCGCCTGGGGCGAATGGAGCGCCCAGGAAGTCCGCAGCATGACCGGGCTTCTGCCGGAGGGCATGAAACGCTGGGACGGCTGGTGGCAGGCGCTCTTTCCGGATTACTCCGTGCCGGCGTGGGGGCAGAACCACTTCCTCCCATCCGCCGCCGGGTATGTGCTTTCCGCCAGCGTTGGGGTTTTGCTGACGATAGGGGCAATCTGGCTTCTGGGCCGGTGGTTGGCCCGGCGCTAGCCGGCCAGCCGGGACGCCCGGAAGAAGCGAAAGAGGCTCGCGCAATGTGAGGCAGAGACTCGGAAGAGGCAGAGAGAGCGAAAGAAGGCGTTTGCAGTGAGCATTCCGGCGGCTGTGCGGAAAAGCATGGCGGGCGTGCTGGCGTTGTCCCAGAAGGCCCTGGCCAGCGAAGCCTTGGCGCAGCAGCCGGGGCTGTGGCAGAGCCTGCATCCGGCGGCCCAGGTCTTGGTGGTCCTGGGGCTGCTCTTGGCCGTGGGCCTTAGCCGGAACCTCCTTTTGCTGGCAGGCCTGGGCTTGGTGGGGCTGGCACTAGGGTGGGCTTCGCGTGTCTCCCTGCGGCTGTTGGCGGCTGTGACGGTTGGGGCTGCTCTTTTGGCCGGGATCCTGGCTCTACCTGCCCTTTTCAACTGGGTGCGCCCCGGGGCTCCGCTGTTGTTCGTGCACCACTTTGGCCCGCCGGGTTCCGATGCAGTGGGCCTGCTCTTCTGGCGGGTGCCCGCGGAGTTATGGGTTACGCGCCAAGGTTTGCTGGGAGCTGCCTTTCTGGCAGGCCGGGCCGGTGTTTCGGCCCTTTTGGCCGCAGGGCTGGTGGCAGCCAGCGGCGTGCCCGCCTTCTTGGAGGCCTTGCGGATGCTGCGGGTCCCGGAGTTGTTTGTATCAGTCCTGGCCCTGGCCTACCGGTACATCTTTATCCTTTTGGCCGTGGCCCAGGAGCTCCTGGTGGCCCGCCAGGCCCGGACCGTGGGTAGAATGCCGAGGAAGCTGGCGTTCCCGTTTTTCTTCTCCGCCTTGGGAACACTCTGGCTTCGCTCCTGGCTGTTGAGCGAAGAGGTCTTCCAAGCCATGCTCGCCCGCGGAGGGGTGCCGGGCCAATTCCGCGCACCCCGGGCCTGCGCGCCCCGCTGGAAACTGCGCGACTGGGCAGCCCTGGCCGGGGCGGTGCTGGCCGTGATACTGGCCGTGGCCCCGGCCAGGGCGGGCTGATGTGGGGACGGGGTTTCCTGGCGGTGGCGCCGCAGCTTCATCCCTTCACGCGCGGCAAACTCATCCCTTCGAGAAACGGAGCGCAGCCGATGAATGCCCGGCATGCAGTACATTTCGCCGCTGTGAAAGCTGAATCCGCAAGAGCTGTGCCCTCCTGCGCGGACATGCCGACGAATCCGGCGCCGCCCACTGCGGCCCTGGCGCCGGCCTTGGCTCTGCAGGGAGTCTCCTACGAGTACGCGCCGGGCATCCCGGCTTTGCTGGAGGTTCACCTGGAGGTTCCCGTAGGCCAGAGCCTGGCGCTCTTGGGCGCCAACGGCTCCGGCAAATCCACCCTTCTGAAAATACTGGCGGGCCTGCTCATGCCTACCCGCGGCCGGATGCTGGCATGGGGTACCCCTTTGGACCGGCGCTTTTGGCAAGACGACGCCCGGGCCTCAGCCTTCCGCCGGCGCGTGGGGCTTCTCATGCAAAATAGCGACGCCCAGCTTTTTTGCACCACCGTCTGGGAGGAGATCGCGTTCGGCCCTGCCCAGCTCGGCCTGGAGGGGCACGCTTTGCAGGCACGCGTGCAGGAAGCACTGGAGCTGCTCCAGATTGGTCCCCTGGCGGGACGCTCCCCGCACCGGCTCAGCGGTGGCGAGAAGAAAAAGGTGGCGCTGGCCGCCATTCTAGCCCTTAAGCCCGAGATCCTGCTTCTGGACGAGCCCAGCACCGGCCTGGATCCCCGCAGCCAGGCCTGGCTGGCCGCTTTTCTGTCCCAGCTGCACGCTGCCGGCCACACGCTGGTTTTGGCCAGCCATGACCTGGACCTGGTAGGCAAAGTCTGCATCAGCGGCGTGATTTTGGGCGAAGACCACCGGGTCATGGCCAGCGGCAGCATCCCCCGCCTCCTCGGAGACAGCGCCCTCCTCCGGCAGGCCAACCTGATCGCTTGAGAATCCAGGAAAAACAGGCCTGTCACGCTTTAGCCCTAGGAACCCATAACATATAGCGACCTTTGCAGGACAAAATCCTGTTCTAGCGCGGGGATATTGAGGAGGGAAAAGCATGGACACCTTCGTAACCGAGCTCTCCCGGGCCCGGGACGAAACTGTGATGATCTTTGTCCAGATGGGGGGCACTCCGGGGGCTGGTTTCGCAGGGGTTTTGACCGCGGTGAACACCGACTATGTCACGCTGGTGGCCAACGTCTCCACGCCGCCTGCCGGGACGCCGGCGCCCGTGGTCACCGTCACCCCGGTTCCCCCTGGAGCCACCATCCACATCCCCATCAGCAAAATCGT
Source organism: Bacillota bacterium (assembly GCA_014896355.1). Taxonomy (GTDB): domain Bacteria; phylum Bacillota; class UBA5301; order Bu52; family Bu52; genus Bu52. Next base: position 24,009 of record JADBKO010000029.1, read on the forward strand.
GGCCCTGGTGCGAAACACCACCTAAGCCGCGGCGTCCCCCCTGTTGCTCCCGGCCCGCCCTCTCACCGGCAGGCTGAGGGGGTAGGGCCGGCCACAGCAGGCCGCGCCAGATTGCGACACAAGGGGGCCTGATCATGTCCCTCGTCCCACTGATCATTTACTTGCTCAGGGGAGGACGCCCCACCGCCGCCACGGGCGCGGCGGAGCCGGTGCCTGGAACCACGCCTGGCTTCCCCGCTCCCGCCGCCCTCAGCGCCACCGGCTCCGCTGGTGGGCCAGCTGCGGTGCCGTTTCCCTTCCGAGCGCCGGTCCGCCCCGGCACCGGAGCGCCTGGCAGTGCCCGCAGCCCCCTGACAGCCGGCCAGAGGAATGCCTGGCAGCAGCGGCTGCTGGAGGACCTGGACCGCCTCCTGGGCAAAGTCTCGTTCATGGTGGCACGGCAGCACGTGGTGGAGTCCCTGGTGGCCCAAAGCGAGCATTTCCGCCGCCTATGGGAGGAACAGCGGGATGAACTGGCAGCTCTGCGCCGACAGCTGGAAGATGCCAGCGCCGCCCGGGCGCGTCTGGAACGAGAGAACGCTGCTCTGCGGGTGCGGCTGGCGCAGGCCGAGGGCATTCCGGAACTTCCGCAACCTCCCACCGCTACGCCCTTGGCCGACGCGCCCCTCGGAGGGGGCCAACCCGCCGCCCAGAACGTCGAACCGAAGCGCACGCCTACGCCGGGACCCATCTCCAGCACAGGGGCCCACGCGGAAGGCTGACAGCCGCCCGCCGGGGCCCCCACCGGCTGCCCCCCATCCAGAGGCCGCCTCATCCGGCAGCCATCCGGCGCCGCACCGGCCACCCTTCGCCCGGCCGCCTTTTCAGGCCCCTAGCTGTTCTCTTGGGCAAAACGCTGGAATCCCTCCACAGCGTTGTTCGCCCATTCCGCCGCCAGGGCCTCCACCGTAGTCCGGTTCGCCTTGGCATGCGCCGGGTCCACCGTAACCAGCAGATAAGATCCCACCATGATCACGGTCTGCCCGTTCACAGTGTCGACCCGCACATCTCCCGCCAGATCCTTGACCTTCCCCTCGGCCATGTACGCATCGATGATCTGCGTCACCCGCTGCTCCACCTGATTCAGCCGTTCGTAAGGCCCATACGGCCCATAGCCGAACTGCAGACGGAGCACCGTGACCCCATCGATATCTACGCTGATGGGAGTTGCCAGCTGTTCCGGCTGCTGATCCTGCGCGGATACTGCTCCGCCCCAGCCCACCAGCGTCAACGCCAGCAGCGCCAACGTAAACACGGTGACCAACTTACGCACTGCGATCTCTCCCTTCCGACATCAGGCTCGCAGTCATCACGCAATCCATTCGTTACCGGGCCGGAGAATACCTGCCAGCCTCTTTTTGCGGCCCGGCGCAGCAGATCCTTTTCCCACCAGCGCTCCCATTTTTCCCCGCCTGACAGCGGAGTAAGCACTTGGTACAATCGTCACAGGTTGCCAAATCTGGTAGTGAGGTGAGGCCATTGCAGCCAAAGTTCCCGTTTCACCGCCCGCCGTTTCTGGCCGCCCTGGGCCTGATGCTGGCCCTGGCCTTCACACCGGGCTGGCCCGCCCTGGCCTGGGTTTACCGGGTGCAGCCCGGCGACACCTTGTTCCTGCTGGCCCAACGCTACGGGGTCTCCCTCCAGCAGCTGGAAGATGCCAACGGCATCTATTCCGACGCCCTGTACATCGGACAAGACCTCTGGATCCCCGACCAGGGCTGGTATTATACCGTGGCGCCCGGCGACACGCTCTTTTCGGTGGCACAGCGCTTTGGTACCACCGTCTCAGCCCTCCAGGACGCCAACGGGCTGAGCGCCGGAGCCTGGCTCTGGGTGGGACAGAAGCTTTTGATCGTCCCGGCCTCCACCGGCAGCAGCGGCGCCAGCGGTGCAGTCCAGCTGACTGCCGGTGAGCGCTACCTCCTGGCACAACTGGTGCAGGCCGAAGCCGCCGGCGAACCCTTTGAAGGGCAGGTGGCTGTGGCAGCTGTGGTGCTAAACCGCCTGCGCGCCCCGGGCTTTCCCAAGACCATCCCCGGTGTCATCTACGATGACTGGGCCTTTGAGTCCGTATACAACGGCTGGCTGGCCCAGCAAATCCCCTCGGATACCGCCTTCCGCGCCGTGGACTCGGCGCTGAGCGGCTGGGATCCCACCGGCGGAGCCCTTTACTACTACAACCCCAAGAAGACGGACAGCGGGTGGATGCGCACCCGTCCGGTGACGACTGTCATCGGCGATCACGTCTTTTCCCGCTAGAGCCGGGTTTGTCCCCTGCGGCCAGGCCCCCGGCGGGACGGACGCTCTGCGAGGGCCCGGCAGCCTGACCCCCGGGGGACGCCCGGGCAAGCCATCCGTGGCCCGGGCACCCCTTCAACGGCGGATCAATTCAACGGTTGCAGGGTGATGATCCAGTCCTGATAGAAATCCTTGCGGTCCGAGACGTAGAAATCCTGTACCCAGGCCCGGTAGCCGGCCCGCAACGCCACCAGCTGGTGGTTTCCGGGTTCCAGGTTGGTGATCCGGTAGGGCGTGTTGCCTAAATAGCGCCCATCCAGGTATAGGGCTGCTGTGCCCGACCAGGTGCGGACGCTGACCTCCACCCGGGGTTTCGGGGGGAACGGCCACCAGCCGCTGCCGTTGCTCCTATCCGCCACCCGGTACTGAACCCAATCGGATGCCCATTCATTGGGCTGAATGCCCTTCAGGCTGGTCTCAATCTGGGCCTTGATCTGGGGCGCCAGCTGAGCCTTGATCTTAATCTCCCCGCCGAAGTCGATGACGTTGGGCGCCAGCGTAGCCACGGCCTGGACGTACCCGGTTCCAGCCGGCGGCGTCACCGTGAAGTCGTACCCGGGCTGGCTCGGCAGGCTGTAGACCCTGCCGGCCCGGGCAAAGTTGTCCTGATCGTAATCGTTGGGATAGATGACCGTCACCCGGCCGGCAGCATCCACGTCATAAATGGTGACATACGCGTCGCGGCTGACACGGAAATAGATCCGGATCGAATCTCCCACCTGATAGGTGGCGCCGTCTCCACGGTCGGTCCAGACATCAATGGTGAATGCCGGTTTCGGATTTACAATAATGCTTTGCGGCGACACCGTCATCTTCCCGTTGTCATTTGCCGCCAGAACCGGCAGGGCCGCAAAGGCCAGGGCCACCAGCACCAGAACCCCCAGCATGGCCCCGCGGCGCCAAAAAACCGTACGTTTCATCCCAATTGAACCTCCCTACTAGCGAAGAGTGATCTGCACAGGCGGAGTCTGTATGGGCGCACTGCTACAGTAGACTGCATGGACCTGGTACGTGCCGGGCGGTACAGGCTGGCCCGCGTTATCCCGGCGGTTCCAGACCGCCACATAGACCTCGGGCTGCCCGGGCTGCAGCTCCTGCCGTGTGACCACCATGGCGAAGAACTTCCCGGCGGCCCAGTTCCACACGATTTGGCCGTCCTTCTCCACCACGAAATCCACCCGTTGGCTGCTGCGGAACTCCATGGGCACCGCCGTGCTGTCCTGATTCAGCAGCACTGCGGCCAATCCCACGGGTTCATCCGGGCCGTAGATGCCCTTGTCCTTGTAGACGGCAAACAAGAGCCGGCGGCCCTGATCCGTCACGATACGCACCCCCTGGGGCTCCGCTGCTCCCTTTTCTTCCATCCCCACTGCGCCAGGCGCTGAACTGCGGCTGCCTTCCGTTCCGGCTGTGGCTGCCGGGGACAGCCCAGACGGAGAAGGCGTGGTCAGCACGTTCTGCGGTACCAGGGCGGCCACCAGGGCCACCACCGCCAGCACGCCCAGCACCAACAGGGCAGCCTCCCCTTTTTCCCCCAGGATGCCCTTTCCCGGCTGTGGCTTTCGTCTCAACAAACCGGATCCCTCCTGCCAGCGCCTTGCCCCACCGAGGACTTCCCCTTTCTGCTCAGATAGACCCGTCTCCGCCGGCGTTATTCGCGCCTGCCCGCACGGGACCGGCCGGTGTTGCACCGGGCCTGCGGCCCATGCTAAACTAATCTCGGGCGGGTGGGAATTTGGAGGACTTCGACCGGGCGCAACGGCGGCAGCGCTTGCTGGTGCGGCGCAATTTCATCTTCACTACTGCGGAAGGGCTGTTTACGAACGCCGCCTTCGGCCTGACCGCGCCGTTTATCCCCATTTATGTGCTGGCTGTGGGCGGCACCAGCTTCCATGTCAGCCTGGTGACGGCCCTGCCGCCGTTGGTGACGGCCGCCGCCTTCCTGATCGGCGTCCGCGTGGTGGACCGCCTGCCGCAGCGCCTCCACTTTATTATACGTTGGGCGTTCCTGCACCGGGTTGTCTACCTGGCCATGGCCCTGGTGGCCCTGATCCCGCTGTGGCGGCCAGACCTGTTGGTGGCCCTCACCACCCTGCAGGCCCTTCCGGGCGCCCTTTC
>JADBKO010000003.1 GCA_014896355.1 Bacillota bacterium
CCGCCCACACCTCCAACTGCTCGCCGGCGGCGGCCCGGAACGTATCTGCGGCTCCCAACATGACTTTGTGGCCCCGCGACCGCAGCCAATACGCCAGCTTGCCGATGCTGGTGGTCTTGCCTGTGCCATTCACCCCGACCACCAGCACCACCGTGGGAGGCGTGGCGGCCCGGGCCAGCTCGCCGGCACCCCCTTGCCGTAACAGCTCCTCCACCTGCTGCTGCAGGGCCAGGCGGACATCCTCAGGAGTCCGCCAAGCCTGGCGGCGGCTGCGCTCCCGCAGCCCCGACAACAGCTCCCTTGTGGTCTCCACGCCCACATCCGCCTGGAGCAGAATCGCCTCCAGCTCCTCGTAGAATTCCTCGTCTACCTGGGAGTGGCCCGCCCACAGCCCCTCCAACCGGCCGGCCAGACTCTCCCGGGTCTTGCGCAGCCCTTCCCGGAACAGCGAAAGAATCCCCTGTCTCACCAATTGAAAAGACCCGTCCCTTCCCGTCCTCACTCTGCCCGGGCGCCAGCCGGCGCCGGTTTGCCTCTCCTCAGGCCGGCACATCCGCCAGGCGCACCGAGAACAGCTGGGAGGTCCCCTCCCCGTTCATGCTGACACCATACAGTGCATCCGCCGCGGACATGGTCCCTTGGCGGTGGGTGATGACAATGAGCTGCAGCCGCCCTTTGAAACTTTGCAGCAGCCGGGCGAAGCGCTCCACGTTCGCGTCGTCCAGCGCCGAGTCGATCTCGTCCAGCACGCAAAAAGGCGCTGGCCGCTCGCGCAAAAAGGCAAAAAGCAGGGCAATGGCGGCCAAAGCCTTCTCTCCACCGGAAAGGAGGTCCAGGTGCTGCAGTTTCTTGCCCGGCGGCTGCACCATCACTTCCACGCCCAGGCTGTCCAGGTCCGGTCCTTCCCCCACCAGCCGCAGCTGGGCGACGCCTCCGCCGAACAACTCCTGGTAAAGCTCGGCGAACTGCCGGGCCACGGCCTGAAAACTTTTATGAAAAAGCTCCTGGGTGGTGCGGTCCACCCGGGCGATGATGCCCAGCAGCGCATCCCGGGCCTGCTTTAGATCCTCCGCCTGGGAAGTGAGAAAGCGATGGCGTTCCTGCAGGTGCGCGTACTCGTCGATGGCAGACAGATTCACCGGTTCCAGCTCGCGCATCTGCTGGCGGAGCCTCTGGACCTCGCCTTCCGCCTGGCGCAAGAGAGCCGGGTCCGCCAGCCGTTCCTCGGGCTGCACGCGTCTGCAAACTTCTTCCGGGCTGCAGTTATGGGCCTCCTGGATATGGTCCCGCAGGGATTTGAGCCGCATTTCCGCCCGGGTCTGGACCAGCTGGCGCTGGTGGACGGCCTCCCGGGCTGCCAACTCGGCGCTGCGGGCCTGGGCGGCGGCGCTCTCCTTCTCCTGTTGTTGCTGCAGCAAAGCCTCGCGCCGCTCTTGCAGGCCGGCCATCTGCTCCTTCAGGCTCTCTGCCATGGAGCGGGCCTTGCCGGCCTTCTGCTGGGCTTCCTCCTGCCGGGCTGCAGCCCGGGTCATTTCCTCCTGGGCAGCCTGAAAGCGGGCCTCCAACTCCCGCCGGCTTGTCTCCAGATCCCGGCTGCGGGATTCCCTCTCTTCCAGCTGGCGCTGCAGGTAGGAGAGCTCCGCCTGCAGCCGGATGGATTCCTCCTGCGCAGCCTTCGCAGCCTGTTCCTTTTCCGCCAGCGAGTGTTGGATCTCCTCCAGACGCCGGCAGGATCGCTCCCATTCCGCCTGCGCCGTGGCTTTGCGGGCGGCCAGGGCCGTCAAGGCCCTCAGAGCCTCTCCCTTCGCCTGGCCCTGTCCCTTGCGCTGCTCCAACCAGAGATCCAGCTCGCTTTGGAGCCGCTCCGTTTCGCGGCGCCGGTATTCCTCCTCACCGGTGCAGCGGCTCAGCTGGAGCCGGCGGGCATGAACCTCTTCCTGGCAGTGCGCCACTGCAGACTGGGCTTCCTGCAGCTGCCTCTGGGTGGCTTGCCAGGCCTGCGAGAGCTGGGAGAGCCGGGAGCGGAGCTCGCCGGTTTTCTTCTCCAGGGCCGCCTTCTGCTGCTCCTTTTCTTGCAGCTCGCGCCGCCGGTGCCAGAGCCGCGCCAACGGTGCGTGGCCGCCGTGTCCGCCGGTGATGGCGCCTCCAGGGGTCACCAGCTCGCCATCCAGGGTCACCAGCCGGAAGCGGGCTCCTTCCGCCCGCACCACCCGCAAAGCCTCGGACAGCGCCGGCATGACCCCAGTGCGGCCCAGGAGGAACTGCACAGCGGGCACCACCCGCTCCGGACAGCCCACCAAATCGCTGGCCACGCCCAGACAGCCATAGCGAGCCAGAACTTCCCGCGCCGCTCGATCCAGCACCCTTGGCTGCAGCAGGTCCAACGGTAGAAAGGTCACCCGGCCGGCTCTGTTTTGCTTCAGCAACTCGATGGCCCGCTGTGCCACTTCGCTGCGTTCCACCACCACGTTCTGCCCGGCGCCGCCCAACGCCACCTCGATGGCGGCTTCCAGCTCCGCTGGCACCTGCAAAAGATCCGCCACCGGGCCGATGATTCCCGCCAGGACCGGGTCCATCCCGCGCCAGCGCAGCACCGCCTGCACGCCTCCGCCGAAATCCTCTCCGGCAGCCTGGATCTCCTGCAGCGAACGAAGCCGGGCCTGCACTTCGGTCCAGTCCCGCTCGGCCTGGCTCAGCTCAGTGCGGAGGCGGGTCAACTGCAGCTCGTGCTGTTCCAGCGCAGCCTGCAGCTGTCGCAACCGCTCCTGGGCCTGTTTCAGTTCCCGCTCCGCAGCGGCAGCGGCGGCTTCCGCCTCCCCGCGGGCCTGGGCGGCAGCAGATGCAGCCTGCTGCGCCTCCAAAAGCCGCTGGCGCCGGCTGCTCTCCTCCTGGGCCGCGGCGCTGCTGCCTTCCTCGTACGCCTGCAGCTGTGCTTGGCGGGCGGCTTCCTCCTGTTCCAGTTTCTCCAGCTGCTTCCGCTGGCTTTCGGCGTCTGCCTGGGCCGTTTGCAGAGCCTGGCGCTCCTGTGCGACCTGGGCCTGCGCCTGCGCCAGCTTTGCCAGCGCCGCCTCCCGCAGAGCCTGCAGCTTCCGCCGTGATTCCTCCAGCTGCGCTTGTTCCTGGGCCAACGCCGTCTGACCCGCCTCGAGGGTCTTTCTCTGGGACGCCAGCTCCTCCAGCCGCGATTGCGCCAAAGCGAGGCTGCTTCCGGCCTCCTTTTCTTCCAGCTGGGCCTGTTGCCAGGCTTGTACGGCGTCCTGCCAGCGGTTTTGAACCAGGGCCAGCTCCGCCTGTTGGGCAGCCACCGCCACCTGCACCTGGCTCAGGGCCGCCTCAGCCTGGGCCCTGGCCGCTTGAACCGCAGCCAGAGCGTCTTCCGCCTGGGCGGTCTGCTCCTGGGCTGCGGCCAGCTCCGCCTGGGCCTGGTCCCAACGGGTGGCCAGCACTGCAAAGGACCGGGCCTCCCAGCGCCGCTGCACGTCCTGGTATTGCCGGGCCTTTTCCGCCTGGCGGGACAAAGGCTCCAGCTGCTGCCCGATCTCCTGCAAAAGGTCCTGCAGCCTCACCAGATCTTGCTCCGTGGCCTCCAGCTTCTTCAAGGCTTCCACCTTGCGTACCCGGTAGCGGCCGATGCCTGCCGCAGTCTCGAACCATTGCCGCCGTTCCTCCGGGGAGGCGCTCAGCAATGCTTCCACATTGCCCTGGCTGACGATGGCATACGCATCACGCCCCACGCCCGTGTCCAGAAAAAGATCCACCACGTCTTTCCAGCGGCAGGGCGTCTGGTTGATGAGGTATTCGCTTTCTCCTGAGCGGTGCAGGCGCCGGCACACCGTGACCTCGGTGAACGGCACGGGGAGCTGGCCATCGGAATTATCTATGGTCAAACTGACCTCCGCCAAGCCCAGGGCGCGCTTGCCCTGGCTGCCGGCGAAGATCACATCCTCCATGTGCGCTCCCCGCAGGGAGCGCACGCTTTGTTCTCCCAGCACCCAGCGCACGGCATCGGCGATATTGCTCTTGCCGCTGCCGTTGGGGCCCACAATGGCCGTGATCCCTGGTTCGAAAACAATTTGCGTCCTGTCTGCGAAGGACTTGAAGCCTTGCATGGTGAGCTTCCGAAGTTGCATGGTCCTCCTGGCCCTTTACCGCTAAAAAGGGCAAGGATATTCTACCACATCAGGTTTCCGCACTCCAGCAGGCTGGCGGCGTGGGGGGAAACGGGGGAGTACAGATCACGGCGGCGCCGGATCCGCTGGTGTGCCGCCGGGGCGGACAAGTACAGGGAGCCGTAGCGCTCCAGCAAGCGCCGGATCTTGGCCCGGGCACGGGTACGGGCATTGTCTGCGGCCTTGCTGTTGACCCCTGCTTCCCGCTGGATCTCGCTGAGGGAGTACCCCCGCACAAGCAGCTGTACCACAGTATATTCCAGATCGGACAGATGGGCCCGTAAGAGGCCGTCCAGCTGCTGGCGGGAGACTTTTTCCTCCACCACCTCCTCCGGCGAAGTGGAACGATCGGCGCTCAAAACGTCCAAAAGCGTGCGGGACTCCTCGGTTCCCGCGCTTCCCGACAGGGAGAGGGCGTCGTTGAGGATCTTCTCTTTGAGCCCGTTGCTGTGCTTCACCACGTTGAGGATGCGCCGGGAAATGCAGATGTAGGCAAAAGAGCTGAACAGAATGGGCGCTTCTGAGCTGCGGTATTCCTGAACAGCGTTCAGCAGGCCAATGAGCCCCTCCTGGTACAAGTCCTCGCAATCCAGCGACCGGGCGTAGTACTGGCGGGCCACGCGGCGGGCCATGGGAGCGTATTTCAAGACCATTTCATCCCGGGCGCCTTCGTCTCCCCGGCGGATCCGGGCCAACAACTCCAGATCGCGCTCCTGGTTGTCGCTGCGGCGGTCTGGCGAGGATCGCCCTACAGCTGGGCCGTGCTGCAGTGAGAAAACCGGCGCGGACATGACCGTTGCCTTTCCCTCCCGTGTAGCGGACGCTGCCCGTGGGGATGGGAACCTGCGTCCATCCCGATCTATATGCTTGTCTCGCGCCAATATGACAACCGCCACCTGCGTCGCCGCGAGAACCGCAGGCCTCTCCTCCGCCATTTACAGGTCCTTTTATACATGACTCCTGTAAAGGTTTTCTCAAGCACCCGGCGCATTACTTTCCCATTGGCATATCAGAGGAAGTTGGACATGGACGAAATCCTGCAAAAAATGGCACGCTTCATTCAAAGCAATCCCAACATCACCGTGCGGGAGCTGGCTTCCCTGCTGGGCTATGCGGAAGAACGATCCGTCTATTACTGGCTGAACAAGGCGCGTTTTGCCGGCATTCGGGACTTCCGCCAGGCGGTGCTCACGGGGAGATTCAACTTCACTCCGGACGCCCCGGCTGGGCCCGGGCCGGTGAGCAGAGAAGGCAGTTCCCGGCAGGCTTCTCCAGGCGCAGATTGGCCGGATGCCGAAACAGCGCATGCGGGGCGCACTGCCCTGAGGGCTGGGACTTTCCTGGAAATCCAGCACCTGCCGTATCTTCTGGGATGGGATGAACAGGGCCGCCCGCGCTGGGAGCGCCCGCCCCAGGCGGTAACCGGACCCGGGTACCGGCCGGCAGAAGAGCGGAAGGCCCCCGGCACCGGCCCCGAAAGGCCTGAAGCGCCGGGCAAAGTGGCGGAAACCTCCGGTGGAGGCACGGAAACACCGCCGGCGGGCCCCTGGCATAAGCCTTCCGCCAGCAAAAGCGCGTTCCTGATCCGCATCGAATCGGCCGAATATGTTCCCTGGCTCCTACCTCAGGACGTGGCCGTGGTGGACCCGGAAGCCCGTTACGAAGAAGGATGCCTCACCCTGCTGCAGGATGCGGAGGCCTTCCCGTCCCTTTGGCGGTATTATCCAGCCTCCGGGGGCATGCTCATTCATCTGGGCCATCCGGAAAGGGTCCGCTACGCAGCCGGTAACCGCCAAAGCCCGCGGCTTTGGGGGCGATTGCTGGTGATCCAGCGCCAAGCTTAGGGGATTCGCGCCGCCGTGCAACCGGCCGGGTCCGGGCCGCCCGCGGCAGCCGAGCCATCCACCGGCGCCGAACCCTCTGCCGGAGCCGGGCGGCCGGCCCCGCTCCGGCCCCTGATCTTTTCCAAGGCTGCCGCTGCCGCCAGCTTGCTGGCCTCCCGCTTGCTCCTCCCTTGCCCGGCTCCCAGCATCTCCCCCTGCACCCATACCCCCACGTGGAACACTCGGTCGTGGACGGGTCCGTCCACAGCCAGCAGCCGGTACTCGGGGAGCGGCAACCCCTGCGCCTGCAGAAACTCCTGCAGCCGTCCTTTGGCGTCCTTGCCCAGAACAGCGCTGGCGAGGCCCTGGTGGCTGGCTTGCACCAGTCCGCGCAGTTCTTCTTGCCACAGCCGCAGCACCACGCCTTCAGCCGCCGCCAGTCCGCCACTCAGGTAAACGGCGCCCAGCAGGGCCTCCAGGGTGTCGGCCAGCAGCGCATCGCGATTCCGCCCGCCACTGGCTTCTTCGCCCCGTCCCAGGTAGATATACTCCGCCAGTCCGATTTTTCGGGCTTGCCTGGCCAGGGCAGGCCGTGCCACGAGCCGGGCGCGGGCCCGGGTCAAGGTCCCCTCGGGCCACTGGGGAAAACGTAAAAACAGTGTACGGGTGATGATCAACTCCAGCACGGCATCGCCCAGAAACTCCAGCCGTTCGGCCTGATTGGGGCCTTTATCCCCGTGCTCATACGCGAAGGAACGGTGGACCAGCGCCGCACGGACCAACGCCTCGTCCCATTGCGCCACGCCCAGCTGCTGCCGCAACGGCGCCAAATCCTTCGCTTGTTCCCCGGGCACAGGGCGGTTTTCGTGGCCCTCGCCACCCGCCTGTGCCCGTCCATCTGACCACTGCTCGCTCATGTGCTCATTCGACCCACCCCGCCGCGCCCCAGCGGATCAGCTCGCGGCCAGCGGCCGGCGGTTCTTTCTAGGATTCCCAGCGGCGGAAGACCAGGACGGCATTATGACCCCCGAAACCGAAGGAGTTGGACATGGCCAGATGGACCGCCTGTACCCGCAGGGTATTGGGGACATAGTCCAAATCGCATTCCGGATCCGGATGGTCCAGATTGATCGTGGGAGGAATCTTGCCCTCCTGCAAGACTTTCACGCACGTGATGGCCTCCACGGCGCCAGCGGCGCCCAGCAGATGGCCGGTCATGGATTTGATGGAACTCACCGGGATCCGGTACGCCGCCTCCCCGAAGACCTTCTTGATGGCCATGGTCTCGTATAGATCGTTATAGGGAGTGGCGGTCCCGTGGGCATTGATATAGCCGACGTCCCCCGGAGCCAGGCCGGCGTCCTCCAGAGCCAGGCTCATGGCCCGGGCCGCCCCTTCTCCTTCCGGAGCCGGCTGGGTGATATGGTACGCGTCGCCGGTGGAGCTGTAACCTACCACCTCAGCCAGGATGGGGGCGCCGCGGCGCTGTGCGTGGCCCAGTTCCTCCAGAATCAAGACTCCCGCCCCCTCGCCCATGACAAAGCCGTCCCGATCCCTGTCGAAGGGGCGGCTGGCCTTTTCCGGCTCATCGTTACGCTCCGAGAGGGCCCGGGCAGCGCTGAAACCCGCCACTGCCAAAGGCGTGATGGCCGCCTCGGCACCGCCGCAGATCATCGCGTCGGCATCGCCCCGTTGGATCATGCGATAGGCATCGCCGATGCTATGGGTCCCCGTGGCACAGGCCGAGAGCGTAGCCTGGTTGGGACCTTTGGCCCCTGTAAGAATGGAGACCTGGCCGGAGGCCATGTCGGCGATCATCATGGGCACGAAAAACGGGCTCACCCGGCCGGGCCCTTTCTCATGCAGGATCCGGGCTTGCTCTTCCAGGGTGTGGATGCCGCCCACACCCGAACCGATCAGAACGCCCACTCTGGTCCAGTCCACACCCTCTTGCCGGGGCTGCAGCCTGGCGGAGCGCAGAGCCTCCAGGGCAGCCACCACGGCGAACTGGGTGAAGCGGTCCATGTGGCGGGCTTCCTTGCGGTCCATAAAGTCCTCGGCCTTAAAGCCGCGCACTTCCCCGGCAATACGTGTGGCGAACGGCGCCGGATCAAAGGCCTGGATGGGCCCGATCCCCGAGCGTCCGGCCAGAAGCCCTTCCCAGGTGGCTTCTACGCCAATTCCCAGGGGCGAGACGGCGCCCATCCCGGTGACGACCACGCGGCGTCTCTCCATGCTTTCCTCTCCTCTAGCGAAAAGCCCCGCTGTCCGCGGGACTTTTCCGGCTAGTAAAACTGCATTTCGGCCTGGAACACATCACTGGGCATTCTGCTTGATGTAATCCACCGCAGCGCCCACAGTGGTGATTTTCTCCGCGTCCTCGTCGGGAATTTCCAGGTCGAACTCCTCTTCCAGCGCCATGATGAGTTCCACGATGTCCAGGGAATCGGCGCCCAAATCATCCACGAAGCGCGCTTCCATGGTCACCTGCTCTTCATCCACGCCGAGCTGTTCGGCCACGATTTCCTTCACCCGCTTGAAAACGTCCATCGGCTCACCTCCCACCGCACGCACAGCGCACTGACAATTCAGATCAAACCGCCATCCACCACAAGGGTCTGGCCGGTGATATATGATGCCGCCGGCGAGGCGAGGAAGACCACGGCTTGGGCCACTTCCTCGGGCCGGCCAAAGCGGCCCAGCGTGATACGGGTCAGATAATCCTTCTTCACAGACTCCGGCAATCCGGCAGTCATCTCGCTTTCGATGAATCCTGGTGCGATGGCGTTGACCCGAATTCCCCGCCCGCCCAGTTCGCGGGCCACAGCGCGGGTAAAACCGATGAGCCCCGCCTTGGCCGCCGCGTAATTGGCCTGGCCGGCATTGCCCGTCAGGCCCACTACGGAACTGATGTTCACGATACAGCCGCTGCGCTGCCGAATCAGCGCCTTGGTGGCAGCCCGGGTGATGTTGAAGGCACTGGTCAGATCTGTGGCCAGGACTGCGTCCCAGTCTTCGTCCTTCATGCGCAGAAGAAGATTGTCGCGTGTAATGCCGGCATTGTTCACCACGATGTCCAGACGCCCCAGGAAATCCAGAGCGCGGGCCACCAGGTCCGCCGCTGCCCCGGCATCGGATACATCTGCCTGGACCGCCTGGCACCTGCGACCGAGCCGGGCGATCTCTGCAGCCACGGCCTGGGCTTCGTCGGCCCGGTGGGCATAGTTCACCACCACGTCGGCGCCTTCTGCCGCCAGGGCCAGGGCGATGGCCCGGCCCAAACCCCGGGACCCGCCTGTCACCAGCGCCGTCTGGCCGGACAGGATCATTCTACAAAGCCCCCTTCAAAAAATCAAGCGTGAGCTGGCCGCTCTGCGGGTCTTCCACGTGCAGCGTGCGGGCCTGGGGAGCACACTTGCGCACCAGGCCGGTGAGGACCTGGCCCGGCCCCACCTCGATGAAAGTGTCGACTCCGGCGGCCACCAGCCATTCCACGCTCTGCTGCCAGCGCACCGGGCTCTCCATCTGGGCCGCCAAGCCCTCCGACACCTCTGCTGCACTGCTGGCGGGCAGGCCCCGGACATTGCTGAGGACCGGGAAGCGCGGATCCGCGAAGGACTGGCGTGCCAGCTCCGCCCGCATGCGCGCCGCCGCCCGGGCCATCAGAGGCGAATGAAAGGCTCCCCCCACGGCCAGCGGCACCACCCGCCGTGCTCCCCGCTCCCGGGCCAGAGCCCCGGCACGTTCCACCCCGGCGGGAGTGCCGGAAACCACCACCTGCCCCGGACCGTTGAAGTTCGCAGCCACCAGCACTTCTCCGCCGGCCGAAACCTCCGCCGCGATGTCCTGCACAACGGCGGCCTCCAGCCCCAGCACCGCCGCCATGGCCCCCGGCTGGGCTTGGGCATCCTCCTCCATCCACTGGGCCCGCTTGGCCACCAGCGCCAGCCCGGCGGAAAACGCCAGGCAGCCGGCGGCCACCACGGCGCTGTACTCGCCCAGGCTGTGCCCGGCGGCGTAGTCCGGGTCCCAGGCCTCCAGCCCGCTTTCAGCCAGGCCGAGCCGCAGCCACTGCCACGCCGCCAGGCTGGCCACAAAAAGGGCCGGCTGCGTATGACGCGTGCGGCGCAGCTCCTCTTCCGGCCCTCGGGCCGTCAAGGCAGCCAGATCGTACCCCAGAATCTCCGCTGCAGCCCGGTACATCCCGGCCAGTTCCGGGCGGTCCGCCAGAAGCTGCTGGCCCATGCCCACATACTGGCTGCCTTGTCCGGGAAAAAGCACTGCGATCTTGCCCAAGAGCCTGCCTCCTTACCAGCGGAAAACCGCACTGGCCCAGGTCAGCCCGGCGCCGAAACCGGTCATGGCCACCACCTGGCCCGGCTGAATGCGGCCGGAGCGGACCGCCTCGTCCAGTGCGATGGCCACCGACGCCGCAGAGGTGTTGCCAAAACGGTCCACATTGACGATGACCTTCTCCTTGGGCAGTTCCAGACGCTCCACTGCGGCGTCGATGATGCGCACATTGGCCTGGTGGGGGACAAAGAAGTCCAGCTGGTTCAGACCCAAGCCAGCCTTCTCCAGGGCCTCCCGGGTGGCTTCGCCCAGGACCCGGACTGCGAAGCGGAACACGTCATGCCCGCACATCTGAATGTAATGCTGCCTCTGGGCCACGGTCTCCGCGCTGGCCGGCAGGCGCGATCCCCCCGCCGGCAGCCTCAGCTTATCCTTCCCGCTGCCATCGGCTCCCAGGACGAAGGAGACCAATCCCTTCCCCGCCGGCGCGGCTTTCAGCACCACGGCCCCGGCGCCGTCGCCAAACAGAACACAGGTGCTGCGATCCTGCCAGTCGGTGATCTTGGACAGCGTCTCCGCCCCCACCACCAGGGCATTGGAATACGCCCCGGTCTGGATGAACTGGGCTGCCGTGGCCAGGGCGTACACAAAGCCGGAACACCCGGCAGACAGATCAAAAGCTGCTGCGTGGGCGGCGCCTAGGCGGTCCTGCACCAGGCAGGCCGTGGAAGGAAAAAGCATGTCCGGTGTCACCGTCGCCACCACAATCAGGTCCAGGTCGGAGGGGGCCATCCCGGCCATGTCCAGCGCCTCGCGTGCCGCTGCCACCGCCAGATCCGAAGTGGCCGTGTTCTCATCAGCGACGCGCCGTTCCCGGATCCCGGTGCGCGTGCGGATCCATTCATCACTGGTGTCCACCATCTTCTCCAGATCGAAATTGGTCACAACCCGCTCCGGCACCGCATGGCCGGTGCCTGCGATGGCCGCCCCGCTCAATTCATGAACCACTTTCAACCTTCTCTCCCTGCACGGCCTGTGCCATCCGTTGCACGACATTATGGGCCGCAGCCGCCTGTGCCGCCCTCAGCGCATGGGCAATGGCCCGCGCATTGGACCGTCCGTGGGCGATGAAGCTGAGCCCCTTGAGTCCCAGCAACGGCGCGCCGCCGTATTCAGTGTAATCCAGCCGGGCCGCCACGCGGCGCAAAGCCGGCCTGGCCAGCGCTGCCCCCACCTTGGTCAGGGTTCCCCGCAGCAGCTCAGACTTCAACGCGCCGAAAAGTTCTTCCGCCAGCCCTTCGGCCAGCTTCAGCACCACGTTCCCCACAAACCCGTCGCAGACCACCACATCGGCGGTTCCGGCGGGGATATCCAGACCTTCCACATTTCCGAGGAAACGAATCCCGGCAGTCTGCGCCAGCAGGCCGTGGGTTTCCACCGTGAGTTTATCCCCCTTGCCGGGTTCCGTTCCGACGCTGAGAAGCCCAACCTTCGGTTCCGGTACTCCGAACACCGCGTGGCTGTAGGCGGCTCCTAGCAGTGCGAACTGGACCAGGTGCTGGGGTCGGCAATCCACGTTGGCCCCACTGTCCAGGAGGATGGTCACTCCGCGTCGGGTGGGGAAGGGAGTGGCGATGGCAGCGCGCTCCACGCCGGGGAGCCGGCCGATGCCGAACAAGGAGGCTGCCAGCGCCGCTCCGGTGTTGCCGGCGCTGACCACAGCCGCGGCCCTGCCTTCCGCCACCAGCTGGGCAGCCACCACCAACGAGGAGCGGCGTTTGCGCCGCACCGCTTCCACGGGATGCTCACCCATGCCGATTTCCTCCGGCGCATCGACGACCTCGATGGTGTCTCCTTCGTAGCCGGCTGTCCGGAGCGCGTCCTGCAGCCTTTGCTTGGGCCCGGTGAGCAACACTCGCACAGGCCAGCGCTGCACCGCCTCCACGGCAGCGGGCACCGTCACATCCAAGCCCCGGTCTCCCCCCAAGCCATCCAATGCCACCGGGGTCCTTGTCTCGCCCCCCATGCTCATGCCTCCCCCGGAAACCCTTGCACCACGAAGAAGCCCACCATGACCACTTTGTCCCGAAGGCTGTCCGGCTCCCGAAGGCTGTCTGACTGCGAGCCGGCCAAGGCAGCACTGCCCTGGGACGCCTGAAGAAGCGCTCCGGGTGATGCGCCGCCGTTTTCCGCACGCACCCGGCTTTCCACCCTCACGCTGCGGCGGGGGCCATTTCTGCGCACCACCCGGGCCCGGGCTTCCACTACCTCTCCCGCGTGCACGGCCCTCAGGAAACGCACCCGAGCCGAGACCGTGAGCGCCATCGGGGCATCCACCAGTGCCACAGCCAGAGAATTGGCTTGGGCGAAAAGAAAATGGCCCCGGACGATGCCCGTACGTTGAAACGCCATCCCGCTCTGGGTAGCGAGACGGGATTCCCCGAACTCCTCCAGCTGCAGACGTACCAATTCGCCGATGACTTCCCCTTCACTCAGGGAACGCACCATCTGGCGGAGAGTCTGCGCCTCACGCAGGGCCCGCTCCCGCGCCTGCGGGACTCCCAGGGAAAGCCGGTCCAGCCGAATGGTGGGAACACTGACTTTCAAGCGCCGGGCCAGCTCCTGATCGGTAAGAAAGGGTTCCCGTCCCAGGATGTCCAGCAATTTCGCTTGCCTCTGCTCCTTTTCCCGGCGCAAGTCCGTTCCTCCATGCAGGCGGGACCCCGGCCCAGCCCAGCCTGTGAATCCGGGCCTACCGCGGGCCCACAGGAAGACCTTCCTGGTCCTTGAGGACAGATCCTATGACCAGGTCACAAACAGAATTATATACCCGAGAGGACCTGGAGAACAAGAGCCCCCCTGGAGGCCAGCGGCTGGAAAACCGACCAGGAGGGGGCGCCTTGCCCCCGTCCTCTCATGCCACCGTAGGCGCCATTCGGCATACGGCGGTTCGCCAACTCTCACGGATCAGAAGATCACGATCCACCCGATCCAGACAACAGCCCATGCCGGGCGTACCAAAAACAGCCGCAGGAATCTCCTGCAGCTGTTGGAAAAACGGAACCACCCGGAATGCGAGGACCTTGCGGTCGCTTAGCCCTCCGCTGCCTTGGCGGGTTTCACAGCCACCACTTCACGGCCGTCATAGTACCCGCAGTTCGGGCAAACATGGTGAGCCAGCCTGGGCTCATGACATTGGGGACAAGGAACGAGGTTCGGAACAACCGGCTTCCAATGTGTACGCCGTTTGTCCCGGCGCACGCGGGTGTGCCGGTGTTTCGGATTCGCCAACTCTGCCACCCCCTTCAATTCCGGCTCACGGAAAAACTCCATGGTCAACCCCGAAACAAGCTCTAGTGCCTCGAATCATCCGGCGGCCGATCCTTTGCCCGGAGTTGGGAGAAAACCGCCAGGTGCGGGTCGGCCGGTTCCGGCTGGCAGCCGCAGTCCCGTTCGTTGCGGTTCGTGCCACACACTGGGCAGATTCCCTGGCAGTCCGCGCGGCACAGAAACCGCATGGGCAGCGCCAAGGTCAGCTCTTCGCGCACGGCCGGCAGGATATCCACCACATCGCCGGAAAGCAGCTCCACCTGGTCGTCTTCCGCCCCGAGGCCTGCCGCGCCGTGCGTCCGGTCCCCCACCGCCCCCCCGCTGGTGCAGCGGTTCCCGTCACGCGAAGCACCCGGCGCACCCTCACGCTCATGCCCACGCCCGGAGGGGACCCAGCTGGTACTGCGCCGGTACTCCCGCTCCACACGGGCTTGCAGGAAGTATGGGAAAGAGGCCAAGCAACGGCTACAAACGGCCTCCACCACCACTTCCGCCTTCCCGGACAAATAAAAATACCTGCCGGCGTTGGTGATCTGGCCCACAAAGCGGACAGGTCCTTCGCAGCCCAGAACATCCGGACGCCCCAAACCGCCGGATTCAACAGACCCGAACGGGCAATCCGGCTCGGACAGGTCCAAGGGTAAACTGGCGCCCTTGTCCTTCGCAATGGCGGAAATGTTCACCTGCATCGCCAGCAGCCCCCGCAAAGCCAACGTTGCTATTATAGACACCGGGCGAAGGGGATGTCAAGAAACCGCCTGGGAAGGCCCGGACGGTTGCTCCTTGGCGCCCCTCCCAGCTTCCAGCAGGGCCTTGATGGCCGGAATGGCTTGCCGGGCGGCTTCGCGGCCCCGGCGGTAAAGCTCGGCCGCCTGATGGAAATCCGCCGCAGACAAGCCTTCGAGATCCGGGCGGATCAGGATATCGGCACCCGAGGACCGGTGGCGGAACACTTCGTGCTCCATGATCTCAATGGTCTGGAGAATGACACCCAGCACGTTGGTGACCCGCACCGGCGGCACCGCCGCGGTGGACACATCCACTCCGATGACCACATCCATGCCCACATCCCGCAGGATCTGCACCGGAACCCGGTTCAAGACTCCGCCGTCCACCAGAAGACGGCCACCCAGGCGGTATGGAACGAACACGCCGGGGATGGCCACACTGGCCCGCACAGCCTCCGCCACATTGCCCTCGTGGAGCACCACCTCCTGGCCGTTCTCAATGTCCGTGGCCAGGATATACAGCGGTATCCGGGTCTGCTCGAAACTGCGGTTGCGCGTGAGCAAACGGACCAGTTGCAGCAGGCGCTCGGCGTCCAGGAATCCCAGGCGCGGTACAGTCACGCGTACCAGGTGCTCCCAGCTCAACGACTCGCCCAACCGCATGGCCCAATGCAGGTCCGTTCCGCAGGCGTAAATGGCCGCCACCAGAGCGCCAGCGCTGCTGCCAGATATGGCATGGATGGCAATGCCGGCAGCCTCCATCTCCTGCAAAACTGCCAGATGAGCCAATCCCCGGGCAGCCCCCGCCCCCAGTGCCAAGCCCACCCGGGGGCCGCCAGGAGGCACCTCTCTGTTTGGGCGTACCGGAAGCAGCTCATCCTCTCCTGGCTCGGGCGGCCTGTTCAGCTGGTTCTTCATGCCGATTCCCCCTGCCGGACTATTCTGGTCCTGGAGGCAGGTTCCTATGCCGGCAAAAGGCAACCAGGGCGCGGCCGGGGACTGCGGTCCCCTGGCCAGCGGGCGGAGTCCCTGCAGGGTGAGGGGCCGCAGTGCTCCCTAACGTCGCAAAGGCGGGGCAGAAGAACTGGCTCCGGCGGACACGGCGGCGGAGTGCAGCCCCACGCGGTGGTCGCCGCTTCCACCCGCGGTACGGGCGCCCTCCTGGGCTTTGGCCGACGCCGCCGGGGGCTCCGGCCTGGTTCCCAAAGGAGCCAAGCCCAGGTCCTGGGCGGCTTCCTGCATCTGCCGCTCCAGCTCCTGCTGGCCGCGCTGTACCACCTGCAGGGTGGCGTTTAACTTACTCTGAAGATCGCTGAGCACCTGTCGGGCATACAGCGTGGCCCCTCTGCGTAGCGAGAGGCTGTCGCGTTCAGCCTCTTTCAGCAAGCGCTTCGCTTCTGCTTGTGCCTGTTGCGTAAACGAGTTTTCGTCCAGCATGCGCTGCACATGAGCCTGGGCCTGACGGAGGATGTCTTCCGCCTGTTTTTGGGCCTCGGCCAGAAGCCGCTCCCGTTCCGCCGCCAAGCGCTCCGCCCGTCGGATCTCCTCCGGCAGGACTTGCCGAAGCTGGCCGATGAGATCGCGCATTCTCCCCGGATCCACCAAGGCCCTGCCGCTGATGGGAATCCTGGGCGCGCTGGCCACCTCGTGCTCCAAGCGATCGAGCAGGCTCAGAAAGGTTTGGGCATTACGGGTGTTGTCTAGGGTCATGATCGTAGCCTCTGATTCTGTTGATGACTGGCGAATTTCTGTTTCAGGGCGGCAGCCACCACCGGCGGAACCAGGCCTTCCACCTGTCCGCCCAGACTGGCCACCTCTTTGACGGCGCTGGAGCTCAAGAAAGCATATTGATTGCTGGTCATCATGAAAACAGTCTCGATGGCGGGCTCCATCTTGCGATTCATCAGCGCCATCAGAAACTCGTTCTCGAAATCCGACACCGCCCGCAGGCCCCGCACTAGAACCTCCGCGCCCTTGGAGCGGGCGTATTCCACTGTCAGGCTACTGTACGAGTCGACGCTGACATTGACCAAGTGGCGGGTGCAAGCCCGTAGCATGTCCAGCCGTTCCTCCACACTGAACAATGGGGTCTTGGCCTGGTTCTGGGCCACGGCAATGATGAGATGATCGAACAGCCGCGCTGCCCGTTCGATGACGTCCAGATGCCCATTGGTAACCGGGTCGAAACTCCCCGGGTATACCGCAATTTTCATTCAATGCGTTTCTCCTTCAAAACAGAAAAAACTTACCATGGTTTCACCGTAACGGCTCTGCCGCAGCAAAGCGAAACCAGGCGGCGGCGACAGGCCCTGATGCCGGCTGTGTTCAGCCACCACCATGGCCCCACTCTCCAGATATTGCCCTGCGGCCAGGTGCTCCAGCACCGGCCCCAGGACATCCAGAGCGTACGGAGGGTCCAGGAAGACCAATCCGAAACGGGCATCCTGCGCCATTGTTTCCGCCGGCAGCACCCGCGCCCAACTTTGCCAGGGCTCGGCGAGGACCCGCAACACATCCGCACACAGAAGAAACAGCCGCGTCTGCAAATTGCATGCGGCCACGTTCCTCCGGATGGCTGCCTGGGCTTTGCGACTTTTCTCCACCAGGACCGCTCTCTGGGACCCCCGACTCAGGGCCTCGATGGCCAAAGCCCCGCTGCCGGCGTAAAGGTCCAGCACCCAAGGTACCTTCACCCGATCCCCGAGGATGGAGAACAGCGACTCCTTCACCCGGGCTGCCGTGGGGCGGGTCTCCTGCCCCGCAGGCGCCCACAAGGCACGGCCCTTTAGTTCTCCGGCGATGACCCGCAGACCCATTCCGGCTCCAAACCATCCTCTGCCCGGCTCATCCGCCGTGTTCCGGCTTGGCTCTCAGGTAGGCCAGCCCCACTGTGCCGGGCCCCGCATGGCATCCCACCACCGGGCCCAGGGCGAAGTGAGAAACCGGGACAGACGGATACAGGCCGCGCAAGCGTGCTTCCACGCCGGCAGCGTCTGCGGCATTATCTGCATCTACGATGTAGAATGCCTCCGCGGGCTGGCCTGCCAGCCTTTCCTGTACCAGAGCCACCATGCGCTCCAAAGCCTGCCGCTGCCCGCGCACCCGCTCCACCGGCACCACCAAACCATTCTCCAGGGAAAGCAGCGGCTTGATATTCAGCATGGCTCCGACGAATCCCTGCGCCTTGCCGATGCGGCCATTTTTTACAAAATACTCCAACGTGGCCACGGTAAAAACAACGCCGATCCGGGAAAGCCGGTCGCGAGCAGTGGCCACCACTTCCTCCCGGCTGGCCCCGGCAGCGGCTTTCTCGGCACAAGCCACCACGGCCTGGCCCGTCAGGTACGCGACCACCCGGCCGTCGATCACAGTGATATCCCGGCCGGGAAATTCCTCACAAGCAATGCGCGCAGACTGGTATGTCCCGGACAGGGCCGAAGAAATCGTCACGACCACAATGGGGCTGTCCGGCGGGACCCGGCGGTACGCCGCCGCGAAGTCCGCCGGCGAAGGCTGAGAGGTGCGCGGCACCACGTCTCCTTCTGCGCGCATGCGCGCATAAAACTGCTCGGTGGTGATCTCCTCGCCGTCGCGAAATGGCTGGTCGCCGAAAAAGATCGTCAGGGGCACCACCTGGATGCCCAGCTGTCTGGCCGTTTCAGAAGGGATATCTGCAGAGCTGTCCGTGATCACGTGAACCTTCGGAGCTTCCGTGCCTGCCATCCTGCTTCTCCTTTGCTACTCTCCGGAGAGAAGATAAAAGTAAACCGGCTGTCCCCCGTAGTATTGCTCCACTTCCAAGTCCGGGAACGAGGAGTGGAGCCGCTCAACCAACGCCTGTGCATCTTCTTCCCGGACATCGGCTCCGCGGTAAAGGGTGATGATCTCGCAGGAAGAGGCAATTCCCTTCACCATCTGCTCCACCACGGCTTCCGGTGAGTCCGCCACAGCTACGATGTTCCCATCCAAGATCCCGATAATATCATGCTCCTGGATATTGAAGCCGTTCAGGCGGGAACCCCGCACAGCATAGGTGACTTCGCCGGAGTGAACCTTTCGGGCAGCGGCCTCCATGGCGGAGACGTTGGCCTGGGCATCCTGCATGCGGTTGTAGGCCAAGAGGGCGGCGATGCCCTGCTGCATGGAATTGCTGGCCACGATGCGGGCGGGCCTGCCTGCAAGCCTGCAAGCCTGCTGGGCCGTAAGGATGACGTTACCATTGTTGGGTAGGACAATGACCTCCCGTGCCCGCACGGCTTGAATGGCCGCAACAAGGTCCTGGGCGCTGGGATTCATGGTTTGGCCGCCTCGGACCACCTGATCGGCTCCGAGGGACAAGAAGATGTCCTCCATGCCCTGACCGGCCGCCACCGCCACCACACCGGCAGCCGGCACCGTCTCGTCCGCCGGCTCCCCGGGCGCAACCGCGTCCGCGCGCCCGGGCGAACCGGCCGGCTGCTCCCTCCCGGCTTCCTGCCTGCTATCCTCCTCAGCGCGGGCATGGGCCGTGCTGTCCGCTACCGCAGGCGCCGCAGGCGCCATAGGTTGCGTCTCCGCTGCAGGTCCAGCTGCCGGCTGCGCTTCTGCCGACGGAAGCGCACCTGCAGATGCGGTGGGTGTACCAGGCAACGGGGTGGCTGCGTGGCCCGCCCCGTGCGAAAGGAGCCTCGGGTCCGGGGAGCCGGCGGCAGCCGCCTTCTCCAGAATGTGGGCCGAGCGGGCCTCGGATTGCACGGCCATGTTGTGAATGCCGATCTCCAGGAGCTCGCCGAATTGGCCGCAATACGACAGAACCCGGCCCGGATCGTTGACATGGATGTGGACCTTGACCAGCTCCGGCTCGCCCACAACCAGCAAGGAGTCCCCGTCCATGCGGGAAAGATGAGAGCGCAAAACATCCGGCTCCAGATGTTCACCCCGGATCAGAAACTCTGTGCAATAACGATAGCGAAGGGCTTGCTGGGTCGTTTGCTCAGAAAGCAGCCCAGATATGCGCCGGTCGGCCATTCCGGCAGGCTCCGGCACGGGGCCCACCACAGATACGGGCCCGGTCATGACGGCGGACTCCGGCTCAGTGCCCCGGCGCCTCCCGGCCCGAGGCGGCACCGCCCGAGTAACGTCGGGAGCAACGGACACGCCCAGTTCCCCGGACTGCAGGCATCGCAAGGCTCCCTCGATCAAGTAAACCAGACCCTTACCGCCGGAGTCCACCACTCCGGCCTCCCGCAGAACTGCCAGCTGTCGCGGGGTGTTGGCCAAAGCAGCTTCGGCCCGGCGCCACATCCCTTCGAGCATAGCCTCCATGCCCGGCCGGAGCCTGGCATGATCGGCGGCCCAGTTGGCAGTCTCACGGGCCACGGTCAAAATGGTTCCCTCCACCGGCTTCATGACTGCCTGGTATGCCTTGCGGACCGCCGCCTGAGCCGATTGGGCCAGCAGAATTTCGTCCAGTTGCGAATGTCCCGCCAGCTCGCGGGCAAACCCCCGCAGGAGCTGTGACAAAATGACTCCCGAGTTTCCACGGGCCCCCATCAGGGCTCCCTGAGCGATGACCTCGGCCACTTCGCCCACGGACACGGAACCCCTGCTGCCCCGCAGGTGGCTTTGCAAATCCTTCAGCGCCTGCTGCGCTGTGAGATACATGTTCGTCCCGGTGTCCCCGTCCGGCACAGGAAACACGTTCAGCGCATCGACTTCCTGCTTGTGTTCGTCAAGCCACGCCACAGCTGCCTCGAACAGCCGAGCCAGCTGCCTTCCGTCAAGAGAACCCTGCCCCAACGATCAATCTCCTGCCTTTGATTCCCGGCCGGTCGTCAGGCCTGGCACCAACCCGCGGCGTCATTACATCTTGTGAATTGCAGCCTCCAGACCCCACGCCAGGCAGGCCCATATGCTAGCGGGCTGCCGGAACCGGTTTTGTGTTGGTCACCCGAACCCCCTGCACGTGGACATTCACCTGCTTTACGTCCAGCCCCAACATGCTCTCCACGGTATACTTCACCTTCTCCATGGCATTGCGGGCGACCTCAGAAATCTTGGTCCCGTACTCCACAATAACGTAAAGATCCAAAATGACCCCGTCGGGCTCGATCTGAACATCGATGCCTCGACGAAGGTGTTCCATGCCCAACAGCTCGGCCAAACCGTCCTGAAGATTCCGGGCAGCCATGCCTACCAGACCGTAGCACTCCATGGCTGCAATGCCGGCCACCACGGCGATGACATCGTCCGCGATGTTGATCCGCCCATACTCGTTCGTCGACTCTTTCCCCAAATCGATTCCTCCTGCCTCCCTTTCAGTACTGCCTGCCGGTGACGGCAGGATCGGGCTGCAATCAGCCAGAGCGCATAAGTACCCTGCGGTCTCTGGCGAAGGGAAGAACCGGGAAACAACCGGCCCGCGCTCCGACGGTTCCGTGCACCCAATGGCTGGAGCAGCATCATTCTTCCGCCAACCGGGCCGCGAGCCTCGCTGCAGCAGCAGCGCCGCAGGTGATTCATCAGCTCCAGCATATGCGGGCACGGCAATGGAATTCGCCAACGGACCTGGAAATCCTTCGTGCGCCTTCACTCCCGGGCGCTGCGTCGGACAGGCGCCACATCGGGAACTGACAGCGAGAGAGAAAGGGGCTTCGGGATCGCCCGTTTCGGTTGCCTCAGGAATTCCCCTATGTTAGAATATCCCCTGTGGGTGCATAGGCGAAACCAAGAGATCCATTCTCTGGAGGTCTATCCTTTATGGCAGAATGCTACATCTGCGGGAAAAAAGCCCGCGCGGGCAATCAGCTCAGTCACTCCCATATTGCCACCAAACGTCGTTGGCTGCCGAATTTGCAACCCGTGCGGATCCTTGTGGGCGCTTCCCCGCGTCGCGTAATGGTTTGCACGCGCTGCCTCAAGTCTGGGCGCGTCAAACGGGCCATCTGACCGTTTGCTGCCGCTTGGCCGGACGGAGCTGCCCGGCGCGGCCATCCTCCGCTGGCCCGCCCTGGCTGGAGCCCGGCTCCGCAGTCCGGCGGGAAAGGGGTCTTCCCAACAGCGTCAGATCACTTGCCGAACCACCAGTACTCTTCCTCTGTCGACCTGAACGGATGCGGTGTTGCTTACCAGTACGTTGCTCAACCCCAATGAGGAGTGGGCGGGGAGTCTCGCGTTCGTAAGCGAATAGCGAAACCCGCGCAAAGTGACGCCGGAAGCCTCCCCGCCCAGGGCAAACAGGGATACGATTTGCCCCACTCGCCCGGCCAGCACCCGATGCCCGCTAACCAGCGTCACCTCCTGTCCAGACCCCAGTATACGTCCCGGTAAGCCGTACTCTGCAGCCACGGCCAGGAGCTGCAGATTCGCCAGCTCGTGATCCAGACGCCCGCCCAACGCACCCAGGAAGGTCACGCTGTCTGCGCCTAACCCGATCGCCAGGCGGATCGCCAGCTCCCCATCGCTTTTGTCCTTGTCAACCGGATACCGGATGTAGCGCATGCCTGCCCTTGTAGGCCATTCGTCCAAGGAATCCCCGTCACCCACCCAAAACTGTGGCTCCCATCCCAGAAGCTCCGCGGCCCTGAGGCCACGGTCTGCGGCGATCACCAGCAGTTCGCCGGCCTCCTTGGCCACATGCAACTCCCTATCCACGTCCGTGAATGCGAAATCTCCCCCCAGGAAGATCACAGCCTGCATCTCTCCATCTCCCCTGCCCAGCGCAAGCGCCTACGCTCTTGTCAATTATGCGCCGGGCCGCCCCGGGTTGGCAACGGCGACTTCCCGATCCTCCACCTACCGCCAGCTCGGATGCCCTAGGGCATCGTTTGCAACAGAGCCGGTCCGAGCAGCAACAAAAGAAGAGCCGGGAAGATGAATAGGACGAGAGGGAACATCAGCTTGACCGGTATTTTCAGTGCACCCTCCTCCGCCATCTGGGCCTGCTTCTCCCGCAGCTGGTCGGCCAAGACCCTGAGAATGCTGCCGATACTGGTCCCCAACTGATCCGCCTGAATCAGGATGAGCAGCAGTGAGCGCAAAGCGGGCAGGCGCATTCGTGTCATCATTTGCCGGAGGGCTTCCGCTCGCGACTGCCCCAGCTGGATCTGTTGAAAAACACCTTCGAATTCGGCAGCCAAGGGGCCCGGTGTTCGCTGCACTACCCGCTGCAGCGCTTGTTCAAACGGCTGTCCCGCTTCCACCGCAATGGTCAGCAAGTCAAGAGCAAACGGAAGCTCCTGAAGGATTGCTTCCTGGCGTGCGTTGGCTTGGTGACCCCACACCCACGCCGGGTAACACAGCCCCAACAAGGCCAGTAGCAAGACTGCCGCCGGGGGGAGTGAGGCCGCCGAGGCCCCCGCCATGCAGATCAGGCCGGACGCCGTGCTTGCCAAGACCCACTTTCCAGCCAGATTGGGCTGCCCAGCCTTGCCTGCCCTCTCAGCCAACTCTTCTATGCGTCCCACCAGCGCCCGAGGCAGGCTCAACTGCAATAGGGCGCCCGCCCGGTCGTATATTATGGCCATGCCACGGATAAGCCGGGAAGATCGTACAGTTCCGTATGTCTCGCTCCAGACACCGCTCCATTGCTCCCACGTGCCGCGTCTTCGCTTACGGGCCATCTCCTCGGACAACCACAGGCCCACCAGCTCAGCGCCCAGAAACGTGGTCAGGAACACTAGCATACCGCTACCCATAACCGGGGAACTCCCGGGCTTGCCGGGGTTCCGGCGGCCTCCTTTCAGCCCTCAGAACTTCAGAGACATCAACCGTCGTATGGAGAGAAGACCTATGAGCTCCAGCACCAGTGCTCCAACCAGAAGCAGATGGCCCGTCCTCGACTCCCACAAAGGTGCCACCAACTCGGGAGACAGCGTGCTCACGATGGCCAACAAAACGAACGGCAAGAGTGCCACCACAGACGCTGTCATCCGTCCTTGGGCCGTGGTGGCGCGCAGTTTGCCCCGCAACCGTTCCTGCCGCTGCTGCACTGCCGCCAGCCGTTCCAGAACTTCTGCCAGGTTGCCACCCACTGTTCGGTGAACCTCTACCGCCGTCACGAACAGCTCCAAGTCGCGCCACCCGTATCGTGTCCGCAGCCCCTGAAGGGCGTCGCTCCAGTCGACTCCAAGCCTCACCTCTTGCAGCACCCGGCCGAACTCCGCGCTTAGGGGTTCGGGAAGCTCCTTGTGAACGATCTCAAACCCTTGAAGCAACGTCAACCCGGCCCGCAATGCGCTGGCCAGAATCGTCAGAGCATCCACAAACTGGGACCTGAACTGGGCATGAGCCCGCAGCCGGTGCCAGGCTTGCCGGAGCCGGAGCCCCAAGGCCACCGCTCCGGCCACACAACAGGCACACAGGGCCCAGGAACCCGCCCCCAGAACGGTCAAGATCACCGCTCCGCCGCCGAACCAAAACGCAGCTTTGCGCCGATTCCAGGAACCTGTGGCCACCAGACTCAAAAGGGCCCAGGCCCCGGCAAAAGCCGCAACTGAAGACAATAAGGACCACCACACGGCAGATCCTGTCGGGACCGCTCCCGGCAGTTCCTCCCTTCACGCACACGACTGACTTTCCTGCAGACCCGGCTTCTCCGCGGAAATCCCAAGGACAGGTGGAACGCCGGTAAGCCCGGTCCAGTTGCCGTTGGTCCGCTCCCGGCAATATTCACTCCACGCCGGGCTGTCCGACGGTGAAAGGCCCGCGTCGCCATCATCGGCCCAAACGTCGTCACGGCCATAGAGACGCCGAAGGGCCACCCTCTCCCCATCCATACCCACGACCTCACTGACATCCACGATCCCCCGCCGGCCACTCCGGGACCTGCTTTGGTGGATGATGAGGTCGATAGCTGCAGCGATCTGTTCCCGGATGGCCCGTACGGGCAGGTCCAGACCGGCCAGCAGCGTCATGGTCTCCAGCCTGGAGACCGCGTCGGCCGCCGAGTTGGCGTGCAGGGTGGTCATGCTCCCGCTGTGGCCTGTATTCATGGCCTGGAGCATATCCAACGCCTCTGCACCGCGAACCTCCCCGATGATCAACCTGTCCGGCCGCATGCGCAGCGCGTTTCGCACTAAGTCACGGATGGTTACAGTGCCCCGGCCCTCGATATTGGGCGGGCGCGCCTCCAGGCGCACGACATGGCTTTGCAGAAGACGAAGTTCCGCTGCGTCTTCGATGGTGATGATGCGTTCATCAGGCGGAATGAAACCGGACAGCACGTTGAGCAGAGTCGTTTTGCCGCTTCCAGTCCCGCCGCTGATCAGAAGATTCTTTTTACGGCGCACGCAAAACGCCAGGAAGTCCGCCAACCGGCTGGAAATAGACCCGTTTCGAACCAGATCCGGCAGACGTAAAGGCTCCGCAGGGAATTTCCGGATGGTCAGGATAGGCCCGTTGAGCGCCAACGGAGGAATGATGGCATTGACGCGGGACCCATCCGGGAGTCGTGCGTCCACCATGGGCGTGCTCTCGTCGATTCTTCGTCCCACCGGGGCTACGATCCGTTCGATGATCTTGTGAACCTGGCGATCGCTCACGAACGTGTGGCCCGTGCATTCCAGCCTGCCGTTCCTCTCCACATAGACCTGGCTGGCCCCGTTGACCATGATCTCCGTGACTTCGGCGTCCCGTAAATAGCCTTCCAACGGCCCCAGGCCCAGGATTTCATCCAGCAGCTCCATTACCAGCCCTTCCTGCTGTGCCCGCGGCAAGTCGGCCAGCGTCGGTTCGCTGCGCAAATGTTCCCGCAGAATCTGCTCCACCCGTGCCTGCACCGCCGCCCGGCCACGGGAATCTGCTAGCTGCACCTCATCCAGCTTGGCATGGGACAACGCGCTCAGAACCTTGCTATGCAGCAGAGCCTTGGCGCTCTGGCCCCGGGCTGCGTCTTCGGCTTGCTGATCGCCGCCGATCTCCCCGTGTGCCCTCTGCCTGCAATCCCTTAAGTGGAGGAGCAGCTGGTTGGCCAGCTGCTCCAGGCTGCTGGCTGTGGATCTGCCGGGCTTCCATTTGTGGATCAGGCCTTGCTGTGCAAAGGCGTGAAGGTCTGGATCCCAGGGTAACGCTCCCCAAATCGGCACCGGCATTTCCCCAGGCACATCTGCTTCCGTCGGTCCCGAGGGACGCGAATGATTGCAGACCAAACCGGCGGAGCCACGGAGGGTAGGCCAGGCCCGGAACACCTGAGCAGCCCTGAACCACGAGGCGACGTCGGGTTCCGTCACTACAGCAAGAGCGTCGGCCTGCCACCCAATGGAGGCCGCCCTTCGGTCAAAGGGACCGCCGACTTCCACGACGCCCACTCCCCGCTGCCTGATCCACCGAAACAGGTGCGCAAAGTGGGCCTCGTCAAAATCCAGGATCTGAGCCCCCGCCCAGAAGACCCATAAGTGACGTCCTGCGGGCGCCAGCGCCTGGCTCCAATCCGCCGCGGCGGGTTCCTGGAGCAAGCGGCGCAGGACTCCCGCCGGGACGGGTTCTACCTGACCGCAACGGAAACCGAGGTCGCCACCCTCTGTCCGGGCTCCGGCATCGATGAGGAAAACCGGGATGTCCCGCCGGGCCAGTTCACCTCCCAAGGCCCAGCACAACGTAGTGGCACCACAGGCCGGCTTGGCGCTCCACACGCCGATAATCCCGAAGTCGGTAGAAAAACCTACCCTCTTGGCTTCCATGTGTGCGCAGTGGGCGCCCGCGCGTACGCGGACGTCACCTGTCCCCTCCTTCGCCATTCGTTGACCATCCATCGGAACGAAGCCACGGATGCTCAGGAAGCTCCGTTTCTTTGGGTTCAGGGATGGTTCTGGATATACGCAAGATGAATACAAGTTCATTCTGGTTCGTCGCAGCGCTGCGGGTGCCAAACAGGCCGCCAATGAGCGGAAGGTCCTTGAGGGACGGCAGACCCCGGACCTGACCGCGTTGCTCGGAATTGAGCAATCCGGCCAGCACCAACGCGCCGTCAAACGGAAGTCTTACAGCCGTTTGTGCCGAGCGGGTGCGCAGCGCCGGAATCGTGGCGCCTGCGAACTGGACGCCGTTGTTCCAATCCAAGGTGCTAAGCTCCGGCTGCAGCTCCAGTATGGCGGAGTCTGCGTCTACGCCCCGAATCTTCAGGGACAACTTGATCCCGTAATCTTTCCATTCGATCCGGGCACCCTCCGGCCCGCTCTGGAATGGGACGGGAATCTGTCCGCCGGAAAGAAACGAAGCCGGTTCTCCAGGCAGTGCCACCAGGGTCGGCTCCGCCAAAACACGGCCCTGGCCTGTGCTGGCCATGAGATCCAGTTTCTGCCACAGACGGGATACCTGCCATTCTTGTAGCAGTCCCAGCAGGGTCGGCAGATCTCCTTGCTGAAATTGCACGCCGGCCTGCCAGTCCAGGCCGAGATCCCTGAGGAATTCGTGGTGGGTTTCCACGACTCGGACCTGCACCAGTAGCGGCCGGGGTGTCTCCTGAGCCGGCGGCGCCACCTGGATCAGATTTACAACCGTGTACCCCAGGGCGCCGGCCAGCCTGGCGGCCCTCTCAGCATGATCCTTGTCCGAGACCGACCCCTCCAACACCACCTTTCCCCCGAGACCATAAATTCGGATGCGTGGGTCGTTCACGGCCTGGGTCAGCGCCGTTACAACGCTTTCCGGGATTCGCGAGGCTCCCTCTCCCTCCGCAATCACACTGAGACTGCTTACCACATTGGGATTGACGGCCCGGGCAATGCTGAGCACCCGCTGCTCTTCCTCTTTGGTCCGAACGTTTCCCTCAAGAACCACCGCGTTTCCCAGGCTTTTGGCCCGGACCCCGGGCCAACCGGCCTCCCGCCAAAACTCCTTCCAAAAGAGCTCGTCGTTGCGGGGAAGCACCACCAGAGGCAAGCTCCGGCTGGCGTCCTTAAGCCAGTAAATGAGATTTGTGGTGCCCGTCTTCTTGCCGTTGACCAGGATGGAATCGTCGGAGATCACTCGGACCTCCGCAATGTCGGGATCCCCAACAGCCACCCTGCGCACCTCGCGCAAGATCACAGTCCGGGACTCGCCCTCTCTCAGGGTGAGAGGGGACGCCAGGGATTCCTCCTGGGCCGCCTGCACCACCGGAAGTGCGCCCGGCCAAGCCAGCGTCATGATGAGCAACCAGAACACCATCCATACGGACACCCGCGCCAGCCTGGACCCCCGACCGGCCCACCATCGAAGTATGTGGCCGCGATCAAACCTCCACGATCCCATGTCTTTAAGCATATGTCGTCGCTAGTCTCCTTTCATATGAGGCGCATTTGACTCCACGGACTGCCGGACGCTCTCCGTTCCATGAATCACTTCCACCACACGGTCCGAGCTGTCGCCACTGCCACCGGCCCCGGTCGATAAACCCTCACGGGGGGGCCTGGAATCCGATGTGCTGGCGTGGGAAGAAGCGGTCCCTCCACCTGGGCGGACGGCCGGGAGTTCAGTCAAGGCCCGGAACAGGGATTCGTCCCAACCTGCCTTACCGGAACCGGCGACGGGCATCTGAACCGGGCGGACGGCCGGCGGGACCGTCCGCACCGCAGGCGCTCCAGGGACAGCAGCCGAAGGAAGCGTTACGTTGAGAGCCCTGTCGTTGTCCGGGCGCAGAACGATCTCCACCTTGCCCGTCTGCTGGGCCAAGCTGATAAGCTGGGCCTGCAGAGGCGTGACGGCCAGTGCGACGGCCGCTGGGGAAGATCTCCCCTCGTCCGCACCCAGAAGAGACCTCCCTGCTTCCTCCGTGGACACGACATCCAGCACCGCCACGTCTTGGGCGATGGTTGAGGCCTGCTCCTGGTCCCACCCGGACTCACCCGACACCGCGATCAGGTCCACGCGGGCGCCGGGCCGGAGGTGGTGGCCGATTCCCGACTCCGGCGCTACCGGCAGGAACACGGCGCGGTGTCCCACCGGAATCCGGCGGCGCAGGTCCTTTATCTGATCAGGCTTCACGATATTGACCCGTGTGAGTTCCTGCCCGGCGTCCAGGTCTGATACCAGGACTTTCCCGGTGGCTTCGTGGATGCTCCCCAGCGCAGACTCCGGCCGGAACTGTCGCGGGACCTCCCGGACGGCCAGGTGGCTGGCTTCCAGAAGTGTGCCGGCCCTCAAGCGAGTGCTGGCCACCACCATGGGCACCGTCTCCGTACGCCACCTGTACTGGGCTTCCAGGCCGTGAAAGGATATGTAAACAATGACCGCCGCCACGAACGCCCCCAATGTCACCAAGATTTTGCGCCAGCGCTCAGTCACGGCCCCACCCCCTTCAAGGCATCTGGACCTGGCCGAACAGGAGGACGGAAGTGCCGGGGGACTCCTCCCGCGGTTTGAGACTGATCAATACCCGCCGGGACTCTTTCTTGAAGACATGGACCCGATAGGGAGCCCTTCCAGCGATGGCGGAAATATCGTTTATAAGCGCTTCCCACCCACACTGGGAAAAGTGGCGCTGATAAAACCTGGCCACGGTCTGGGCTTTTACGGGCGCCTCGTAGAGCAATATCCACTGCCTGCCAGCGGCCGTTTTCTCCTCAATCAACGTGGCCGTGATCACCCCTGGATACACAGGGATTCCTTCGAGCCGCTGACGCACCCTGTATGAGGGAATCTCGGCCGGCGGCCGAAGATGAAGAGGATAGGCTCGCACCAGGACCAGGCTTCCCTGCCCTGATGGCAACGGAGTGATCCGGAGCTCCCCTGCCACTTCTCCACGCTGGACGAACACATCACACCGGCCGTCTCCTGCGCGGGCGGAGACTTCCCATCCGGCCTGCAAAAACCGGCCTACGTACGTTTGGTGGACGTGACCGACGCTACGCTCGATTCGCAGGGCCACGATCTGTACCGGCTGAAGGTTGATGCGCGCCATTTCCGCCCGCAATATCGTAGCTCCGGGTACGGCCAATAGAAATGGGTCGATGAACGGCTGCGCCGCCGAAGCGCGGACGTCTTCGCTCAGAACCACAGTGGTCATCAACGAAAGCACCTCCATCGCAAGTGCCATCCTTAGGAGACGGGCTAACATGGTTTTCACCTGCTGAGGGGCCCTGTAAAGGACCCAGATTTTGCCGGGCGTTGGGAGGCCCGGAACGATACTCAAAGCAGATTCAGCGTTTCAGGGCAGATTTAGCCGTTGCCGGGCCATGGATGCTTCCGCCACCAGCCGGGTATGTGCGGGGAACCAGCTGCGCAGCCAGGAATGCGTGGGAACGTCGAGAATCACCTGAACCCGGCTATTCCAGAGCGACTGCTGAACGGAGAACCGCAGTCGGTCCACCGGGAGGCCCAGGTCCTTGGCGGCGCCGCGTCCGGCGGCCACCGGGTCTGCCCGGATACTGGCGGCCCGCGCGGCGTGCCGGGCGACCATGTTCAGAGCTAGGTCGTACCGTGCGATCTCCACTGTTTGCAGGGCTGCCAAGAGAAGGATGATCAAAGCGGGCGCCACCAGGCTGAACTCTAGTAGAGCCTGGCCTTGCTGCGATAAACTGCCTGGACACGTCCTTACCATGGCGGCGTCACCTCCACCAATCTGGCCTTGAACCGCGGCACCGGAGGGGGCCATACCACTGCGGACCCAAGTACGCGCTCGCCCCAGACCGCAGCCTCCGCCATTGCAGACTGCGGCGCATTCCGGCCTTGATCGAAGGGAAGATGCGTCCGATTTCGCCATACTCCCACACGGAGGAAGCGATCTCCGTGCGGTTTTCGTTTTCCCGATTGGAAGGTATCTTTCATCCAGAGAGGGAAGCTCGTTCCGAAGATCGCCGGGAGCAGGTACACCCGCTTCACCATCAGGTCGGGTACAGCCTTGCCAGACCAGGAGTTCAAAGGAACAGCACCGTCGGCACCGGACTTCAGAGCCTCAGCCACGGCCGCGGCCAAGGCCAGACGAGGCGTATTTTTCTGTACAGCGTCCTGGGCGGCCTGGAGTGGTTTCACCTGTTCCAGTGCGTCCCAGTTCCCCGCAAGCAAGGATCCATACAGGGCGAGGATGCCGGCGTTGCACGTCGCGATGACATTGAGGCCGTCTGCCAGCATGCTGGCGCCTGTCAGGCTGGCCGCATCCGCAGCGTTCTGAAGCGCCACCCGCTGCGTCATGGCACGGATGGCATTCACCGTGAATCCAGCCACGATGACCAAAGCCGAAATCAGCAACACAAATGCGACAACCGCTTGTCCACCATCCGTACCTTGCTTTCCCGTGCCAGAGAAACAGCCTATCAATTGCTGCACCTCCTCCTACGGATAGATGCCCGCGTCCTCTTTGAACATTCGATAGCGAGACTGGATTCGCGGGAAAAACAGGCTTGCTTGTCCCCATTGCGGCCAGCCCAAGGGCAGGAGGCAATTCATCTCTGCCATCAGGGTCTGTCCCTCCCGACGAAGTTCGTCCGGCGACACCACATGACGATACGGGTTGGCCCCCAAGGCAGGATGCAACAGACCTGCCAACGCCAGGTTCGCGAAAGCGTCGAACCGGCTGTGCGGAACCCGGTCAGCGTGGGTGGAAGCCGCCCGCAGCCCTACAAACAAGGACGTGTTCATGGCTGCCTCCGTCCGATACGCATGCATCACCTGGATGAACCCCAGGGTCAGCAATACCAGAATCGGGAGGACCAGAGCCAACTCCACCACGGACTGTCCTTCCGCCTCCCTCCGGCCGGAGCGGTACATGGCCCGGCGGCACCATACCTTCACCACAGAACAGCTCCTCCCCAAGCCACAAGGGCTCCCAAGTTGAGATATAGGGCATAAGGCATCGGCGGCACCAGGGCGCCGGGTTCCGACGGGCCCGTTGCCGGGCCGCCCAGCCTGGGCCAGATGGATCGTACGCACAAACAAGCGAAGCGAGGCACCTGTCGGAGCGGGCGGTGGCGGGCGATCCAGACCAAAGCGCCCATGCCCCCGAAGAGCGCCCCGTAGAACAAGCCCTGTCCGATTCCGGGAAACCCAAGAATGGCCCCGTGGGCGCAGAGGAGCTTCACGTCTCCGCCCCCGACCCACCCCGCGTGGTAAGCCGGGTAAAACGCCAGGAACCCGACGCCGGCCCCAAGAATATGCCAGCCGAGATCCGGCAGCCCCCGAAAGGCGGCCAGGCCCATGGCCGCGGCAACGGCACCCATGGTGGCGAAGTTGGACACCCGGCGCCAGCGAAGGTCTGTGTAGCTTGTATGGACCGCCAGCGCAACAAGAAGAGCCGTCTCTGCCAGGATCCAGGTTGAGCTGGTCATCTCGCCGTTCTCCTTTTTATGGACCCATGCCCGTCAGGGATCCATGCCTGGATGGTCCTTTCCTAAGGCTTGAAGGCGGACCGGACTGTATAAGCTTTGGGAGGCGGGCAAATCTTCAGACATCGCGTCGCGAATACAGCCCGGATTTTCGTTGGTTTCTGTGCCCGGAGCGGCTCTTTTCCAGCCAAGCCTCAGCAATATGTGGTTACAGTTGGCATCTCACGCCGGTCAGACATCGAACCGGCCTTCGCGATCACTTCGTTGCAATCGCCTTGGCCAGCTGGGCGAACTTCGCCGCCACGGAACCACCCAACGCCTTTACCGCCACGATGCTCACGACGGCCACCAAGGCCGTCAGCAGCCCGTACTCGGCCATGCTCTGCCCAGACTGGTCCTGCCAAAGCGTCATTCAACCACCTCCTTCCGAGCCCGCCTCCCAAGAGTGAAAATCCCGCTACCTTAGAAAAACCAAGGCACCGCAAGGCTGGACAAAATGCTCTCGAGCCCCAGGTCTGTAGCCACCTCAAAAACCCGTTTCATGATCCCCAAGGAGGAAAGAAGGACCGCAGCGGCCAGGGCGTACTCCGGTAGGGACTGCCCCGGCGCGGCTTGACGGGGGTCGAATCGGCAGGTATCCATGGACCACACCTCCCTTGCATCAAGCGGCGAAAGCAAGACTCGAGCCGACCTGACCTGACTGGTTGCCCCTTGTCCGCCGTGGAACGGCCGTGTATAATAGAACAGCAGAGCCCGGCGGCGACAAAACGGACTCAGTTCCGTTGTCCCGCTTGCGGCGCACCCCCACACCGAATCCGACCGCCACGTCTGCATTCGGTGTGGGTTTTTACTAGGGTTCGAGATCGCCTTCGCATTACCGATTATATGCGAACCTTATATTTCCAGTCAAAGGCCGAAATTGGCAGGTTAGGAGCCGTTTATCTTAGCTGGACCTACTTTTCCTTCTGTTTTCGTCTGTTTTCGAGGCCGCACGTTATTCAGCGATAGATTAAGGTTGGACGTGGGTTGACCCCAGACTCGCGGTCAGGGCGCCAAACGCGGTACTCCGGCGGGGTCGACAGGTAGGTAAATCCCCGCGATCTCCAGACTGCCGCTTTTCTTCGCCCTACCCGCCGGGGAGCGACTCCGGGTTCATTCTCACCGTTTCGCCACCCCTTTGGCAGAGTGTCATTCTGCCTCGACGAAATAAACGATGCTATGCCACAAGGGTGTTCTCTCGATGATCCGCCACCCGGACTGCTCCACGGTGTCCAGCGTGCGCCGATTGATGTTGTCGCCGATCAGAGATCGCGCCAGAGGGTTGAGGAGATCGGCAATGCGCCCGGCCATCCGCCCCGGGGGACGGATGTGTTCCAGCAGAAAAAGCCTTCCGCCCCTTCTTACGACCCGCCGCAGCTCCTCCAGTCCCCGCCGGGGATGCGCCACGGAGCAGAAGACAAATGTCGCCACGGCCCCGGCAAAGAAATCTGCAGGATGACGCAGGTCCTCCACATCCATGAGCTCCAGGCGCAGTTCGGACCGGCTCAGGTGCGCCCGCGCCCGGGCCCGGGCCAACATTTCCGGGCTGAAATCGACTCCGACGATGTGCGCCCCGGCTGGATGATGGGGAAAATTGCGGCCGGTCCCCACGCCGGCTTCCAGCAAGGGCGTGGATGCGGCGCCGCCCGGCAGCGTCTGGAGCCATTGAGACACCCGCCGCCACAGGTGCCTCCGCCAAAGGTCCATCGCTGCAGCCTCCATGGGCCCTTCTAGCCAGTCGTATAGCGGAGCCAGCCGGTCATAGCGCAAGCGGGTTTTCTCACTGCCCGGGTCGATACCTTTGTGCTCCATCGCGAGCGGCTCCCTTCGCCCCCTCGAATCACCCATCCCGGCGCACCACATAGCGCACCAGCAATCTGCGGGCGCTTTCGGCATCCAACCGCGAAAGGACGCCGCACGCCGCCATGATGTAGGCCTCGTCCAGCAGCACCTCGGCATCGGCCGGCGGAAGCAGGGGTTCCTGCAGGCCGCCCGCTGTCGGACGAAAGCGGGAACGCTGCGTAGATTGCGCTGCCAGGACCGCCGGCAGGATCTCCCTGTGCCTGGGCAGGCGCGTAAGGGCCCCGCCGGTGCCGACCACCCAACGGACCGCTGTCAGGTCACGGCCTTCCACGATCTCCTGCCCTGTGCCGCCCCCGGTGCCCGAAAACAGCTGTCTTCGGAAACCGGCATGCCGTTCCAGCGCCACACGGCAGGCTTCCCACGTGAGCAACGCGCTGAGCCCCGCCTGTTCCGCCGTCTCCGGCACTGCCGCCACGAAACGGGCCAGCTTGCCGCATCCGGCCGGGGCTGGGCCCGCAGAGCCGGGGCCAGGTGCAAATCCTGGCCGGGATCCCGGCGCGTTGCCCGGGATGGCAGATTGCGGGATCTCGCGCAACTCCGCCTCCAGGGTTCCGCCCAGGTCCCAATCCGGCCAGCGCCGCTCCTGGCGCAGACGCCGGCAGAAAAGCTCCAGCAGATGGCCGGCGTTGGCGAAAACCCCCAGATCCCCTTCTACCGTGCGCTTGGCCAGGGGCTCCGGATACATGGTCCGGCCCGCCAATTCCGGCGAGCCAGCGGTCACCGAATGTACATCCGTGGTGGCGCCTCCCACGTCCAAGACCACCAGATCCCCGATTTCCTGGTACAGGATCTCCGCCGCCAGCATCACCGCACCCGGGGTGGGCAGGATGGGCCCGTCGATCATCCGCCGTACTTTCTCCATGCCCGGGCCGCTGACAATATGCTCCTCGAAGAGCTCCTGAATGGCCCTGCGGGCCGGTTCCACCTGCAGCACGTCCACCCGGGGATAGACGTTGTCCGTCGTGCGCACCTGCAAGCCGGCGGAGGCGAGAATCTGTACGGCCTCAGCCCGGGCCGCCACATTGCCCGCATACAAAACCGGCACTGCCGCCAGACCCGCCTGCGGCAGGAATTCCGCCAGAGCCCGGGCGTTGAAAAGGATGGTCTCCCTCTCACCGTAGTCTACGCCCCCCGCCAGAATGATCAGGCGGGGCTGGACCCGGGAAAGTTCCTGCAGATCCGCCGAGGACATCTTTCCGGCCGTGACCTGGCGCACGATGCCACCGGCTCCCAAGGCTGCCTCCCGGGCTGCCCGCAAGGTCATCTCAGGTACGAGCCCATGCACCGTGAGGCGCAGCCCTCCGGCTGCGCTGCTGGTGGCCAGGAACCGCTCCCAGCGGACGGGCCGGCCCAGCCGCGCCTGCAGATCCTCCAAGGCCGCCTGCAGTCCCAGGGTCACGTCCCCCCGATCCACGCTGGTGAGGGCCATACCCTGGCCTAAACAGACAGGCTCCGGGGTGCCCAGCCCGGCAAAGGCGTTCAAAACCGTGGTGGTGCTGCCGATGTCGGCCACCAGCGCGTCCACTGCCAAGGGGCTGCGCCGCGGGGCCCCGGCCGCTGCGAGGCTGGGCCCACCCGCTGCCCCATTTTGCCCATCCTGCCGGAATTCCCCCTGGGTCATCCATTTCTGCCTCCTGCCTCGTCAGTTCGCCGGCGGCCGCTCCTGCCCTGTGCCTGGCCGGGGGCCCGTGTCCTTTCCCAGGCGGCGGGCCCTTTCCTGTACGAGGAAACTGGCGACCTGCAGGCCCTTGGTTCCCCGGCCGAATCCCGCGTCCATCCCGGCGGCTCTGGCCATTTCGTCCGTGACCTGGGTGCCGCCGGCCACCAGGATGAAGCGTTGGCGGACGCCTTTTTCTAGGCAAAGCTGGTGGAGCTTGCGCATGTTGAGGACGTGCACGTCGGCGTGGGTGATGATGGTGCTGATGAGAATGGCGTCGCTGGCCGTCTCGATGGCTGCATCCACCATCTTCTCCACCGGAACGGAGGTGCCAAGATAGTGGCAGCGGATCCCGAAGCCCTCCAGGCCGCCGTGTTTGATGTCCAGAATTTCCCGCATGCCCACAGAATGCTCGTCCTCCCCCACTGTGCCAGCCACCACCGCCAGTGGCCGCTCCGCCACAGCCCGGCGGATCTCCTCCTCCGAAAGCAGCGCAGGCTCCGGAGGGATCACCAGTTGCTCCGGATCAATGGCAAAGGGCACGCGGCCTTTGATCTCCAGCATGGTCCCTTCCGCCGGATGAAGCACCCGCTTATGGATGACTTCCGGCTCCTGCAGACCCATCCTTTCGGCCAATGCCAGGCCCGCGAACTCCGCCACCCGGGGCGCCGCGGGAAAGAACGCCGTGACCGTCACGATTCCGTCCCCTGCCCACTCCACTTCCGGCCGCAAGGCCTGCGTGCGGGCTTCCGCTTCCGCCAGGCGCTGCTCCACGTTGTCCTCCGGGTCCAATTCATCGATGTAGGCGATCTTCTCCGGACGGCACAGGGTGCAGCCGCCGATGGCATCGCAAGATTTGCCCGCGGCCAGGCCCGCCGGCGGATGGTTCTCACCAAAGTGGTGGCAGACCGGCGCCCAGTAGTCCGGGTCGCGCCGTACCACCGTTCCGGCTGCCACACCGCCCTGGGGGTCGCGCACGATGCCGTCACCGTTGCGCTCCGGATAGCGGCCGGAATCCACAAAGAATCCCTTTTGGACGGCGGCGAAGTATCCCCCTTCCGCTAAAATCTCCTCCAGGAACAGGACCGCCCGTTCCTTCAGTTCCCGCACCTGGGCGCGCATGGCGTCTGTCATCCTGATTTCCACCAGGTCCCGGATCCCATCCAAAGCCAGCAGAGCCTGTTTGGCCGTTTCCAGGGCTGCGATGCTGTTGTAATGCCAGGGAACATTGCGGCCTTCGTCCGGGGTGATGGTGCTTTGCAGATCCGCCGACGTCAACCTCGACACCAGCACGTTCAGCGTGTGGGTCACGGTGGCTTCGCGGGTGTCCGACTCGATGTAGCGGGTGTTCATCTGGGCCCGGAACCGGTAGCCCCGGAACAGCTGCCGCAGGGCCACCGCGTAGGGGAGATCCAGCCGCAAAGCCGGGGCTGGCGGCGCGGTGGGCGGAACGGTGGAGAGGGCGATCAGGCCGGGATCCATGCCTACGGCCCGGGAGAAGGCGCAGTTGATGGCGTGCTGCACCAAAAGCTCCGGCATGACCTTCCAGGCCTCCCTGGCCGTGGCATTGGCGTTGTGCGCACCGTCGATCTGCAACATGCCGGCGGCGGCCATGATGGTTTTGGCCTCGGCGGCGTCCACGAAGGAGCGGACCATGTTCACGTTCCGGTAAAGAACGTTGTATTGCGGATCCTGATGGGCGCCGTTCACGCCTTCTTCGTAGAACAGCACGGCGATCTCCGGCCCTGCCACACCGCTGACATAGGAATGGAGATTGATGGGGCGCCCCACCTCGTCCTCAATGAGGTCCAGGGCCTTGCGCGTGGCCCGCAGCTGTTTGCGGGTGATGGGGACCCCGCCGACGCCCTCGGGTGTGCCTTCCAACAGACCATCGATGTGGCTTTGACCTGTGGTGCGGATCACCATGATGTGGTCAGCGCCGTGCCAAGCTGCCATGCGCATGCGGCGCAGGTCGTCCTCGAAGCGACCGGAGGCGATCTCCGCCGTGACCACGCAGTCCGGCTGCGGGTCGATCCCTCCAAAATAACGCGCCGCCGGCAACGGGATGCTGCGCTGAAGCGGCGCAGAAGCCTGCTGATATTGAAAAGGACCCATCTGCCGGGGCCCGCGGCCCGGGCGCCAGGTCCAGCCGCGCCGCCGGGGGCGGTAGGATTCCAGCCCTTGCAGAATGCTGCGGATGTCCATCTTTTCGCTGGGGCACAAGGCCCGGGCTTGCGGCTGGGACGGCCTTTCAGCGGCCATGGCCATCCCCCCCTGCAAACAGGCCCTCCCACAGGCGGCCGGCGGCCAACTGGCGCCCCGCCGTCAGGATGTCTAGCCCGTGTCGTTGCGCCGCCCGCCAGACGGCGTGCCCGGCGCCCTTGGCCAAGAGGCCGCGGTCCGAGCACTGCTTGACGATCTCCTGGGCCTCCAGACTGTTGAAGCCCATGCGCAGCAAGACGGAGCGTTCAATGGAAGGCGTGGTGTGGGTCCGGGCCAGGTCCACCAGGGGCTGGACGATCTGCTCCGCCAGCTGCCAGAAGCGCCGGTCCAACTCCTCGTCCGAAAGCTCCGCCAAGTGCCGGCGCCGATCTAAGAAGTCGTCCGCACGCTGCATGGTAAAATCTCCTTTCGCTCAAGAAGGGATTGCTTGGGACGTGAAGAATAATGCGAACAGATATATCACGAACATACGGTCTATCCATCACGGCGTATCTATGCTGAACGCAGCCTTGGCCAGCCCCGCTGAAGCTGCAAGAGCCCCATCGCCCGGGCAGCGTTGCAGCGGCTCGGGATTGGGCTCAGGCCAGCCGGAGGGACCTGAATGCGCTACGGAAGCTTTCCCTTCAAGGAGTACTACGTTCCCCGCGGCTCGCACGCAGAGCGAGAGCTGCGGCGCCTGCTGAAAGCCATGGGATTCCCGCCTCCGAAAGGCGCCACGCGCTCCCAGCTTTATGCCCTCTATTTCGCCCTGCGGGAACGGGGCGTAAAGGGGCAGGAGCGCGTCGGCTGATGAACCCCTACGGCGGGCGCCCTTCCAGCTCGCCCCTGGAGCCGGGCCGGCTCAGCCCGGGTCCAGCTGCCCCAGCAGTTGCTGCAGCCGGCCTGGGGAAGTATGGATCTCCTCGGCCAAGTACTCTAGCTCGGGGCGTTCCAGCTCCTCCGGGCGCCGGGAACCCAGCACGTGCCGCAGATAGGAACGGCGAATACGGTCCAGATCCTGCTCCACCACCTGCATCTGGGCTGGATCCTCCGGGATGACGATGCACCGGCCGGGTACGTTATCGCGGGGGTCCCCGGTCCGGACCTCAATGCCGTTCTGACGTGCGAAGGTCAGTTGCGCTGTGGGGTGCTTGCCGGCCCCCGTATATTCGGTCTCGTTCACCACCACGATCTGGTCTCTGTCCATTTGCTGCGCCAGAACGAACGCTGCCGCCAAACTGGTGTTCCCTGCCGGACCCCGCTCCAGACCCTCTAACTGGGCCAGAAGCTCCGTGGCGTAAAAGACCTCTCCCTGCGTCACGGTCACGTAACGGTCCAGATACCGTAAAGGCCGCGCGGCGTTGCGGGGAACATCGGCGCGGTCCGGGTTGACGGCGAACGGAACACCGAAGCCAGTGTGCCCCGTGGTGAAGGACTTGCGGTTGAAGTCCCGGTCACTGGCCATGTGCAGGCCACTCAAGTCCACGCTGGCACCGATCACCTGGGTCTGGGTGCTTCCGGCTTTGCGCAGCCCCCGGGCGGTGCCCGTCACGTTGCCCCCGCCGGCATGAGTGACCACCACGGCATCCGGGAACCGCCCACAGCGGGAACGCGTCTGCACAGCTAGTTCATAACCCAGGGTCTCAATGCCGGCGATGGCAAAGGGGGTGTAGAGTGAGGCGTTGAAAAAGCCGGTATCCTCCAGCACCAAAAGGAAGGTGTAAAATAGCTCCGGCCCCACCGTGAGCTGGAGCACCTCGGCGCCATAGGCCTCACAGGCGCGGCCCTTCTCGATGATCTCGGGCTGCCCCACGGTACGGCTGTCGTACGTCTCCTGAACCACGATGCACTTCAGCCCCTGTCGGGCGGCCTGGGACGCCACGGCCGCACCGTAGTTGCCGCTGGTGGCGGCCACGACGCCGGCGTAGCCGTGGGTTCGGGCATGATAGACGGAGAGGGCCGCCCGCCGGGCCTTAAAGCTGCCCGACGGGTTGCAGGCTTCGTCCTTCAGGAAAATGCGGGCGCCCTTGCCGGCAGGAGCCAGTTTGCGGGCCAGGGCAGTCAGCTGCCGGAGCTCCAGAAGGGGGGTGTTTCCCACCTCGCATTCGCCCTGGATCTGCTGCACCTCCGGCAGGCTGTAGCCGGTGGCGGACATCATCCTCTCATAGTCGAAGGCCAACCCCGGCCCCTCGAATTGGGCGTAATCCACCCCCGTGCTGCGCAGGATGATCTCTCTCTGCCTGGCCAGCACGGCCGCGTAGTCCCGAGCCCGGCCCGGGGAAGCCTGGGAAGCCTCCCAAGGCCGCGAATTTCCCCGGCCGGTGCCGGGT
Organism: Bacillota bacterium; assembly: GCA_014896355.1. GTDB lineage: Bacteria > Bacillota > UBA5301 > Bu52 > Bu52 > Bu52. Next base: position 39,651 of record JADBKO010000003.1, read on the forward strand.
GTGCCCGAGCGTTCAGCAGGCATGGTTTTCGCCTCCCGCCAACAGGCGCCGGACCCGGGGTCCAACCTGTAGCAGCTCCGCCACCGGAGCGCCGAAGTCATGACCGTAGCGGGGTTCCACAGCCACCAGGACACCCTGCAAAATTCTGTCCGCCAGCGTCCGCACCGTGGCCGGCTCCCCCAGGCCCACCTGGTCCTCCTGCAAGAAGCCCTTGACCACCATCTCCAGGGGAACGGCCTGGGTCTCCGGCGGGACGTTCGGCGCGCGCTGCCCGGCGTCTAGGACCTTCACATAGATCTGCACCCATTGTCCCCGGCGCGCGATCCTTCCGCCTTCCGGGCGAAGCCAGCGCTGGTACTCCCGTCCCTTCCCCCCCTGGCCCGTTCCGCTCAAAGGTTCGACCATGCTTTCCCCTCCTTGCCCTCCGGCCTCCTATGCACCCGAAGTCTGCCAAAATCAGTTCAAGCCGGACGCAGGGACCGCAGAATCTCCCCGGCGTCTCCCAGAACCGCCCGCGGTACGGGGAGGTCCGTCATGTGATGTAGGCCAGGCTTGGCTGCCATAAGCAAAGGAATCATGTTCACAGCCAGGGCTTCGGTGGCCAGGCCGCCGGCGATCTCCGGACGGATCTGCAGGCGGATCTCCGGAACTCCCTGAATATGAATGAAGTCCTGGGTTTCCACGTTTTCGGCCTCCGGGCGGATCTGCTGGGGGTGTACCAGCCGGACGACTTCCCGCCCGTGCCGCCACCCTGTGGCGGTATGGCGGCAGCCGGCCACCTGGCCGGGTTCCACCACGATGTAGGGGGTCTGCCGCCGCACCCGGGTCACGATGGGCTCCCGCTCCTCCTGCACCCGCTCCAGCTCCCAGCCCAGAGCGGAGGCGATCAGATGCATGGACTGCCGGAACCCCACGTGGCCCACGATGGCGCCGCTTTTCAAGCCGGCGGCAAACTCCTCCGGGGTGGTTCCCACCCCCTGGGTCCTCAGCACCGTAGGCCCGTAAGGGGACAGGTCATTGATGCGCTGCACCTCGATGTGCTCCACACGGTGGCAGACTCCGGTGAGGGCCACCACCAAAAGGTCCATGACAAAGCCGGGGTTTACGCCGGTTCCCAGGACTCCCACCCCGTGGGCAGCCGCCGCCTCATGCAGGCGCTTGGCCGCCGCCGGGTCCGCCGCCGCCGGGGCGGACATCTCCTCGGCGATCGTGATCACATGGACCCCGTGGGAAACGATGCGGAGGATGATTGTCTCCACATCACGGACAAATGAAGTCGTGGAAAGCAGCACCACGTCCGGCCGGCGGGCAAACATCTCCTCCGGGTCGGTGGTGAGAAGAGGATCCCCCGGCACGGGTTGCGGCACCCGCCGCTTGTCCCGCACCACTACCGCCACCAGCTCCATGCCGGGCCGTTCCGCTACCAGGCGGGCCACGCCCTGCCCCATGGCCCCGTAACCCCAAAGAGCCACGCGAATGGGATTCATCCGGACTCCCCGCTTTCTATGTCTTCCCATGACACACAACTAAAAGTTAAGTTCAACACTCTGTTGAGATCTCCTTCATATTAGGAAGAAATAACAGCCTGGCATGTCGGGCACCACTGCTGCCGGCAACGAGGGCAGATCTGTACCGCGGCGGCGTCCACAGGGCCCAGGTGCGGCCGCAGCGGCCAGCTTCGGCGCCGGATGGAGGTCTGGGTGCGGGGGAGCGTGCCGGCCGAGCCGGCCGAGCCTGCGGGGGAGGGGTCAGGCACAGGAGCGGGCGGGAACGCCGCCGGGCAGGTGCTGCGGCAGCGCTCACAAAAGCTCTCCCCGCAGACGTGGCATATCCGTCTCTCCGGCGGCGCCAAGGAAGGGGTTCCGCAGTGCGCACAAAGAAACACGCACTCTGGGCAGGCCGGGGTTCCTTCGTCGGTGACGAACACCTCGCGCAAGGGCCGCCCGCAGCTGTGGCAATTCAAGGCCGCCACCTGGTGGCGCAGGAGATCGTAATAGCAGGTCACCGCGCTGGACCGGGAGCCGTTGGCCAGCCGCAGGTTGTATTCCACCCTGGGCCAGAAGACCCTGGCCGCTTGCACCAGCCGGGCTTCCACCTGGAAGGCGAAACTGCGCCTCAGCTCCGCCACATATCGGGCCAGCTCCGCCTGCTGCTGCCGGTAGCTGGCTGCGTAAGCCTTCTCGGCCTTCTCCTGCTCCCGCCGGGCCCGGGTCAGCTCAGCCGCCAGCCGCTCGCGGACGTGGGGTTGGCGGGCCAATTCCATCCTCACTGCCAAGGACGCCACCCGGCGCACCACCCGACGGAGCTCCTCCAGGCTTTCCTGGCGGCGGCATTCGTAATACTCAGCCAGCTTTCGCTCCTCGTCAGACAAGCGGGTCCGGGCAGCAGCAAAGGTCTCCTCCGTGACGCCGGCCAGCTGACTCTCCAGCAGGCGGGTCGCTTCCCGATACATTTGGTAAACTGGATAGTTGGCGGCCTTCAACGCCTTTTCCTGGCTGGCGGGGCTCCCTCTGGACGACCGGCAGACCTTCCTGCGGGTCTTACCCCTACGCGGACGCCGTCCCGGGGAGGCGACCGCGATCTCGGGGACGCCTGCCGCCCGCCTGATCCAGGCCCATTCCTCGTCCGTCGCCAGGTGGCAAACCTCCATCCAGGGGTCACAAAGGATGCTGTAGGTCTGCTGAAGGATCTGGTCCGTCTTCCAGGTCACCTGGAACGTGAGGAGCAGGAGCGGGTGCTGCACCAAGCGGAGGCTCTCCACCTCCAGGATACCCCGTCTCACCGTGATGCCGGGAACCTGTTGTTGCCAGGACGGTGGCAGTTGATCCCAGTCCACCAAGTGAAACAGGGTGAGATCAGCCCGGGCCCCCATGTGCCGGGCCGCATCCAACAGGCATTCCCAGACGTATGTCCCTGGAGTCAGAAGATCCGGAAGCTGTTCCTCTCCACTGACCGCCCCGGGAGCCGGCGCGAGCGCCACAGGCCGGGGCTCCCCGAAACGACCCTGCGGATCCCATTGGGGCGGCAAGGCCAGAAGGGCCACCCCCGGCCCATTCTCTTTCCAGACAAAGCCAGGGATCTGCCCCTTCGCCAGATGTACGAAGTCCTGGACAAAGCGCTTCAACCGCTGGGCCAGGGCCTCGTCGTCCGGCCTGGCAGCCCGGTTCTGGTCCGGCGGTCCCACGGAGATATCAGCCTTCCCCTTCCATCAGAATGGCGTCATTCCACGCCTGCAGCTCCCGGTAGCGGCGGCGGGACTCTTGCAGCCTGCGGCCCAGTTCCTGAAAACGGCGGGCCAGCTCCTCTTCGCCTGGAGTGGTGAGGATGATCTCCCCGATGGCCTGTTCCAGATTCTGCCCGCCCAGGTCCGACAGAATGGCGTCCAACTCCCCCAGTACGCTTTCGAACAGGCGGATCTTCTCCTGCAGGAGCCATACAACGTATTCTTCGATGGTGGAGCGCAGCACCAGGTTCGTGATGCGCACAGGGGACTGCTGGCCAAGGCGGTGGACTCTGCCGATGCGCTGTTCCACCCGCATGGGATTCCACGGCAGATCGTAATTGATCAAGACGTGGCAAAACTGGAAATTGTGTCCTTCCGCGCTGGCGTCGGTGCTGACCAGGACCGAGAGGGAATCCCGGAACTGTTGGATCACCCGGGCTTTGTGGTCTGCAGGCAGGGTACCGTTGAACGCCGCGGCCCGTATGCCCACCGCCTGCAGGCGGCGGAGAATGGCCGACTGGCTGGCCAGAAACTCTGTATACACCAGGACCTTCGTCCGTGGTTCCCGGCGCAGAAGCTGCACCAGGGCCTCCTCCTTGGCCCAGTTGCCCAGGGCCCGGCCTTCTTCCAAGAGTTCATCCAGCTGCTGCCGGAGCGCACCCTGGCACTGCCGTCGAAAAGCCCGCAGAGTCTCCAACGCCGCCGCCGGTGAGGAGGAGATCTCCCGTAGCAAGACCAGGTAGGGCAGCAGATTGCGCCGGCCCCGTGCGGCCATGCGTTGGGCGAAGTCCTGGCGCGCCCACTCCAGCGCCCGCCCATAGAACCTGCGCTCCGCCTCCGTCATGTCCAGTTCCTGGTTCTGTACTTGCCGCTGGGGCACAGGAAGCCCCGCCTGCCGGCGGCCGGTGCGAATGACCACCTGGGAAAGAAGCCGGCGCAACTCCTCCACGTTGCGCACCCGGCGTTTATCCACCATGAACTTGCGCTTGAACTGGCGAAAGGTGTGGAGCTGGCCGGGGCGCAAGAGCTGGATCATGTTGTAAAGCTCCCGCAGATCGTTCTGCAGAGGCGTGGCTGTAAGAAGCAGGAGAAACTTTTTGTCCAGGCTGTTGACAAAGCGCCAGTTGGCAGTAGCAGCGTTCTTGAGGCGGTGGGCTTCATCCACCACCACCATGTCCCAACTTTGCTTGCGCAGAATCGCTGCATGCGGTGGACGCTTCGCCAGATCCAGGGACGCGATGATCAGAGGGCTGCGGCTCCATCCCTCCGGCGCCGGATTGGCCACGAAAGGCAGCTCCAACCTGCCGCAGATCTCGTCCTGCCACTGGGGGACCAGATTGGCAGGCACAAGGATCAACACGCGGCGCACGAGCCCGCGCAGCCAGTATTCTTTGATGACGATGCCGGCTTCCAGAGTCTTGCCCAGGCCCACCTCGTCCGCCAGCACGGCCCTCCCGTTCATGTCCTGCAGGACCCGGCGCACCGCCTGCAGCTGATGGGCATAGAGGGCCAGATCCGGCAGGGTTTGGGCGGAAAGAAGGGTTTCAAACCCCTTTTCCGCTGCGAGATCCCAGGCCTGCCGGGCCAAGAGAAACCACCCCGGCTTGGAGGCCGGCCCCGCCAGGGGCGCGGGGGTCTCCGGGGCCCGGGCGGCGCCGGCTTCCCCGGCCTCCGCAACTGGGTCACCGCCCACGCCCGCCGCCTGCAAAAGATCCTCTCTCAAAAGCTGCAGATTTTCCGGCGGAAAGATGAAGGCATGCACTGCGGACTCGCCACCCTTACCACGTCCCCGTCCCGCGGAGTCCCTCCCTACGACGGCTGGGAGCCGGGCGCAGACAGTCAGGCGCGTCCCGAAGCCTCCAGCCGGACGCGCGGCGCAGCAGAGGCCGCAGACGCCGCAGCCTGTTGCTCCTGCAGGGATTGAGCCAGGTCGTGGGCAACCTGGGAGATATCTCCCGCGCCCATGACCAGGATCAGGTCCCCAGGCCGTGCCTGGGCCTTCAGAAAGTCCAGGGCCGCCGCAGGAGTGGGGACGAATACCACGCCGGCCTTGCCTCTCCTGCGCCGCAGAGCGTCCGCCAGGGCCGCCCCGCTGACACCCGGAATGGGCCGGTCCGGCGGGGGAGCATAGATGTCTGTGAGCACCAACAGATCCGGCTGGTCAAAGGCCTGCAGAAACTGGTCCCAAAGAAAATGGGTGCGCGCATAGCGATGAGGCTGGAAGACCGCCACCAGACGCCGCCTGGGCCATCCCTGCCTGGCCGCGGCGAGGGTGGCCTGCACCTCCGTGGGGTGATGGGCGTAATCATCCACCACCGTAATGCCGCCGGCCTCCGTCAGCACTTGAAACCGCCGTTTGGCGTTGTGGAAGTCCGCCAGATGCCGGATGGCCTCGGCCAACCCCACGCCGGCCCGGTCCGCGGCGGCCAGGGCCGCCAGAGAATTGGCCACATTGTGTACCCCCGGCACCGGCACACTCACGCGGCCTTGGAGCCGCCCCTCATGAAAAAGAGAAAAAGAAAGCTGCCGCTGGTTCTGGCGGATCTCTGTGGCGTACCAGGCGCAGGTGGGGTCCTTCAGGCTGTAGCAGATTGCGGGGACCGGCAGCTGCGGGGACAGGCGTGCCAGTTCAGGGTCGTCCTGGCAGAGAACGGCGGCTCCCCCCGGGCGCACATTATGCAGAAAACGCTCAAAGGTCTCGACCAGGCGCTGAACGTTTCCGCCATAGTTCTCCAGGTGGTCCGCCTCGATGTTGGTGACCACCGCCACTTCAGGGCGGTAGCGCAGGAAGGACCCGTCGCTCTCATCGGCTTCAGCCACCAGCCATGCGCCTTGGCCGTACTTCGCCCCATGGTTGAGCTCCGCCAGCTCTCCGCCGATGAGCACCGTGGGATCCAAGCCGGCCCGCTGCAGAATCCAGGAAACCATACTGGTGACGGTGGTCTTGCCATGAGCGCCAGCCACGGCAATGCCGCGCCGCGAATTCATGAGGCTTGCCAGGGCCTCGGAACGGTGATACACCGGGATATGCCGTTCCCGGGCAGCTTTCAGCTCGGGGTTGTCTCCTGTGATGGCACTGGAATAAATCACGGCCTGCGCATCCTTCAGGTTTTCAGGCCGGTGTTCCCCGATGTAGATCCGGGCCCCCAGGTCCTCCAATCCCTGGGTTAATGCGGACCCGTGCAAATCCGAGCCGCTGACACAGACGCCCATGCCGATCAGCACCCGCGCCACTGCGCTCATGCCATAGCCACCGATCCCCACCATGTGAACGCGTTCTCCGGGAGTGAACATACTGTCTCCGCACCCCCACTTCGCTTTCCCTCCGTGTGCCCTGCCTTCCACGCGACCAAGCCCTTTGTGAGCCCAGGCCCGCTCTGTTCTGGTCTAGGTGGCCTGGCCCGGTATTCCTATGGATTGCTGTATCAGTGTATCGCCCAAAAGGCGCCGGGGTGACCAGGCTCGCAAAGCCCACAGGAATGATGCCGGACTTAGCATAACACAAAAAGGCCTGTCTATCCATGGGCGAATGCAGGCATAGGCAGAAGGAGGCCGACGGAGCAGGCCTCCACGGGGGGATCACGCTGGTGAGGGGCTGGAGAGGCGCCGGCCTGGGCCTGCCGGGCAGGCGGAACCGGCGCCGAATCTTTCACTATTACCCTGCCGGCAGGCGCGGTTCCGGTGCCCAGCAGGCCTGTCAGTGCACGGTGGGGGGCGCTGAAGACGGCGGCGTCTCGCTGACCAGGGTGGCCACCACATCGGCCAGGAGCTTGGCAGCGCGCTGCGCTTCGGCCAAGGTGTTTTGCGGATAACTGCCGATGTAGACCGACAGGGCCCGATCCGTGGCGGCTCCGGATGATCCCAGTTCCTTCACGCCGCGGCACAGGCCGGGATACATTTCCTCCATACGGCCTTCCAGTTCACGGGCCAAAGCCAGGCGCTGCTCCTTCCCGGGACCATCCGGCACGCCGATCATGATGCGTGCCACCGGTTGCCCGTTCAGCTGCACCGTGGTGGCCGAGGCGGGTGAACCGGGCGGCAAGGCATCCCGGTGCACGTCCAGCACCAGCTCGACGGACGGATTTCGTTGCAGGTTGCTGGCCATGGCCTCTGCTGCCAGCGGCAGAGCGTTCTTGAAGACGGGGTAATCAAACACGGTGGTGTCATGCAAGGCCGATACGCCACGAATCGCCAGCCCCTCTGTCAGGGTCTGCCCCACGCTCACAATCTGCCCCGGCTGGCCGCTGGCATAGGGGTCCCCGGGGCCGTAATTCTGGCTGGCGAACGAATAATAAATCATCACCTGGGGCGGCCCTCCCTGGGCGCCGAGAGACGAGTACGAGCCAGCCGTGCCCTGCTGGGAGCCGGCGGCGGACGGGGATGCCACCCCCGCAGCCGCTGGCGCAGGTTCGCCTGGGCGGGCGGTGGTGACCTGCTGGGGTTTGCCCCCCAGGGACTGGCGGTTCTTGTCGGCATTGGGGTAGAACCCGAGGTAGCGAGCTCCCAGCACAGCGACCACCACCAGCGCCACCAGGACGAAAAATAAGCCGGGCCCGCCCCCTTCAACCTCGGTTTCGCGCGGTCTTGGCATAGTCTGCCCCCCTTTCGTCTGAACCTTATGCCTCGGCCCGTCCGGTTAGAACCGGGCCCCGCGGCTGCGGCGGCGGGGACGCCGGCCGTGCCGAAGTCCAGACGGAGAGGGGCCAAACCTAGCCGTTGCGCAGCGGCTGCCAGCGCAATGCGTTTTCCACCATTTCGCGCTGGTCTGGGAAAGTCAGAAGCGCCACAGCCTGTTGCGGCTCCAGCCAGCGGCCTTCCAGGATTCCTTCCTCGGTCTGCAGCTGGAGGCTGGCGGGCCAGCACCGCGGGCGGGCGACGAACCAGATGACCGTCTTGTGACGCCGCTCTGTCTCGCCGGGATACGTGAACTCATGGGCCGTCTCGCCGGCCCGGCCCAGGAGTTCCACGTCCAATCCAGTCTCCTCGCGGATCTCGCGCGCCGCTGCCTGCTCCGGGGTTTCCCCTGCCTCGATATGGCCCTTGGGCAAAATCCACTCGCCGCGCGCGTGCCGCAGGACCAACACCCGGCCGCAGGCCAAGACCACGCCCCCGGCCGCCCGTTCTTCAATCATCGTTGAGACCCCGCTCCGCTTTTACTTGCCAGCTCCGCCAAACGTTTCAAGAGGGCGCCCAGCTCGGATTGGGCCTGGCCATAACCGGACCAATCTCCGGCCCGCAAGCGGTCCTGGGCCCGGCGGAAAACCTGGTCTGCCTGCTGGCTGAGCTGGACCCAATTGTCAGCCGGCGCAGGTACAGGAACCGTTGCCGCACCTGCCGCCTGTGCTCCCGCCTGCCCCACGCCCCCGGTCACCCCCGTTACCGCGGCACCTGCCGCAGGCAGGCCGAACGCTTGCCGTAAAGCCTGAGCCAAGGTATCCGCCATGACCACGTTTCCGCCGTAGGCCACGATCACCTGCTTGAGTTCTGGCATCTGGCTCTGATCCGCCTGCAGGAACAGGGGTTCCACATAAAGCAGGGAATCGCGCACAGGGATCACCAGGAGATTGCCCCGAATCACACGGGATCCCTTCTGATCCCACAGGGAAAGCCGCTGCGAGATGTAGGGATCCTGGTTGATGCGGGCCTCAATCTGCATGGGCCCATAACTCAGCCGGTCCTTGGGGAAGGTGTATACCAGGAGCTTGCCGTAATTGGCGCCGTCGGAGCGGGCTGCCATCCAGGCCACCATGTTGTTCTTCCGGGTGGGCGTGAACGGCAGCAGGAGTACGAACTCGGGCTTTGGTTCGCCGGGCAGGCGCATCACGATGTAGTACGGCTCCATGGCCACCTGCTCGGTCCCGAAAATCTCCGTGGGTATGCTCCACACGTCCTCCTTATTGTAGAACACCGTGGGATCCTTCATGTGGTACGTCGCATAGATGTGGCTCTGGATGGCAAACAGGTCTTCCGGATAACGCAGGTGGGCGCGAAGGGCGGGGGGCATGGCCTCCAGAGGCTTGAAGAGCCGGGGAAAGATCTGCGCCCAGGCCCGCGCCAGGGGCTCTTTGGGATCCACAATGTAGTACGTGGTGGTGCCGTTGTAGGCGTCGATGACCACCTTGATGGAGTTGCGCACATAGTTTCCCCAGCCCGGCACCGGCATGGAGTACGGAAAGAGGCTGCTGGTCACGTACGCGTCCTGAATCCAGTAAAGCCGGCCGCCGGCGATGACCAAATAAGGGTCGCGGTCATAGCGCAAGAAAGGCGCGATCTTGCGGACCCGCTCGTGAATGTTGCGATACATGAGCACCCGCGTGCGGTCGCTGATGTCGGAAGCGAGAAGAACTTGGATCTGCCTGAAACGCAAGGCGAATGCCAGGCGCTTGAACAGGCTGTCCATGGGGATACCCCCGCTGCCGTCATACGTGTTATAGGCGTTGTCCTCCCCCACCGGATAATCGAATTCCGGCGTGCGAGCCCGCACAAAGACCGGGGTGTTGGTGAGCTCGCCGAAATAGATGCGGGGCTGCCGGATTGCCAGCGCCGGTACTGTGGAGACGGGCGGAATGTCCCGCACGAAAAAGCGGGGCATGCCTTCCCCCGTCACCTCGTTGACCGGGCTCACCACGGCGCCGTATCCGTGTGTATACTTCAGCGCCAGATTCACCCAGGTCTTGGCCGTGTTGGTCAGGTGATCCACATTGAGCTCGCGGGCAGACAGGGTCACCTGCCTCAATTGGCCGCCCACCTCGTAGCGGTCCACATCGACATCGGTGAAATCGTAATACAACCGCATCTCCTGCAGCTGGGCATAGGTGGCCAGGAGGGGTTTCCAGTCCCACAGGCGGACATTTCCGATGGTGTCCTTTTCGGAGATGATCTCGTCGTAGGTCAGGTCCTCCCGGGCCGGAAACGTCTTTTCCTGGACCTTGTCCAACCCATAACCCAGCAAGGTGTAACGGATGTGCTGGGAGATGTAGGGCGCCTCCCGTGCTAGCTCGTTGGGTTCCACCGAGAAGCGCTGTACCAGGCCGGGATAGATCTGGCCCAGAACCAGCGAAGCGGCGATCAGCAAGCCAACGCCGACGAGGGTCAGCCGGGCCCGACGCAGAGCCACAGCCACCAGCACCAAAACGCCTGTACCCACGGCGATGACCTGCAGGACCTGCAGCGCCGGTAGATTCGCATGGATGTCCGTGTACCCGGGTCCGAACACTACGCCGCGGGGAGAGAACAACAGGCCGTACATATCCAGCCGGTAGCCCCAGGCCCGCCACAGGAAAATGAGGGCCACCAGGAACGCCAGATGAAACTGGGCCGGCGAGCGCAGCCACTGCCGTCCGGGACCCCAGCGCAACGCGCCGCTGCCGATGTAGACCAGGGCCACCACGATGGCGGTGACCACCAAAATGGTCATGCCCATCTGGTACAGGTAGCGGTAAAACGGGTACCGGAACATGTAGTACCCCACGTCCAGATGGAACACAGGATCCCGCACACCCACGGTCTGGGAGGCAAAGAACCTCTGCACCACCTCCCAGTAGACCGAGGTGGTGCCGCTGGCCAAAAAGGCGATCACCAGCGCCCCCACGCCCATCAAGACCGTCAGGCGCCGGGCCGTGAGCCACTGGGCAAAGGCACCCTCCGGAGGCAGCGCAGTCAGGGCTCGTCCCACTTCGCCCCGGGAAAGAAGCAAATTGATCCAAAGAAAACCGAAGAACAGGACCCACATGGCCAGCCGCAGTTCCCATTGGGTCAGAAGCATGGTCCAGAAAACGTCCTGAGCCCCCTGGGCCCGATACCATAGCCAGTCTGTGTACAAACCAGCCCCGGCCACAAAGGCGATGGCAAGGAGGGCCAGGATGGCCACAACCCATGCCAGGATCCACCGTCCTAACCTGTGCATCTCTCTCCTCCATTCCGAAGTTGCGATTCGTGGGTCCAGCCACCGCCGGCAGACCGCGCGTAGCCGCGTCCCGGCCGCTGCCCTACGGCTGACCGGGCTCCTCCAGCTGACGCAGCAGGTCGTGGATCTCCTGCGGACCAAAGGAATAGCGGGTATTGCAGAACCGGCAGGTCAGCTGCGCTCCCTGGCCCTCCTGGTCCAGGCGGGCCAACTCCTCCGTGCCCAGGCTGACCAGAGCCCGGGCCACCCGCTCCCTGCTGCACCCACAGTCGAACTCCACGGGATAACGGTCCAAGACCTGATAACTCCCGGCTTTTCCCGCCTCCAGGAGCTCGTCGATGAGCCCCTGAGCCGTCCGGCCGCGGGCCACCAGGCTGCTCACCTGCGGCAGGCGGGCCAGGCGGTTTTCCAGACCGGCCAGAACCTCCTGGCGGGCGGAAGGCAGTGCCTGCACCAATAGCCCGCCGGCGGCCAGAACCTTCCATCCTGACCCGGACGCCTCGGCAGCTACGCCACGCCCTGCGTGGTCATGCCCTCCTTGGCTGGCGCCGGCCTCGGCAGGACCCACCAGGACGCCTAGGGCCATGGCGGAGGGAATCTGCTCGGACTGGGCCAGGTAATACGTCAGGTCCTCGGCGATTTCCCCGCTGACCAACGGTGCCGTACCCTGATAGGGCTCTTTGAGGCCCAGGTCCTTGATGACCACCACCACGCCTTCCCTTCCGACGGCGGAGGCCACATCCATCTTTCCGGCGGCCTTCAACTCCGGATCCACGTGAGGGTTTTGCACATACCCACGGACCTGTCCCCGGGCTGTGGCCTCGCCTACCACCCGCCCCAGAGGACCGTTGCCGCAGATCTGGATGAGAATCTTCTCATCGTCCTTCAGAGAGCTTCCCATCAGGAGGGCGGCGGTCAGGACCCTTCCCAATGCAGCCGTAGCTGTAGGCCAAGTGCCATGGCGCGCGTGAGCCTCCTCCACCAACCCGGTGGTGGTGGCCGCCACCACCTGGACCGTGCCCCCGTAAGCCAGGGAACGCACCAGCTCGTCTGTTCCACACTGTCCTTCACACCTGGGCACCTCAGGCCCCCCAATCCCGCAGATAGCGGAAATCGTGGCCCACGCTGCGCTGGGAGATTTTGGCGATCAAGGGCAGCCTGCGCTTGTACTGGCTGATCCGCACCAGGTGTTGCACCCGGGCGATGAATTCCGGCGCAAAGCCCCATTCCTGAACTTGCTCCGGTGTGAGGCGGCAATCCACCAGCAAGAACAGCACTTGGTCCACGTCCCGGTAAGAAAACCCCAATTCCCCCTCGTCGCTCTGGTCGGGCCACAAGTCCGCAGAGGGCGGCTTTTCAATGATCTGTGGCGGCACGCCCAGCGCTTTGGCCAGCTGCCACACCTGGGTCTTGTACAGGTCGCCCAACGGATTGAGGGCGGAGGCCAGATCGCCGAACTGAGTGCCGTAACCCAGCAGAAGCTCCGTCTTGTTGCTGGTTCCCAGGACCAGCGCCTTCTCGGCCATGGACAAATCGTAGAGCACGCTCATGCGCTCACGGGCCATCTTGTTGCCCCGCCGCAGGTTGGATGCGTCCGGCTCGCCGGCGAAATAAGCGTCGATCTGCGGAGAGATATCCACGGTCCGGTGGCGGATGCCTGTTCTGCGGACCACTTCCCCGGCGTCGGCCACGCTTTGGGGGCTGCTGGTCCGGTAGGGCATCAAGACTCCCAGGACATTGCCGGGGCCCAAGGCCCGGGCTGCCAGATAAGCCACCACCGAGGAGTCCACCCCGCCGGAAAGACCCAAAACGGCCCGCTGGAATCCCACTTTTTGCACTTCGGCGCGGATGAAGCTCGTGAGGATGGTGATGACGAGATCCGTGTTGATATGGAACTGGTCCACCAGTTTGGAACGGCCCTGGCGGTCATACCAAACAATACCCCCGCTCAGGCTGCGGTTCACGCCTGCTCCCCCCAGACCCGCCGCCGGATGCGCATCAGCTCGTTCCAGGCGATCTCCAGGCGTTCATCCCGGTGCAGCGGCGTGATGGTCCGGGAACGCCGGACCACCTGGGGATCCACCTCGGCCACCACCAGATCCTCGCTGAACTGGTCGGCTTGTGCCACCACGGCGGCGAAGGGATCCACCACCTCGGAACCGCCCCAGAAGTTCACCCCGTCTTCGAAGCCATAGCGATTGCAGTAGGCTACATACACACCGAACAGGTGAGCATAGGCCCGGTTCAGCAGATACCAGGTCTCCGCTGAACCCAGGCTGGGGCCCAGAACGCCACGGCCAGGCCCGCTGGAGAGGATGATCAGCGTCTGGGCGCCGTCCTGGGCCAAGAGCCAGGGAACGGAGGCATGCCAGGCATCCTCACAGATCATGAGTCCCATGGGACCCAGACGCGTCTCGAATGCCGCCACCCGTTGGCCCGCCGCAAAATAGCGGGCTTCGTCGAACATCCCGTAGGTGGGGAGGTACGCCTTGCGATGGCAATACACCACGGAACCCCCGCTGAGGTAAGCGGCGGAATTATAAAAGCGGAAATCCCGGTCTTCCTCCACAAACCCCACCACCACGTCCATGGGACCGGCGGCTTGTGACAGCTTCCGCAAAAGCGGCGCGCTAGCCGGCATGGCCACCTCGGCCGTGAGGTCCTGGAGGTTATAGCCGGTGAGCGAGAGCTCCGGAAATATCAGAAGATCTACCCCGGCGGACCGGGCCTGCTCCACAAAGCGCAAGTGCAAAGCCACGTTCCGGTCGACGTCCCCCAGCGCGGGTGCGATCTGCGCCAGGCCGATCCGCCACGCCTGCGGCCTATCCCCTACTCCGGTCATGGCCCCTCCTGCTTTCCAGCCCGGGCCTCACGGGCGATACCTTTGATAAGTGCGCATCTTCTCCTCCAGGTACTGGGGCACCTGCTCCATGCTCACCCGGTCCTGCCGGGTGGTGTCACGGTCGCGGACTGTGACCGCCTGGTCTTCCAGGCTCTGGAAGTCCACCGTGATGCAGTAAGGGGTGCCCACCTCGTCCTGGCGGCGATAGCGACGGCCGATGCTTCCCGCTTCGTCGTAGGCCACATTGTAGCGCCTGGCCAGATCCTTGCGCAGAGCCTGGGCCTTCTCCACCAGGGCCGGCTTTTTCTGCAGCGGGAACACAGCCACCTTCACCGGTGCCAGCTGCGGATGGAGCCGCAGAACCACCCGGGTTTCTCCCTGGTCTTCCTCCTCGTCGTAGGCGTCGGCTAGGAACGTCAGCAGGGCCCGGTCCACGCCGGCGGATGCCTCGATGACGATGGGAATGTAATGCTCGCCTGTCTGATCGTCGAAATAACTCAGGTCCTTCCCGCTGTGCTCCTGGTGCTGCGTGAGATCGAAGCGGCCCCGGTGGGCGATTCCTTCGACTTCATGCCAGCCGAAGGGGAACAGATACTCTACGTCGATGCAGGCCTTGGCGTAGTGAGCCAGCTCCTCCTGACCGTGGGGGCGCTTACGCAGGCGTTCGGGCCGCACGCCCAGGCGGATGTACCACTGAAAACGCTCTTCCACCCAGGTCTGGAACCAGTAATCATCGTCTTTCTCGCTGACGAAGAACTCCATCTCCATCTGCTCGAACTCACGGGAGCGGAAAATGAAGTTCCCCGGCGATACCTCATTTCGGAAGCTCTTGCCGATCTGCCCGATGCCGAACGGGATCCGCAGGCGGGCCGCAGCCTGGATGGTCTTGTAATCCACGAAAATCCCTTGGGCGGTCTCCGGGCGCAGGTATACCTGAGCTGCGGCGTCCTCCACCGGGCCCATAAAGGTCTTGAACATCAGGTTGAACTGGCGTGGCTTGGTCAGTTCACCGCCGCAGTTTGGACAGCGGTCGCCAGGAATCTGGTCTGCCCGAAAGCGTTGCTTGCATTGCTTGCAGTCCACCAGTGGATCAGTGAAATTGTCCACGTGGCCGCTGGCCCGCCAGACGTCCGGATGCATGATGATGCTGGTATCCGCGCCCACCACGTTGTCGTGGGCCCGGATGGTGGCCTGCCACCAAGCCTCCTTGACGTTCCGCTTCAGCTCCACGCCCAGGGGGCCGTAGTCCCAGCAGCTGTTGATGCCACCGTAGATCTCCGAACTGGGAAAAACCAAGCCGCGGCGCTTGGCCAGTGCCACTAGAGTGTCCAGGTCCTTGAGCTCGCCCAACCGAAGAGCCTCCTCTATACCTCCATAATCTCCATAAAAAGCGCCCGCGACTTTTGCCCGCCGGGCGCCAAAACTCCCTACACTATTCGCGAAGGCCGCAGGGATTCCTGCCGGGCCCGCAGGGTCAGTGCAGATCACCGGCGCGGAACGCCACCGTAACGGCCGTTGGTCCCAATCCGCCCAAGTCCTGCTGGTTCAACAGCACCCGTACACCCTGCGGATTGCCGAAGCGGACCGTCAAATCCCGGGCGGCCTGCCACTGGGCCTGGCTGCCGGCCTCCAGGGTCCGCTCATACACCAGCCTGCCGTCTGCGATCACCCGCACCCAGCAACGGCCCACTGCTGTCACAGACAAGCGCACTCCGCTGCTCGCCGGTTGCCGGGTGAAGATGATCAGATCCACGGGCTTGCCGTTCCCTGGCACCTGCAGAGGCCCCGGGCCGCGCGACGCCGGTGCCGGGCCAGGCGGCACTCCTGCCGGAGCCCCCGCCGGGGTCAGGGCCACGGAGCCCGGCGTGGCAGCGGCAGTGGCCTCATCCTGTGGACTGGGCGGCTGTGCCGGCTGTACCGGCGATGGGGCCCCCTGCCTGCCGTTCGAGGTGGACCGGTCCGCATCCTGCGCAGCCACGGCGTCCGGCGTGTGGACGGCGTGGGCACCTGGAACCACAGACACGGAAGAGCCCTGCGGAGCCCGTCCGCCGGGGCCTACGGAGGACTTGCCGGGCGTTCCGGAAAGATCCTGCCAGAGGCCGAAAAACAGGACACCCAACAGTGCCAGTCCGGCAGCGATGGCCCCCCACATGCCCAGCCTCTTTTGCCGCAGCCAGGACGACAACTTCTGGGCATCCCGGGCCTGCGGCCGTGCCTCCCGTACCCCTTCTCGGCCGAAATCCCCGGGTTCTGCCACTGCCGGCGCGCCCCAGTCCGGGGCCTGGCCGGCACTCACAGCCTGCAGCCGCCTTTCCAGAGACGCCAGTTTCTCCGTGAGCCGGAAGGCATCCTCGCCATGGTGCTGGGCCCCCTGCGGGTGCACCCCCCCGGCGCCTGTGCGGACCGCGCCGGCGGGCATGGCCCCGGAAGACGGCCGCACGGCCGTCCCTTCCACCCCGCCCAGCGGCACCGGGGACCTTGACCGGATACTGCCCTCTGGCTGGGGGCCGGCGCCGCCCGGCACACCACTCCCCTGCCCCGGCCGGGTCTGTTCTTGGTAAAGGCGGATCGTAGCCTCCGGATCCAGGCCCAGGTGCCCGGCATACAGGCGCAGGAAGCCGCGCACATAAACCTCTCCCGGTATGACCGAAAACTGGTTTTCCTCCAGAGCCTGGGCATAGCGCTTGCTCATGTGCAGGTCCCGGGATACTTGCTCCAGACTCCAACCCTTCTTTTCTCTTTCCGCCCGCAGCAAGCTGCCAACATCGGCACCCATGCGCTCTCCCTCCTATCTCGCCCCCGCCCCTCTGCCGTCCGCCTCTTTTCGTCAGGTCCCTCCTTCGCCTCATCCGGCACCGGCGTATCGGTGGGTCGGGCGGTAGCCTGGTGCACCGCTCTCAGGAAACATCGAAGGAGCGGATGCTGGTGGAGATGTTCTCCGGTTCAATGGCCTCCTCCGGGCAACGGCGCAATTCCACGAGGAAATCGAAGTCCTCCCACTGCGCCCAGCCCTCCCGCACAAAAAGGTCCGGATGCTCCACCAACTTGGTTTGGCTTCCCCGCCAGAGCGCCTGAACCAGGGCTTTGTGATCCTGCCCCGGAGCCCGCAACGAGGCCGCTGCGTCCAGGAGATAGACGCAGTCCCTGCCTTTTTCTCCGTCGAGCAGGTGGCTGCGCGCCACCAGCCGGAAGATGGTGCCGGAGATCATGACCCACGGCCGGTTGGCCGAGACACAGGCAGCAATGGCCGCCTCGGTTTTTCCCACCTTGGGCTGCCCCCGGATCCCGATGACCAGCGAGGCCCGCCCGCCGCGGGGTCCGTCGGCAATCTCCTGGGCCATGAAGTCCACCAGCACTCCCAGCTCGCTGCGTACGAACGAAAAAAACGGCACCCCGTCGCCGTCTTGTCCGCTTGCCAGCTGGGGCTGGAGTTTCTGCCCGTGTCGCAAAGTCACCAAGTCCGCCGGTAAAGGAGGCCGCACCGCCACGATCTGGATATCCGCCACACCCTGGAGAGCCTGCCCAGCCAAGCGTAGATCGGGCCCGTGGCCCCGAAGCAGAAATGCCCGGCCACCCCCGGGCAGGCTGCGGACGGCTTCGATGTTTACGCCCAGCATCCCTAGGAGGGTGGCCACGTCGCCCAGCAAGCCTGGACGGTCGCGGCGGATGGCATATTCCAGATACCACGTTTCCATGGCTGGCAATCCCTTTCTATCTTACCGATCGGGAACCAACCCTATGCCTGGCCGGAGCGCCTACTCTTTCAAATCGGCATCCCAGCGCCCGACCAAAACCTCCCGGGGCTTGCTCCCCTGGGACGGCCCGACGATCCCCTTCATCTCCATAAGGTCTACCAGCCTGGCGGCGCGGGCGTATCCCACGCGCAGGCGCCGCTGCAAAAGCGAAGCCGATGCCTGCCCGGATTCCACCACGACCCGTACGGCATCCTCGAACAGATCGTCATCCACCTCCGGGCCCTCCAGGGCCTCCTCACTGCTGAGAAACTCCTCCATGTACTGGGGGGGACCCTGGCGGCGCCAGTAGGCCACCAGGTTCTCCACTTCGCGGTCTGTGATGAAGGCGCCCTGGACCCGGCGGGCCTTGATTGCACCGGCAGGCAGGAACAACATGTCCCCCCGCCCCAGCAGGCGCTCCGCCCCGGCCTGGTCCAGGATGGTGCGGGAGTCCACCTGGGAAGAGACGGCAAAGGCGATGCGCGAGGGAATGTTGGCCTTGATCAGGCCGGTGATGACATCCACCGACGGCCGCTGCGTTGCGATGACCAGGTGAATCCCGGCCGCCCTGGCCATCTGGGCCAAGCGCACGATGGACTCTTCCACGTCGGCGGCGGCCACCATCATCAGGTCGGCCAGCTCATCCACAAACACCACGATGTACGGCAGGGGTTTTTCGGGCACAGGCGCCGGGGTGTCTCCCACCTGTCCCGCAGCCCCGCCGGACTCCCCGGAAGTCCGGGCGGGCGCGGCCCCTGCCCCTGGTTTGGCGGAGGCTCCTGCTTTGCCGGCGCCCTCTGGCCTCCCGGCCGCCGGCTGATCCGCCCTACCGCCGGAGGGCTCTCGGGCAGCGGCGGCAGCATGGACGCCGGGCCCGAGCGCCGCCTCTGTGTCGGGTGTAGAGGCGAAAGGTGCAGGTTCGTTGGACAGCGCATTCATTTCCTTGACCCACTCATTGTACGCCTCGATGTTGCGCACGCCGGCGTGGACAAACAGCTGGTAGCGGCGTTCCATCTCCTCCACCAAGGCACGCAAGGCACCCGAGGCCCGCCGGGCGTCAGGAATGACCGGCGCCACCAGATGGGGGATGCCGTCGAACAGGGTCAATTCCACCCGTTTCGGATCGATCATCAGCAGCCTGACCGTGTCCGGGGTGGACCGGAAAAGAAGGCTGCTGATGAGGGTGTTCATGCAGACGCTCTTGCCGGAGCCTGTGGCGCCGGCGATGAGCAAATGCGGCATCTTGGCCAGATCGGCCACCACCGGTTGCCCGGCGATATCGGCGCCGATGCCCAAAAGCAGCGGATTGGTCTTGCTCCGGAACTCCAGCGAGTCCAGCACGTCGCGCAGATGCACCAGGCTGGTCTCCCTGTTGGGCACTTCTACGCCGATGGCGGACTTGCCGGGGATGGGGGCCTCGATGCGGACGCCGGCGGCGGCCAGAGCCAGGGAGATATCGTCCGTCAGGCTCAAGATCCGGCTCACTTTGATCCCAGGGGCAGGTTGAACCTCATAGCGAGTGATGACCGGGCCCTGGTCAACGCGCAGAACACGGGCCTCGATGCCAAAAGTGGCCAGGGTCTGCAAAAGGAGTTGGGCCTGGTCTGCGTTCTGAACGGTTTTCCTGGCCGGGGGTCGGCGCCCCAAAAGGGAAAGAGGTGGAACCTGGTAGGGGCCCTCCGCCCGCGGCACCAGGGCCGGCGCCGGCAAAAGCGGCGGCTGAGACAGGACTTCCTCATCCTCCGCCTTGTCCGCCCTGCCTGCTCCCGCCGTTTTCTTCCTGGCCACCTGCCGCGGCCCCGCAGGGACGGCCTGGCGCTCCGCAGATCCCGCCACAGATTCCGCCACTGGCTCCTCCGCCCCCGCTGCCCCGGCGGCGGAGGGCACCTCCTGGTCCGTCGCGGCAGCTCCCCGCTGGAGTGCCACACGCACAGGGAGCGGGCCCCGTTCCGGAACGGCAGCGCCCGCCGGCCGTGGCTCCGCTCTCCCGTCCGCCATGCTGCCCGTGGACCCGCGCAGCAGGGTGGCGGCTTCCCGCAGGCTGGCTCCCGTGAGCCGCACGAATCCGTGCACGGCCCATACCAGCCAGCGGAGAACCGCGCCTTCTGTCACCAGCACCAGGCCGCTGGCAGCCAGGACCGCCACCACCACCTGGGTCCCGGCGTATGCCACGAGCCGCACCAGGAAGTAGGTCAAGGCTCCTCCCAAAAGCCCCGACCCCATCCCGGCAGTCTGCATGGCCCCCAGCCAGGATTTGGGCAATGCCGCCAGTTCATCGGCCAGGGACAAATCCTCCGGCAGCCGGGCGTTCACAGGAAGCTGTAGATGGGTCTCCACCAGCCCGGCCACGGCCAGGAGCAGGAGCCCCGCCAGCCGGGGAGAGCTGGCCAGCCGCCAGCGGCTGATCAACAGTCCCAGGCCCCAATAGGCCAGAAAGGCAAAAGGCAGCCAGGCGGCTTGTCCCAGCACATATTGCATGGACCAGGACAAAACATGGCCCACGGGGCCGGTGGCTTTGCTAAACAGGCTCAACAGTCCAAAGGCCGCCACGCCCACCCAAACGATCCCGAAGACTTCCTCGTATACCCGCCCAGCCCGGCGCGGATGCAGGTTGGACTGTCTCACTCTGGCTTTTCCTTTCATACGAGCCTTGCGGGCCACCGGACGGGGTTTCAGTAAAGCCGGCACCGGCGGCGTCTCTTCCCGGCTGCCGCCGGTCGCGGAAGAGTTTCCGGCGCGCCGGCGCCCTGTCCCTTCCTGCCAGCTTGTCCCGTCCAGCGCCCCGGCATCATGATGGAAACGATTCGCCGCCATAGACCGCTCCATTTCTCCGCTGCGGAGGACCTGGGATTCCAGCCGCGGTCTCCGCCTCCGGTAGTTTCACCGGGCCGCCGCGCAGGGCCGGATGGTGGCCAACAACCCCATTCGCCCGGTTCTGCCGCCGTCGCGGCGATAGGAGAAAAACCACTCCGGGTGGCAGGCCGTGCACACGCGGGCCACAGACACGGCCTCAGCAGAGACACCGGCGCGCAACAGCGCTTGCCGGTTCGCTTCCCACAGATCGACGTGCCATCCGTCGGCGAGGCGCTGGCAGACCGGCCGCCTGGCATCCTCCTGCGGATATTGCTGCCGAAAGGCCCGTGCCGTCTCCTCTCCGACACGGAAGCAACACGGTCCGATGCCAGGCCCCAGGGCCGCCACCACCCGGCTGCTTCGGGTGCCAAACGCCGCAGCCATCTCCTGCAGGGTCTGCTCCAGAACCCCGCCGACCGTTCCCCGCCAACCGGCATGGGCCACGCCCAGGGCCTGGTGCTCCGGATCCCACAGCAGGACCGGCACACAATCTGCGGTGTAGATCGAGAGGACCACACCGCACTGGTTCGTGACCATGGCGTCATGTCCGGGCAGAGCCCCTCCCTGCCCGAAGGCTCCGGCACCGCGCTGGTCGGATCCGATCTGCGCCACCTTCACCCCGTGAACCTGAACCGCGGCCACCAAACTCTCCAGGCCGCAGCCCATCCATTCCAGGGCCCGCCGCCGGTTCTCCAGCACGTCCTCATCCCGGTCCCCCACGTGGAAGCCCAGGTTCAGAGAGGCGAAAGGTGCCCGGCTCACTCCGCCCCGGCGCGTGGTGAACAAGGCCAGGCAGCCCGCGAGGCCCGGCAGCCAGAGATAGCGTTGCTGCTCATCGAGTTGGAACCGTCCGAGGTCGAAGGTCATCGTCTGGTAAATTCCACAATAAGATGGAAAAACCTTTCAGTGCTTTGCAGAAACCTGGAGCCGCAGCCTGACCTACGGGTTTGGCAGGCCGAAGGGTTCCAGTTCCACCAGGATCACATCCACGCCAATCTTACGGATCTGGTCCCAGCGGATCACCACGTCCTTCCCGGGGAAAAAGCGCCAGAAGCCGCGGCGGCCAGGCACCGTGATGGCGTGCAGAACCCCCCGATCGGGATCCACCTGCAGGTCGATGATGTTCCCCAAACGCCGGCCGTCGGTGAGGTTGATGACTTCATGCGCGCGCAAGTCCGATATTCGCGCCATCATGCCTCTCCCTCCCACGAGCCCATGCTATGCAGGCGGAGGGAAGAAGTGCCTGGCCCCTTGGCCCTTGCAGCGGGGGCGGGATCAAGGCAGCACCGAGAGAAACCAGTTCCACCATCCACCCCCTTTGGTGGTAGCTTCGGCGGCAGTGCCCTTACGGGCTGCGGCCACACCGGCCGCCGGTCGTGTGCCGGCCCGCAGGGGGCCCCCTTCCGGCTCGAACAAGCGGAAACTGAGGATCACCTTGCGGGGCATGCCCCTGTCCAGACCCTGGTGGTTCGTCCCGGCCGGCAAGACCCGACTGCCGTGCCGTGTGCCGGCCGCCCGGCCATTGTCACGCTCCGGTACCACTCTGGCGCGCTGTCCGGCCACAGCGCTGTCCACGTTCAGGAAACAGGCGGGCGGGAACAGCACGCACCACCAGTTCTTCCCGGCGGCGGCGCCCAGCAGGACCCGTACAGCCCGGTATTTCCCCGGCTCCAGGACGAAGGGGCCGTAGGCGCGGGCGGGGAAGGGGTGGATGCCATACTCCGCCTTGGCTCTGTAGGGCAGGCCTCGGCGCAGCAGCTCGGCATCGGCCAACGCCTCCACCGCTTTCAGCCGGCGCCGCACCTCGGATTCAGCCTGCGCCAGGCTCTGTACGCCGGCAAAAACCGGGGAGAATTCCTCCAGAATACGGTCCCTGATGGCCAGCTTGGCCTCCTGATCCTGGGGGCTGTCGCTGTTGGCCACCACGTGCAGCCGGATGACCTGAGACGGGGCCAGGGAACGGGGAACCCCGGCCAAGGGGCTGCCGCTTTCGCTCCCCCCGGCGGCTTGTGCAGACCAATCTGCCACCCACAGAGCTGCTTGCTCTGCCTGGCGCGCCTGGCTGAAACCTCCGGCGGCGAAGCGGAACCCTCCAAAAAGAGCCACGGCCATCAGGCAACCCAACGCCACCCGGCGCCTGCTCCACCCGTTCAGCAGCCAATACTTCTGTTTACGTTCCATGACCATCACCTGTGCAATCCTGGAAATATCTAATTCACGGCGATATGCCGCCGCATGTGCTTCAATGCTGCTTTTTCCAGGCGGGAAACCTGGGCCTGGGAGATTCCAATCTCGTCCGCCACTTCCATCTGGGTCCGGCCTTCGAAGAAGCGCAGGGTGAGGATGAGTTTCTCGCGATCGTTCAACTTTTGCATGGCTTCACGGATGGAGATTCCTTCCAGCCATTCCGAGTCTTTGTGCTTCTCGTCTTTGATCTGGTCCATGACGAAGATGGGATCTCCCCCGTCATGGTAGATGGGCTCAAAAAGCGACACCGGCTCCTGCAGGGCATCCAGGGCATAGACCACCTCTTCCCGGGGCAGCTTCAGCTCATCGGCGATCTCCGAGATGCTGGGTTCGTGTCCGAATTTGGCCACCAGCTGGTCCCGGACCTGGAGGGCTTTGTAGGCCACATCCCGTAAGGAGCGGCTGACCCGGATGGGGTTGTTGTCCCGCAGGTAGCGGCGAATCTCTCCAATGATCATAGGCACTGCATAAGTGGAAAACTTTACGTTCTGGTTCAGGTCGAAATTGTCAATGGCCTTCATGAGACCGATGCATCCCACCTGGAAAAGATCGTCCACGTACTCACCGCGATTGTTGAAACGCTGAATCACACTGAGGACCAGGCGGAGATTGCCATAGATTAGCTCTTCGCGGGCTTTGCTGTCGCCTTCCCGCATGTTCTTCAGCAGTTCGCGCATCCGACTATTGGTAAGAACCGGAAGGCGGGAAGTGTTCACGCCGCAGATTTCGACCTTATTCATCGAAGTTTTGCTCCTCCACCCAATGAACACTTGCATCCTCCATTATTGCCCGAGCTCTGACGGGATATACCCTTATGGAAGAAGCCAGGTCCGCTGGCAAAGGCATGGCCGCGGGGCGGGGGAGGGGCTATAAACCAAGAAGGCCCGGGACCGTGCCCGGGCTCGCAGAAGGTCTCGGATTTCAGCGGGACGCCAGGTTATTCGAAACGTTCCATCTCCTTCCTGAGTTTCTTGATAATGCGCTTCTCCAGCCTGGAGATATACGACTGGGAGATCCCCAGCACATCGGCCACTTCCTTTTGCGTCTTCTCCAGGCCGTCGGAGAGTCCGAAGCGCATCTCCATGATGCGCTTTTCCCGCGTGGTCAGTTTCCCCATGGCCATACGCAGCAAGGACCGGTCCACGTCCTCCTCAACGGCCCGGTAGATTTCATCGTCCTGGATGCCCACCACATCGGAGAGCAAGAGTTCGTTGCCGTCCCAATCGACGTTCAGCGGCTCGTCAAAGGATACTTCCGCCCGGGTCTTGTTGTTGCGGCGCAGATACATCAAGATCTCGTTCTCGATGCAACGGGAGGCATACGTGGCCAACTTGATGCGCTTTCCTGGGTCGAACGTATTCACGGCTTTGATAAGTCCGATGTTGCCGATGGAGACCAGGTCTTCCACGGGTACGCCGGTATTTTCGAATTTACGGGCGATGTAGACCACGAGCCGCAGGTTGTGCTCGATCAGGGTGTTGCGCACGGTACGGTCGCCATGCTGAAGCCGGGCCAAGAGTCCCATTTCCTCGTCGCTGCTGAGCGGTGGCGGCAGCACCTCGCCGGAACTCATATAGAAAATGCTGTGCGGCGGCGCCCAGCCCAGCCGGTATAGCAGTCTGGCCAGCATCAGCCGCAGGCGGAGCCGCAGCCTGACCAATGCCTGTGCGCGCATCTACTGTGCCCTCCTTGCCCGGGCGCTTTCAGCCAATTGCCCGCTCCAGCGGCTCTGGAACGCGGCGGCGTCGCCGAGGTTGTTTTCCAAGAGGTCTGGATGGATCAGGGCTTGATAGCTGCGGTCAGGGCTCAGGGAGCGGTGGTGGAAACCCGCCAACACGTTTTCCAGCCGCACGGGACGGCGGCCGCCGCCCACCCACATCTCGTCCAGCCGGACGGCCAGCAGGATGCCGCTGTCTTGACCCAGCGAAGAAAAGGGAATCAGCCGCACCCTGGCCAGCAAGGGCGACTCCGCCAGCAGCTCGGTGGCAGCAGCGTAGTCGGACTCCACCACCGCCTGCAGGGCGGCATCCTCCAAACCGAGCAAAGGCCCACTCAGCTCCGCCGCCAGGATGATGACCGGCGACGCACTCAGCGGGTCGCGCAGATTGTGACCCGTATCCACCAGGGCCGTAAAGGCCACTTCCCGCTGGAACAGACGTATGCGCACCGGAACGTAGACGGTGCGCTCCCAGACCCAGCGCTGCACCACGCCCCAGCCCAGCTCCGCCGCCAGCAGGATCACCAGGATGGACGTGGCGGGCCCCACCCAGCCGGAGGGGTAGAAATTCTTGGCCACCATGGTGGCGCCAAAGCTCAGAAAGGCCAGACCGTAGTAGTAGGCCAGCAGACTGCGCCAGCGGGATACGCCCGCCTGCCAAAAGGCCAGAGCAAAGGTGAACAACGAAGCGGCCGCCACGGCCGGGAATGTCCCCAGCGCCGGCCAGAAGGGAAGAGCCCCCACGCGCCCCAGATCGACCACGACATCGTACGCAGCCGCAAAAACGGCACCCAGCCACATCCACCAGGGCCCCACAGGCAGCCGCGCGATGGCCGCCGTCGCCCACAGCAGAAGATAGACCTGCAAGGCCACAGCCCCGGCCAGCAGGGCGTAGGCCGGGACACTGATCTCCAGCATCTCCGCTCCTCCCCCTTCCTGTTGCGGTGGCTTCTTCCTATTCTTATCACCCCGCCGGCCGAATCCTTCCTACAGTACAAAAAAAGACAGGCCCAAGGCCTGTCCAGGGAAGACGAAAACTACGGCGGACGCCCGTTTGGAAGTCCAGGCTCAGCGGCGCCGCAGGAACGCCGGGATATCCAACTCATCGGAGGCGAAAGGCTTGATCTCCACTTCCTCTGCCTTGCTTATGGGCGGCCTGGGCTGGCTGGTGTCGAACCCTGTGGCGATCACCGTCACGCGGACCTCGTCCTTGAGTCCCTCGTCGATGACAGCTCCAAAGATCACGTTGGCCTCGCTGTCCGCAGCGCTGGTGATGATCTCCGCTGCCTCGTTCACCTCGAACAGCCCCAAATCCGGGCCACCGGTGATGTTCAACAGGACCCCTTTGGCCCCGTCGATGGAGGACTCCAGGAGCGGACTGGAGATGGCCATCTTGGCTGCTTCCGCCGCCCGGCCCTCCCCGCTGGCCCGCCCAATGCCCATCAGAGCTGAGCCGGCATCATGCATGATGGTCCGCACATCGGCGAAATCCAGATTGATAAGGCCGGGCACGGTGATGAGGTCGGAAATACCTTGCACGCCTTGCCGCAGCACATCATCGGCGATATGGAACGCCTCCACCATGGAGGTCCGCTTTTCCACCACCTGCAAAAGCCGGTCATTGGGGATCACAATAAGGGTATCCACCTGGCTTTTCAGGTTCTCGGTCCCCCGCTCCGCCTGGATCATGCGCCGATGCCCTTCGAAGGAAAAAGGTTTGGTCACCACCCCCACCGTCAGGGCTCCCATTTCCTTGGCCACCTGGGCCACCACCGGCGCAGCCCCGGTCCCGGTTCCGCCGCCCATACCGGCGGTGATAAACACCATGTCTGCGCCTTCCAACGCCTTCTTGATATCCTCACGGCTTTCCTCAGCGGCTTTCTGCCCAATATCCGGGTTGGATCCAGCTCCCAGCCCCTTGGTCAGTTTCTCGCCAATGCGCAACTTCGTGGGAGCGTTGGACAATAGCAAAGCCTGGGCGTCGGTGTTGATGGCGATGAACTCCACGCCCTGGACAGCAGATTCCATCATCCGGTTGACGGCGTTGCTGCCCCCTCCCCCGACGCCTACCACCTTCAGGCGGGCAAACGAAGCGTATTCGGAATCCAATTCGATCATGTGAACTCCCCCGGCCCTCCTTGAGCCTGTCCCCTTCGCAGCTCCGGAATCGCCCCACGCAGCTCCGGAATCGCCCCAGCTTTCACCCGGGGTCGTGCCCAGGCGCCCGTGTTTCATCCATTCGTTGGCGGATGCTCCGAATCCTGCCGGTGCCCAGGCCATGCCTCCAACAATTGATGGCGGATCCGCCCCAGATTATTGAAAATGCGAATACTGAATGCCACGGTGGCGCCCAAAACCAAGTCCACGCCCAGACGCACGCCCAGATAGGTCAGCAAAATGGCCAGTACGCTGTTAGCAAAAAAGCCTGTAACGAAAACGCGGTTCTTGTAGTCCCCTTCCAGGGCAGCCCGCAGCCCGCCGAAAACCGAGTCCAGGGCCGCCAGGATCCCCACGGCCAGATAGCCGGAGTATTCCGTAGGCAGGACCAAAGGAACTCTCAAGCCGATCAGCACGCCCAGGAGCAGGCCGATGGCCGGCAACCACATGATTCGTCACTCCCCCTCCACCGCATGGAGATACTGGATACGCCGCGGGCCCGTGTAGGCTGGCAGGCGAATCCAGTGCCGGCCCGAGGTGGCCGTGATGTTCACGCGGATCCCCCAGGCTTGCAGCTGCTGAATGATGCCACCCTGCGCCTTTAGGGCGGCCTCCAGGGCCGCCGGGTTGCCGATGGCCTTGATCACATAGGGTACCCCCACCCGCACCTTGTTCACGGAGGTGGTGGGCCCGGCACACCGCACCTCCGTGGTGCTGATCACCCGCTGCCCGTTGATGGAAACCGCCTCCGCTCCGGCGTCGAAGAGAGTGTTCAGCACCATCAGGAGGTCCTCGTCGTGGATCAGGAACAACTCCGGATTGGCCACACCGGAAGCGGGCAGTGTGCTGTCATCCAACGTGATGGTGACGCCGGGCCCCGCCACAGGTGTCACCCCCGCCAGCAGGCGCAGCTGGGAAAGCTCCTCCTGCACCGCCTGCGAGGCGTTCTGTTCATTGGACGCCAATTCCTGGCGGAGCCGGAGGACCTCCTGCTCAGACTGCACCCGGCGGGTCTCCGAATCGCGGTATAGATCCCACAGAACATCTGTCCGCACTGGATTGGCGCGTTCCAGTTCCACCTGGGTGCGGAATTGCACCGTCATGAACAAGCCCAAAACCAGTCCGATGAAAAGGGCCGTCCAGCGCCAGCCTGCCTGGTACCAGCGCCGGGTCTCGGGATGCGCCAACGGACCCCCACCCCCCAGTTCCGGCGGAAAGTCTCTGTTTTCAACCCTCCCACCGGATTTCAACCTCCAACCGGAAAATCTAACCCATGTCAGGCCACATTACAAGCGGAAATCACGGCCTCAGCGAAACACCACTGCGGGCGACTGCACAGCCTGTAAATCCACCCGGGCCAGAGTCCGCCCCTGCCGTTGCGCCTCGCTGTACAAAGCCCGCAACAGCCGTAGCTTCTCCTCCATCTGGCCGGCATCTCCCAGAAGGACCTCCGTGCCATCCCGGGTGTAAACAGTCAGGCGTCCGCCCGGGGCCAGGTGAACCTCGGAAAACCAGGGCAGAAGCGAAAGGCTGCCCGCTTGCGCCAACAGGTCCAAAGCCGGCCGGGCGGCTGCAGGCAAGGAGTCCCCCGGCCGCAGGGAGGAACTTTTCAATCCGCTCAAAACCACCAGACCCGCAGCCAGCTGCGGCGCCACCTCCACCACCTTGCCGTCCCTGCCAAAATAGGCGAACCCGCCCTGGCTCACCGCGGCTCCCACCGGCACCCGCTCCTGAATGGTGATCACCAGGCGGCCGGGAACCTCCACCCGCAGGCGGGCGTCTTGAATCTGCGGGTGGGCCAACAGGCGCTGCCGGGCCTGGGATAACGGGATGCGGAAAAACTGGGCAGGCAGGCGGATGCCGGCTGCGATCAAGAGTTGGTTGGCCGGCAGTGGCGTTCCCCGCACGACCACCTGATTCACCATGAAAAGAGGAGACCGCAGAACGGCCAGGGCAGCCACCAGCAGAAACGCCAGAATGCCTACGGCGATCAGCCGCCCCGGGCGGGCCGCCTTCCGCGGTGGCAGCGGGTCTCGGGCCTTTTCCGGCCCCGGCGGCGGAAGACGGGAGGCCATCCAGACCGCCCTCCCTGGGATGGAGTACAGCCCATTATAACATACCTCCCGCCGGGGGCGGTGCTCGAAACGGAGCCCGGCCGCAGCCCGGGCTCCGAAAGGGCTCCTTAATTGGACAGGCGTTTCAGCTGTGCGCCCAGGCTTTGCATCTTTTCCGCGAAGCTCTCATAGCCCCGGTCCATATGATAGGCCCGCTCCACGCGCGTAATCCCTTCGGCGGCCAAGCCGGCCAACACCAGCGCCGCCCCTCCCCGCAGGTCCGCAGCTTCCACGGTAGCGCCGGTGAGCTTGGAAACGCCGGTGATGACCGCGTATCCCCCTTCGTGGAAAACATTGGCCCCCATGCGCATCAGCTCCTCCAGGTGATGGAAGCGCTGGGCGAACACGTTCTCATGCACCAACGAAACCCCGTCGGCCAAGGCGCAGAGCACACACATCTGCGGTTGGGCGTCGGTGGGGAAGCCTGGATAGGGCAAGGCCCGGAACGCGATGGGAGCCGGTCTTCCCTGCAGGCTCACCTCCACCAGGTCGTTGCCTTCTTCCACCGTGCACCCCGCTGCCTCCAGTTTTGCGAGCACCGCCTCCAGGTGCTCAGGGATCACGTCGGCCACGGTGACTCTTCCCCGGGTCACGGCGCCGGCCACCAGAAAGGTGGCCGCTTCGATGCGGTCCGGGATGACCCGGTGTTCTGCCCCGTGCAACTCACGGACACCGCGGACCCGGATGGTGTCTGTGCCGGCGCCACGGATGCGGGCGCCCATCTTGTTCAGGAAGTCCTGCAGCTCCACGATCTCTGGTTCCCGCGCGGCATTGCGTACGATGGTGACCCCTTTGGCCGCAGTGGCAGCCAGCATCAGGTTCTCCGTGGCACCCACGGAGGGAAAGTCCAGCACAATGAGCGTCCCCTGCAGGCCTGTGGTAGTGGCGCGCAGAGCCCCGGCTTCGGCCGTCACCTGCGCGCCCAGATAGCGCAGGCCGTCCAGGTGCAGATTGATGGGGCGGGGGCCGATGGCGCAACCGCCCGGGTGGGACAACTCCACCTCGCCCAGCCGGGCCAGAAGAGGCCCCATGAGAAGCACGGAAGCCCGCATCTTCCGGGTCAGCTCGTCGGGGAGCCGTGGGCTTAACCCCGGGCCGGCCTGGATCATGAGGGATCCTTTGCCTTGCCATTCCACCCGCGCGCCCAAACTCCGGAGAAGATCCGCCATGGTGTGAACGTCTTCGATATCCGGGACCCGATGCAGGACTGAAGGTTCCGAGGAGAGCAAGGAGGCGGCCATCAACGGCAGGGCGGCGTTCTTAGCGCCGTTGATGGACACCTCGCCCACAAGAGGCGTGCCGCCTTCGATCTCATAGAAATCCATTGCTCCTCCCCCATGCCAGTGCGAACTGGCAGGGGACGGACCTAGGCGTCCACCGGAGGAAGCGCGGCCGGGCTCCCGTCTGCGGACACGAGCTTGATTTCCGGCTCCAGTGCTACACCGAACCGTTGCTGTACCGCCGCCCGGACCCGGGCCATCAAGGCCCGTACATCCGAGGCGCGCGCATGGCCGAGGTTCACGATGAAATTGGCGTGCACCGGGGAAACCTGGGCGTCTCCCTCCCGCCATCCCTTGGCACCCACTTCCTGGATCAGGCGCCCTGCTGTCCAGCCGTTGGGCGACCGTTCGGGAGGGGGATTGCGGAACACGCTGCCTGCGTTGGGCAGGCTCAGGGGCTGCGTAGCCTGGCGCTGCGCCAGGACCTGCCGGGCCTGGTCCTGCAGTTGCTCCGCCGAGCCCGGCTGGAGTCCCAGGACACAGAAGCCCACGGCCCAGCCTTGCTCCTGGAGGATGCTGTGCCGGTAGGAAAACCCCAGCTCCTCCCGGGGCATTCTCCGCCACCGGCCTGAGGCCAGCTCACAGGCCTCCACCTCCAGCACCACGTCGGCCAGCTGGCCGCC
Source organism: Bacillota bacterium (assembly GCA_014896355.1). Classification (GTDB taxonomy): domain Bacteria; phylum Bacillota; class UBA5301; order Bu52; family Bu52; genus Bu52. The sequence goes on from JADBKO010000003.1 coordinate 70,347, forward strand.
GTGGGCGCCGGCATTCATCACCAGGCCTCCTCCCAGGGTCCCCGGGATCCCCACTGCGAACTGCAGGCCAGCCAAGCCCAAACGCACAGCCTGCAGCGCCAGGCCCGCCAGGGGCGTGGCAGCGCCCGCGCGCACCACGGATCCCTGGATGCTGTGCCCTGCGAACTCTCCCCGCAAGCGGACCACCAGCCCGGCGAACCCCTCGTCTGCGAACAGCACGTTGGTCCCGTTGCCCAGCAGAAACAAAGGGATTCCGTGGCGCTGCGCCGCTTGCAGGCAGGCGACCAGCTCCCGCCGGTTTCTCGGCTCCGCCAGCCAGCGGGCCGGGCCGCCGATGCGGAAAGAGCAGAGCCGGGCCGTAGGCACATTCTCCTGGACGGGCACATCCTGTGCCGCCAGTTCCTGGGAAAGATCAGCCATGGCATTTCCTCCAGGGCTGCCGCCTCTATCCGTCCCGTGCGCCCCATAGTATGAAGGCGGCAAGCCCTATGTGCAGGCTCCAACAGCCAGACCGGCGGGCCGCTTCCGCGAACCGCCGGGGCCCGCCCGTCACTCCCGGCGGAGCAGGCCAGCCATGAGTTCCGCTGCCCGTGCAGCCGCATCGGGACGGGCCAGAGCCCGGCTGGCAGCCCCCATGGCCCTCAAGGTGTCGGGGTGTTCATACAGGTCCCGGATTTCGTCCCACAACTGCGGTGCGGACAGCTCCCGATCCAGAATGACCCTGGCGCCGCCGGCCTTCTCAATGGCGCGGGCGTTGAACTCCTGGTGATTGTCCGCAGCGTACGGGTAGGGAATCAGGATCGCCGGTACGCCCAGATTGGTGATTTCCACCAGGGTCAACGCCCCTGCCCGCGAGACCACCAGGTCAGAGGCGGCCAACGCCGCGGCCATGTCCTGGATGAAGGGCACCACGTGCAAAGGTCCCAATGCCATTTGACGGCCTGCGCCGAAAGGACGCTCCTGTGCGCCCAGTTTCAAAAGCCTTTCCGCAGCGCCGGCGAAATGGGGGGCGCCGGTCTGGTGCAGAACCTGCGCCTTGCCCAGCCGGGGCCACCGGTCGGCCAGGGCCAGCATGGTTTCGTTGATGCTGCGGGCTCCCTGGCTGCCGCCCAGCGCCAGGATGGTGAAGGCGTCTTCGTCCAATCCCAGGCGGCGCCGGGCTTCCGCCCGGGAGGGCGGGCGGGCGAACTCGCGCCGGACCGGGTTGCCCGTGACCACCACATGCCGGGCGCAAGGAAAGTAGGCACGGGCCTCCGCATATCCCAGCAGCACCAGATCGGCCCACCGGCCCAGAAGCCGGGTGGTTCGCCCGGGCAAGGCATTCTGTTCCTGCAGGACCACCGGCAACCCCAAAAGATGCGCAGCCAGCAGCACAGGCCCGGCCACGTAGCCGCCGGTTCCCACCACCAGGGCCGGATGCCAGCGACGCAAAAAAGCCAACGCCTGTCCAAACCCATACAAAGCCGCGCCACCGGTACGGAAGAGCTCCAGGTCCAGGCGCCGCCGCCAGGGCCGGGCGTGGATCAGCTTCAGGCGGTAACCTGCCTGGGGAACCAACGTTCGCTCCAAGCCGTGGGCGGTGCCCAAGAACACTATTTCTGCACCGGGATCCCGTTCCTGCCAGGCCTGGGCCAGGGCAATGGCCGGGATGATGTGGCCGCCGGTTCCGCCGCCGGCAAAGACAATTCTCAACGTATACGACTCCTCTGTCAGGCAAGACTGTCACGTTGCACGCCGCGGGCCGGATCCCACCTCATTCACCTGCCGCGACAGATTGAGCAGGATACCGATGGCCGCCAGGGTAATGGCCAGAGACGAACCGCCGTAGCTGATGAGCGGCAGAGTGATACCGGTGACGGGCAGAACTCCGGAGATGACTCCAATGTTCATGAGAGCCTGAAAACCGATCAAGCTGGTCAGGCCGCAGCCCAGCAGGGTGCCGAAATAATCCGGCGCACGCAGGGCTATGCGGAAGCCGCGCCAGATGAACAGAAAGAAGAGGCCCAGCACCAGAAGGGTCCCCAGAAGGCCCATCTCCTCGCCGATAATGGCGAAAATGAAGTCCGTCTGGCTGGCCGGCAGATAGCTGAACTTTTGGCGGCTCTGCCCCAGACCTACGCCGAACAGCCCGCCGGAGCCGATGGCCAGGAGGGATTGGATGATCTGGTAGCCGGTGTCCTGGGGATCCTTCCACGGGTTGAAGAAAGCCAGCAGGCGTTCCATGCGGTAGGGCTCAGCCACCGCCAGATACACGAACGCCGGCAACGCCGCCGAACCCAGGACCAGGATATACAGGACAGAGGTTCCGCTGGCAAAAAGGGTGACCACGCTGGCGCCGGCCAGGACCAACACCCCGCCGAAATCCGGCTGGAGCATGATCAAGCCCACCATGAGCCCCAGGACCAACACGGGCAACAAGAAGACCCGAAACCGTTTCAGGTTGTGGCGGGCTTGGTCGAAATGGCTGGCCAGCATCAGGATCATGGCCAGCTTCGCCACTTCCAACGGCTGCACATGGAAAAAGCCGATGCTGATCCAACCGCGGGTGCCGCCCAACTCCTGGCCGATGAAAAGCACCAACACCAGCAGGACCAAAGCCACGCTCACAGCAGGCCAGGCCCAGCGGCGATAGACGTGGTAGTCCACGCGGCTGAAGAACCACAACAGGCCAAGACCCACTACGGCCCACAAAGCCTGGCGCTTGATGAAATAGTAGCTGTCCCCGAAATACTGCCGGCCTACGGTGCTGCCGGCACTGAACACCATCACCAACCCCAAAGCCAGAAGCCCCAGGGTGGCAGCCAAGAGCACCGGATCCATCTCCGCCCCCGTCCGGGGAGTGATCCGCAGCCTCAGAACGCGCCGGGGAGCAGGGCCAGCCCCAGAAGGATAAATCCCAGTTCGATCAGCCAGAATCGGATCACCACCTGCGTCTCCGGCCAGCCGGAAAGCTCAAAATGATGGTGCAACGGTGCCATGCGGAACACCCGGCGCCGCGTGGTCTTGTAGGATACCACCTGGATGATATCGGACAGGGCTTCCAGCACGAAAACACCGCCAAGGATGACCAGCAGAAGCTCCGTCTTGGTGTAAACCGCCAAGGATGCCAACAGGGCTCCCAGAGCCAGGGACCCCGTGTCCCCCATGAACACCAGCGCCGGATAAGAATTGAACCAAATGAATCCCAGGCAGGCACCGACTCCCGCCGCGGCCAGGACCGCCAGGCCCGGATCCCCGCTGTGCCCAGCCACCACCACGTACGCCACCAGCGTCAGCGCGGTCAGCCCTGCCGCCAATCCGTCCAGACCGTCGCTGAGATTCACGGCATTGGTGGTGCCGGTATACACGCCGATGAGCAACAGCACATACAGCCAAGGCGGCAATGACAGAAGATGGCCGTTCAGAGGCCAGATCAGATCCGGCCCCAAAGCAGGGTCCCGGACAACATATATGCCGATGACCGCTGCGATGATCACCTGGGCCAAGAGTTTCTGCCGGGCCTTCAGGCCCAGGGAACGATGCTCCAGGGTTTTTAGCAGATCATCGGCCAGCCCGATGAATCCGTAGGCCAGGGTGGCGAAAATCGCCCAGGCCATTCCCGGCGTGCGCGGCCCGACCACCAGTGCCGCAGCCACCAGAGGCAGAAGCAGAAAAACCCCGCCCATCGTGGGGGTTCCGGTTTTGACCGCATGAGTGGCGGGACCGTCGTCCCGCACGACCTGCCCCATCTTGAGACGGCCCAGGAAACGGATGGCCGGCACTCCCGCCAGCAGGGTCAACAGAAAAGCCAACCCCCCCGCGAACACGTACTGCATCTCGATCGGCTCCTATTCTTGTGCGCCAGGGCCGGGGGCAGGCGCTCCCCGGCGGTCCTGCAACCGTTCCAAAATCCGTTCCATGCGCATGCCCCGCGACCCTTTCAGCAATACCCAGTCTCCCGGGGCCAACAGCTCGTCCACCGCCTGAGCCAGAGCGCCGGCATCTGCATATTGTGGCCAGTAGTGCACGCGCGCCGCTCCCATGCGCCGCGCCGCAGCCTCCGCCAGGTGGCGGCACTGGGGACCCAGGGCAAACAAGACGTCCACACCGCTTTCCGCCACCTTCTCACCGACCCGGCGGTGCAGCTCCGGGCTTTGCGACCCCAGTTCCAGCATGTCGCCCAGGATCGCGATGCGCCGCCGGGCCGGGCTCGCAGCCAACACCGCCAAGGCTGCGGCCACAGAGGAAGGGCTGGCATTGTAGGAGTCGTTGAGAAGCGTGACTGCCCCTGGCAGGTTCACCCGCTCCAAGCGCATCCCCCCGGGCCGGAACTGCGCCAGCCCTGCGGCCACGTCTTCCAGGTCGGCCCCGGCTGCCAGAGCCGCCGCAGCCGCGGCCAGCGCGTTATTGACATTATGGAGGCCCGGAGCCGCCAGATGAACCTGCACCCATTCCCCCGGGCCGGCCCGTAGGATGAAGTCCGCCCCTTCCACGCCACGCAGCCGGATGTCTTCGGCCCGGATCACGCGCTCCACTCCTAGGGAGCTCCCCTCTCCGTCCAGATCCCCAACCGGAGAGGAGGCTTCCCCGCCTGTCAGGCGGCCACCCGCCGCGGAGGCTGCGGATTGGGCCTCGTAAAAGGCCCAAATACGGGCCGCAACCCGCTTCTTCTGGGCCCATACCCAAGGATTGGAGGCATTCAGGATCGCCACGCCGTCTGCAGGCAAGGCCTCCACCAGCTCCCCCTTGGCCCGGCCGATGGCCTCCAAGCTCCCCAGAAGCTCCAGGTGCACCGGGCTCACAGTGGTGATGGCCCCCACCTGGGGGCGGGCGATGGCGGCCAGCGCCGCAATCTGGCCCGGCCCCCGCATGCCCATCTCCAGCACCAACCGCTCCACGGGCTCTTCCAGGTTGGCCAGGGTCAGCGGCAGACCGATCTCGTTGTTGTAGTTGCCGACGTTACTGGCAGTGGCATAGCGTCGGGAGAGGATGGCCGCGATCATGTCCTTGGTGGTGGTCTTCCCGTTGGACCCCGTGACCGCCACGCACAGCGCGCCCAAGCGTGCCCGCCGGTAGGCCGCCAGGCGTCCCAGCGCCGCCAGGGGTTCGTCCACTGCCACGGCGAAATGCTGGTCCGGCTGCATGGGAGGAAGCACACCACCGGCAGCCAACCAACTCTTTCGCACCAAACAGCCGGAGGCCCCCCGGCGGAAGGCTTCTGCCAGAAACCTGTGGCCGTCCTGGTGTTCCCCCTGCAAGGGAACGAAGACCTCGCCGCCGGCCAAGGTGCGGGTATCAATGGCGAAACCCCGGCCCTGCAGCCCTTCTGTGCCGAAGATCAACTCGCCCTGGCAAGCCCGGGCGATCTCCCCGGCGCTCCACGGATGGGCCCTTCCCGGTGCAGCCTGCGGTTCATTGCCCATGGACGGCCGTTTCCCCTTCCGCCGCATAGCCGGCTTCACGCAGCGCCTGGCCAGCCACTTCGCGGTCATCAAAATGGATGGTCCGGTCCTGGAAGATCTGATACGTTTCGTGGCCTTTGCCAGCGATCAGCACCACATCGCCGGGCCGCGCCAGGCGCACGGCCCTGTGAATGGCCTCCGCCCGATCCACCACCGTCTCGTGGCGTCGGACGCCCAAGGCCTTCTCCGCCTCCAGCACCCCGTTCTCCACTTCCTGACAGATGCGGACCGGGTCCTCGCTGCGCGGGTTATCCGTGGTGATGATAACCCAATCCGCCAAGCGGGCACCGATGCTGCCCATGATGGGACGCTTGCCCCGGTCCCGGTCACCGCCGCAGCCGAAAGCCACAATGACGCGGCCTTTGGTCAGAGCCCGGGCCGCCTGCAAGACATTCTGCAACCCGTCAGGAGTGTGGGCGTAATCCACCACCACGGCAAAGGGCTGCCCGTAGTGTAGGGCCTGAAAACGTCCGGGCACACCGGCAACCTGCTCCAAGCCCTTCTGGTAGGCGGCCTGGTCCGTTCCCAGCGCCAGGCCCACGCCCAGTGCGGCCAGAGAGTTATAGACATTGAAGTGGCCGGTCAGGCGCAGCCGGACCTCCCTCTCGCCTTCATGAGTGTGCAAAAGGAATCGGGTCCCATGAGGTTCCACCTGCACATGGCTGGCCCAAAGGTCCCCGCCCTCGAACCGCGTGCTGTAAGTCAAGGGCCCGGGGGGACAGCGGGCCAGAATTGCGTCGGCGTGAGGATCGTCGGCATTGACCACCGCCCTTGCCGGCGCTTGCAGGCGGGAGAAGAAGCTGGCTTTGACGGCCAGATACTCCTCGAACGTCCGGTGGAAGTCCAGGTGGTCCTGGGTGATGTTCGTGAAGACCCCCGCCTGAAACTCAGTTCCTTCCAAACGCTTCAAGGCCACGGAGTGGGAGGAAACTTCCATGACCACGTCCTGGATCCCCGCCTGCACCATCTGGCTGAACATGGCCTGCAGATCCAGGGATTCCGGAGTCGTATGGATGGCAGGCAGCGCCCGGTCCTCCATGAGATTCGCGATGGTGCCGATGAGCCCCACCCGCCGCCCGCACTGGCGCAGGCCTTGGCGGATCAGGTATGTGGTGGTGGTTTTCCCGTTGGTTCCCGTGACGCCGATGACCCGCAGGCGCCGGCTGGGATATCCATAAAAGCGCGCTGACAAAAGACCCAGCGCCGCCCGGCTGTCCTGCACCCGCACCTGGGTCACCGACGCCGGCAACGAAAGCCAGCGCTCTCCCACCACCGCCACAGCCCCGCGCCGGACCGCCTCCTCAGCAAAATCGTGACCGTCCACACGGAATCCGCGGATTGCCACGAACACCTGGCCCGCTTTCACCTGGCGCGAATCGTAGGCCAGTCCGGCCACATCCTGGTCCAGCGACCCTTTTGCGTCCAAGGCCAAACCTTCGATCAGACCCTCCAGCTTCACCTGCTCCACCGCCCTCTTGCGTTGCCAGGAAATGTCACAACCTGCAGAAAATCCCTTTGAGAACTCTCCTACAGGATGCGACCCACGCATTGGTTTTATTCCCGGCTTTGCGGTTTGTCAAGGCGTTGGCGGGCCGAAGGTCACCGTCACCGTGCTGCCCCGGGGCAAGGCGGACCCCGGCGGCGGCGTTTGACGCACCGCCAGGCCGCTGCCGACGATGCGCAGCCGCAAGCCCAGGCGGCCCAAGGCGTCGGCCGCATCCCGCATGCCCAACCCCCGTAGGTCCGGCAGCACCACCGTGCCATCGCCGTTTCCGGAGACAGCGCCCGCACGCCCCAAGGCCGCGGCATAGGGCTGCGTCCCCTGCTCACCCGGCGCTGGCGGGGTCTCGCCTGGATAGACACCGTCAGCCCCACCCCCTGCGGCGGTGTACAGGAGGACCGACGTGCCTTCGCGCACCTGGGTTCCGGGCCGCGGCGTTTGATCCACCACGACGCTGCCGCCCCCCACCACCTGCCCTCGGAGCCCCACAGCAGCCAGTTTATCCAGGGCCTCGCTGGTCAGCAGGTTCAGGGCGTTGGGCACTGCCACCTGCGCGCCGATTCCGGCCTTGCCGAGCTCCTCCGCAGAAAAGCGCGGCGGCACCCGCAGATACTCCAGGATATCGCTGACGGCAGCCTGGAACACCGGCGCGGCGATGACGCCTCCGTACGTGATGGCGCTTTTGGGCTCATACAAGGCCACCAGAGCTGCCACCTTCGGATCGTCGAAGGGAGCAAAACCCACGAAGGACGCGATGACTTTGCCCGGAACATAGCGCCCTCCTTCGGGCACCTGGGCCGTGCCGGTCTTTCCCGCCACACGGAAGCCGGGGATATCCGCCCGCGCCCCGGAACCGTTCACCACCACGGAGCGCAGAATCCGCGCCATGCTGGCGGCGGTCTGGGGCGAGATGGCCCGCCGGATCACCTCCGGAGGGAACTCCTTCACCAGTTTCCCGTCCGGCGTACGAATCTCCCGGGCCAAGTGTGGGCGCATGACGAGCCCACCGTTGGCGATGGTGCAGACCGCATTCAACAGCTGCAACGGTGTGACGCTGATCCCCTGGCCGAAACCGGTGGTGGCCCACGCCACCCTGGGGACGCTGCCGGGCTTGTTCACCATGCCTGCGGCTTCCCCGGGAAAGTCAATGCCGGTAGGCTCGCCGAAGCCAAAGGCACGGATGTACTGATAAAACCGTTCCGGGCCTAGTTCCACTCCCAGCTGGGCGAACACGGGGTTACAGGAATTCTCTGTGGCTTCCACGAAATTCTCACTGCCATGCCCGCCGGACAGCCAGCAATGCATCGTGACGCCGTCAATGGTCACAAACCCCGGGTCGAAGAAACGCCGGTCCGGCGTGGTGACTCCCGCCTCTAATGCAGCGGCGGCTGTGACCACCTTGAAGGTGGATCCCGGTTCGTACTGGTCCGTCACGGCGAAATTACGGCGGTTCTGCGGCGGGTAGTCCGCGTAGTCGTTTGGGTCGAAGGAGGGATAAGTGGCCAGGGCCAGGATTTCCCCGGTCCGCGGATTCATGACCAGAAGCAGGCCCCGTGCAGCCCGTGTCTCCAGCACGGCCCGGCGCAGCTCCCGCTCGGCGATGAACTGGATCACCCGGTCCAGCGTGAGAACCAGGGAGTCTCCGTCGCGGGCCGGCAGGTAGCGATGGATTCCACCCGGGATCTCCACCCCTTTGGCATCCCGCTCTGCCACCACTTTTCCTGGCACGCCGCGGAGGTAGCGGTCGTAATAAAATTCCAGGCCTTCCAGTCCCTGGTTGTCGATGCCGGCTATGCCCAGGGTGCTGGCCGCCAGCTCCCCGTTGGGATAGTAACGCTGTGGGTTCTCCACCACTCCGATTCCGGGCAGGCGCAGGCTACGGACGCCCTTTGCCTCCGCATCCGAGACCTGTTTCTTGATCCAGACCGTCCCCACCCGCTGCTGCAGCTTTTGCAGCAACACATCCTGCGGCTGGTGAAGGATCGAGGCCAGGGCCCGGGCGGTGGCGGGCTTGTCTTTGACTTCCACCGGCGTGGCATAAACCGCCGCCGCACTGACGCTCACAGCCAGCTTCTCCATGTTGCGATCGTAGATCATGCCGCGCTGAGCGTCCACGGGCACCGGCCAGAGCCGTTGCTTCAAGGCCAGATTCGTGAGGGAATAGTTTTGCACCACCTGCAGCTGAACCATCCGCGCAGCCAGGAGAAGGATAAAAAGGCTGAAGAACAAGAAAAGCCATGCCACGCGGCGTTTGATCTCCAGCTCCGTGGCGGTCTGCAAACCGGTTCCCTCCTAACGGTTTGCTGCCTGGCGTTGCGCGGCCCAGGCCGTATTTGCCTGTGCTGTTTGGGCGTTGGCCAGCTGGCTTTCAGCCATCCGACCGCGATCCGTCCCGTGGCCGGACGGCGACGCCGGCAGCTCCACGACCAGCACCTGGCCGGGCTGCGGCCACACCATCCCGAGCTTCTGGCGGGCAGTCTGTTCGATGCGCTCGAGCGAGCCCAGGGCCGCCAGCTCCGCTTTCAGCTGCGAGTTACGGTCCAGTTCGTATTGCCAGCTCCGCTGTTCTGCCGCCAGCTTCTCGCCTGCGCCGGTGATGGCAACCCGCTCCCCTACATAAAGGAAAAGCAGGAGCCCGGCAGCCAGAATGGCCAGCGCCGCCTGGGCCGCAGGATAAAGCCGGTAGCGGGTGCGAACGCGGTGGCGGAACACAGCGGTGCGCCGGCCGACGGCAGGCCGGTCTTTCTCCTCGGGAACGTACAGTTGCCGGGCCAGACTTCCTTCGATGCCTTGGTACGGTTTCATGGTATGAGCAGGCCTTCTTTCCTAGAACGTAACATCCTGGACGTCCTGTCCGCGCGGTTGCTGCCTAACTCACCCGCATGGCCGCCCGGAGATGGGCGCTGCGGGCGCGCCGGTTGAACTCCACCTCCACTTCGCCCGGCTCCAGGGGATGGCGGGTCAAGAGGATCATCCTCTGCACCCTCCCGCAACGGCACTCCGGCAAGCCCGGCGGGCAAGTGCAGATGCCGCTTTGCTGCCGCAGGAAATCCTTCACCAGCCGGTCCTCCAACGAGTGAAAAGAGATCACCACCAGCCGTCCGCCCAGAGTCAGCCGCTCGGCCACAACATGCAAAGCGCTATCGAGGTTCTCCAGCTCATGGTTTACCGCCATGCGCAGGGCCTGAAACGTTCGCCGAGCCGGGTGGCCCCCATGGCGCCGCGCGGCGGCGGGAATGGCGGCCTTCACCACTTCGACCAGTTGTCCGCTCGTCTCCAAAGGCGCTTTCCGCCGGGCCGTGCAAATGAAGCGGGCGATGCGCCGAGCCCAATGTTCCTCACCGTAATCCCGCAAAATCCGGGCCAATTCCGCCTCCGGCCAAGTGTTCACGATCTCTCTGGCAGTCAGGGGCTGCGTCTGATCCATGCGCATGTCCAGGGGGACATCCTGCCGGTACGTGAAGCCGCGGGTTTCGTCGTCCAGCTGCAGGGAGGAGACCCCCAGGTCAAACAGAGCACCGTCCAGCTGAGCAATGCCCGCCTCCTGCAGGGCTTGGTCCACCTGGGCGTAGTTCATATGAAAAAGCCAAACCGGGCTCTGCCCGCGAGCCAAAAAGTGCAGGGAGGAGGAATCCTCGAACCATCCCTGCGCCGGCCCGGGCGCTCCCAGACGCTGGGCAGCCAGGCGCAGAGCTTGGAGGTCCTGATCGACGCCGACGAGGGTGGCACCCGGAGCCTGCGTCAACAGCAGGTGGGCATGTCCGCCCAACCCGACGGTGGCATCCAGGTAGACCCGGCCAGGCCGCGGTTGCAGCAGGCCCACCGCCTCTTCCGCCAAGACCGGAATGTGCCGGATCTCCGGCTCCATGCTCGTTCTTCCTTTCCTGACTCCGCCGGCCTCCGGTTCGTCTAGCAAACGGCCAGATCGGGAAATCAGATGCCCAAATCGATCAGGTTCTCCGCGATCTTTCCAAAGGAAGAAGCTGCTTCTTGGCTGTATTGGCTCCAGCGTTGTTGGCTCCAGATTTCGGCACGGTTGCCGACCCCGATGATCACCACGTCCCGCTCGATCCCGGCATACTCCCGCAGGTTGGCAGGCAGTATGATTCTTCCCTGGCGGTCCGGTTCGCACTCACTGGCCCCCGCCAGCAGAAAGCGGACGAAGGACCGGGCGTCGGCCTTGGTCAAGGGCAGGCTCTGCAACTTTTGTTCCAGCGCCGCCCATTGGGCAGGGGCAAACAGAAATATGCACTGATCCAGCCCCCGGGTCACCACGCACTGTTCTCCCAGCTCTTGACGGAATCGGGAGGGGATGATCAGGCGGCCCTTCTCATCCAGGGCATGCTGGTACTCGCCCATGAACACCGGAAGAACCGCCTCCCTTCCCTCAGCCACCCAGCCGGGACTGTTCCCCACTTTCCCCCACTTTACACCACTACTTCGCGATTTCTCCCCCAATTCCTTCCACCATGAGGACCTGGTCCGAGCAAACAGGACGTCATCTCCCGATATTGCTCATTACGTCCGCCAGCCCCCGCCCGAGACGTTCACTCTATCTGTAGATAGACAGCAGCCGATGCCGGGCGTACAAAAAAAAACAGGTGGCCGGGGTCGTTCCCCGGCCACCTGCCGTGTGTTGCATGGCCAACCAGATCTATAAGCCGGATTCTGTCTAGGTGATCATCTATCTATGGCCGCAGTTGCCTGTGGCCTTGAGCGACGTTACCCGAGGGAAAGGCGGGCCACCTTGTCTCCCTCCTACGCAGTCTTGCTCCGGGTGGGGTTTACCAAGCCATCCAGTCGCCTGGATGCTGGTGCGCTCTTACCGCACCGTTTCATCCTTACCTGGCCCACAGGCCAGGCGGTTTGTTTTCTGTGACACTTTCCTTGGGGTCGCCCCCACTGGACGTTATCCAGCACCCTGCCCTGCGGAGTCCGGACTTTCCTCGTACCGGCGGCGGATGCCCCGGCACGCGATCACCCAATCTGGTTTCGCTCGTTCCGTTTTTCTTACTGTACCCTGGAGTATACCAGCTCATCCCAGCGGATGGTCAAGTACCATACCAGAGACTTCCTGGTTTGCCAGGAATAAGAATAAAGAAAAACCCTGAACAAGGTCGTCAGGGAGAATCACGAAGAGGTGGTGGGCCTACGGGATTCCCGAGACCTGCGACCAATGGATTATGAGTCCACTGCTCTGACCGCTGAGCTAAGGGCCCACTCGCCGTCTCATTTTAGCATATCCATGCCGGCGGCGAAAGGCCGGGGCGCTTTCTCGACCGATCAGCCGGTGTCCGGCAGCCGTCCAGCCTCTCCTGCTTCAATCCAGGAAATCCTTGAGTTTACGGCTACGGCTGGGATGTCGTAGTTTGCGCAGAGCCTTGGCCTCAATCTGGCGGATCCGTTCCCTGGTCACGCCAAACGCCTGGCCCACTTCTTCCAGGGTCCGGGTCCGCCCGTCATCCAGGCCGAAGCGCAGGCGCAGCACCCGCTCCTCCCGGGGGTTGAGGGTATCGAGGACATCCTCCAGCTGCTCTTTAAGCAGATGAAAAGCAGCCCGTTCCGCCGGCGCCGGCGCGTCATCATCGGGGATGAAGTCACCCAGATGGCTGTCTTCCTCCTCCCCGATGGGCGTCTCTAGAGAAACCGGCTCCTGCGCCACCTTCTGTATCTCCCGCACCCGCTCTACCGGCATGCCCATTTCCTTGGCGATCTCCTCGGGCGTGGGGTCACGCCCCAGCTCCTGCAACAACTGGCGGTGCACCCGGATCAGTTTATTGATGGTCTCCACCATATGCACAGGGATCCGGATGGTGCGGGCCTGGTCTGCGATGGCCCGGGTGATGGCCTGCCGGATCCACCAGGTGGCATAGGTGCTGAACTTATACCCCTTCCGGTAGTCGAACTTCTCCACAGCCTTCAAAAGGCCAAGATTGCCTTCCTGGATCAGGTCGAGAAACAGCATCCCCCTGCCCACATAACGCTTGGCAATGCTGACCACCAAACGCAGATTGGCCTCCGTCAGGCGGCGTTTGGCCTCTTCGTCCCCGGCTTCGATGCGCTTGGCCAGCTCTACCTCTTCCTGAGGCGTCAAAAGGGGTACGCGCCCGATCTCCTTCAGATACATGCGGACCGGATCGTCCAGGCTGATCCCTTCCGGGATGCTCAGATCGACGTCTTCCGGTTCCTCTGTGCCCAGCTCGGGTATGGCTTCATCTGCAGGTGCAGATGCTGCTTCGTCGGGCTCCGGCTCAGGCATGTCGCCCACGATGTCGATCCCCATCTGAGCCAGGGCCTCGTAGACCCCATCAATCTGCTCTGGAGAGAGATCCACGTTTTGGAGCGCATCCATGATCTCCCGATAGGACAGGTTGCCTTTCTTTTTGCCGCGTTCGATCAGCTCTTTCAAACCGGCAACCTGATCCAAACTGTGCTTGCTAATGTTGCTCCCTCCCTCCCCGCGAAAGCTGGGCCACGCGATAAGCCTCATCCCGTAGGATTTTATATTTCCTCAAGGCATCCACTAATCCTGCCACCAATGTGTTGGGATTATTCGCATTGTCCTGGTCACCCGACCTGGACCCCTGAGCCGGCTCGTTGACTTGCGGGCCACGGGGCGCACGCAAAACGGCGGCCAGGCGCCGTTCCAGAAGCGAAAAATCTCTCTGCCACGCCTCCAGCCGCCTTTCCGTCCTCTGCCGTAAGAGCTGCCTGAGGATCGCCAGCGGCCGCGGGGGCAGCGGAGCGGCCGCATCTGCGGCGGCCAGGACAGCAGCCAGTGCAGGGGCGGCACCGGTATCCAAGGTTTCCTGTAAAGCCATGCCATCCAGGCGGCCCGCTTGCTCCCATTGGCGGATCATGGCCTCCGCCAGCTGGCGCCATTGGGCGTTCTCAAACAAGTCCGCGCCGCCGTAGTGCACCAGCTCAGACAGGGCCTGTGGCTGGCGTATCAGGTCCACCAGCAACTGCTTCTCCCAGTCCGGCTGCCCCACCAACCCCGCTGCCGCCTTCGAAGCATATTCGTAGCTAGTATGCGCACCGCGGTCTATAGTATGCTCTGCCGGGGCGCCGTTGCGTTGGCGGGCCAGATAGCGGCGCAGATCGGACCGCAGCGCATGGGCAGGCACTTGCAGTCTTGCGGCCGCCCACTCAATATACGCCTCGCGTTCTACAGCTTTGACCAACGCCGCAAGAATCGGCAACACCTCCTGCTCAGCCTGCACTTTCTGCTGCACATCCTGCAGGTCCCTGCCGGAGAGCACAGTGCCCAGCAAGTACTCAGGAAGGGGGAGGGCTTGTTCCACCCTCTCCTCCCAGGCCTCTCTGCCCCTCTTGTGCAGGAAACTGTCCGGGTCTTCGCCCGCCGGCAGCAACAAGACCCGGGCAGTCAGCGCCTGTCCCGCCAAAGACTGCAGGGCGCGGAACACAGCTTGGCGCCCGGCGGGATCGGCATCGAAACTGAGGACAACCTCTTGGGTATAACGTCCCAAAAGCATGCCCTGTTCCCGGGTGAACGCCGTTCCCAAGGTGGCCACCACATACTGCGCACCAAACTGATGGCAGGTCAGGACATCCATGTACCCCTCCACCACCAGCGCCAACCCCCGGGAACGGATGGCATCCTGCGCCAGATCCAACGCGAACAAATGCCTGCCCTTGTGAAAAAGGGGGGTTTCCGGGGAATTGAGGTACTTCGGCTCGCCGTCCCCCAGCACCCGGCCGCCGAAGGCGATGACCCGGCCCCGGTGATCACGGATGGGAAACATCAGCCGTCCGCGGAACCGGTCCATCCATTGCCCACCCTGTCCCGGGAGAATCAAACCGGCTGCTTCCGCCTCCCGGGCAGTGAACCCTCTCCGCTCCAGCGCCCGCCAGAGCAGATCGCCATCCGGCGGAGCATATCCAAGCCCGAATCTCTGCAGCGACGTCTGATCGATGCCGCGGCCCTGGATATAGCGCCAGACCGGGTGAGCCGGCGGAGCCTGGCGTAACACGTATTGATAGTACCGTGCGGCCAGGTCCAGGGCCTCCAGCAACCGGCTGTGAGCGGGCCCGCCGGCTCCCGCTTGTCCATTTCCAGGCCAATCGATGCCGGCCCGCTCCGCCAGAATGCGGGCGGCGTCCAGGAAGTCGACGTTTTCGATTTTCATGATGAAGGAGAACACATCGCCGCCGACGCCGCACCCGAAACAATGGAAAAGCTGCCGCTCGCGGCTCACGTGGAAAGACGGGGTCCGCTCCCCGTGAAAAGGGCACAGCCCTTTCAGCGACCGCCCAGCCGGCTGAAGCCGCACGTACTCCCCGATGACATCCACGATATCGTTTTTCCTGCGGATTTCCTCGATGAGCTCGTTCCGGCGGATAATGCACCAGCCTCTCCTTCGGCAATGGCTGAGATGGCCCGGACCCCGGCCCCACCGCCCCCCCGCCTCAGGGACCGCGGCCGGGCCGCCCTAGTCCACGTTCAGCCCCTGCCATCCGCTGGGCACGAAAATGCGCATATATTGGCGGATGGCAAAACGGTCAGTCATTCCGGCGATAAAGTCCACAGCCCGCCGTTCCACAGGTTCGGGCTCCACTTTCCCCTGCCACTCCGCAGGCTCGGGCGGCATCTCGCCCGGATGGTCGACATAGTAGGAAAAAAGCGACCGCAACACGCCAGCGACCTTGGCTTCTTCCGCCTTCGCCAGGGAACCCACATAGACCCTTTGAAACAGGAAGCTGCGCAAATCATCCATGGCCTCGCCCACCTCAGGGCTGAGCCGGATCACCTCCTGCTCCCAGCTGGCCTTCACCAGATCCCGGACCAGCGTGTTGATCCGGGCGGAGCCCGATGGACCCAGGAGCCCTACGGGGCCGGGCGGTAGATCCTGGGGCTGCAGCAATCCGGCCCGCACGGCGTCATCGATGTCGTGGTTGATGTAGGCGATGCGGTCCGCCAGCCTCACAATCTGCCCCTCCAAAGTGGCCGGCAGTCCGGGGCCCGTGTGGTGGAGGATCCCATCCCGCACCTCCCAGGTCAGGTTCAGCCCTGGGAAACGCGGGTCGTGGTGCTCCAGCCTCTCCACCACCCGCAGGCTCTGCTCATTATGACGGAACCCCGCGGGAATCATCCGGCTCATGGCCGCCTCCCCCGCGTGACCAAACGGAGTATGTCCCAGATCGTGACCCAGGGCGATGGCCTCCGTCAGGTCCTCGTTGAGGCGCAAAGCCCGGGCCACGGTGCGGGCAATCTGCGCCACCTCCAGAGTATGGGTCAGGCGGGTCCGGTAATGGTCCCCTTCCGGGGCGATGAAAACCTGCGTCTTGTGCTTCAGGCGGCGGAACGCCTTGCTGTGTAGAATCCGGTCCCGATCCCTCTGGAAGGCCGTGCGGAGATCGCACTCCTCCTCCGGCCAGCGGCGGCCCTGGCTTTGCCGGCTTTTGCACGCCAGCGGCGAAAGGGTTTGCTCCTCCAGGCTCTCCAGATAACGGCGAATCCCGGCACCGCCGGGAGTGTCCGGCCTCCTGGGCAGCGCCTTCCCGTTCGGCCCCGAGGGACCGCATCCCTCGCCCGCCCCTATGCCCACACCGGCACCTCCCCCAGAAAAAAGCAGCCCGCTCACCAGAGAGCGGGCTACTCGGAATCCCTTCACGCACGGGACAGCGGCCGGCCGGGCCCTGGGGGCGGCCCGCCCGCCTCCAGGGCTCAGGCTTTCTTCTCTTCCAACACCGCGTGGGCCGCAGCCAACCGGGCCACAGGCACCCGGTACGGAGAGCAGCTCACGTAGTTCAACCCGGCACGGTGGCAGAACTTCACAGACTCCGGATCTCCGCCGTGCTCCCCGCAGATGCCTACCCGCAGATCCGGCCGGGATTTACGGCCTTCGGCCACCGCCATCTGAATCAGCTTGCCGACGCCTTCCTGATCCAGGGTCCGGAACGGATCCTGCGGGAGGATCTCCTTTTGCAGATACACCGGCAAGAAGGTTCCCTGGGCATCGTCGCGACTGTAGCCGAAGGTCATCTGGGTCAGGTCATTGGTCCCGAAGGAGAAGAATTCTGCCTCCTTGGCAATGTCTCCTGCCGCCAAGGCCGCCCGTGGCACCTCGATCATGGTCCCCACCTTGTAGGCGAACTTCACGCCCAGCCGGTCTTGCGTTTCCTTGGCGATGGCGTCACAGCGCCGGCGCAGGTCCTTCATCTCCGCCAGGGTGCCGACCAATGGCATCATGACCTCGGGATGCACAGCGTGGCCCTCTTTCACCAATTCACCAGCGGCCTCGAAAATGGCCCGCATCTGCATGTCGTAGATCTCCGGATAGAGGATGCCCAGACGGCAGCCGCGCAGTCCCAGCATGGGGTTGAATTCCTTCAGGCTTTCCACCTTGTTGCGCAGCGCCTCCGCCGACACACCCATCTCTTTGGCCAGTTCCACGATGAGATCCTCTTCGTGCGGCAGGAACTCATGCAGCGGCGGATCCAGCAGCCGGATGGTCACCGGCAACCCTTCCATGGCCAGGAAGATCTCGCGGAAGTCCTGTTTCTGCATGGGCTCAATCTTCGCCAGAGCTTTCGCCCGGCCTTCGCTGTCCTCTGCTAGGATCATCTCACGGACAGCACGGATGCGGTCTGCCGCGAAGAACATATGCTCCGTGCGGCACAGCCCCACGCCCTGGGCGCCCAGCTCCCGGGCCACTTTGGCATCGTGCGGCGTGTCGGCATTGGCCTCCACCCCGAGTTTGCGAATCTCGTCGGCCCAGCTCATGAGAGTGGCGAAATCCCCCCCCAGGCGAGGCTCGATCATTTTGGCCTGGCCGAGGATGACCTCACCCGTGGTGCCGTTCAGCGAGATCCAATCGCCCTCCCGGATTACGCGGCCATTGACATGAAAGACCTTTTTGTCTTCCTCGACGCGGATGGCACCGCATCCCACCACGGCACACTTGCCCATGCCGCGGCTCACAACCGCCGCATGGGAGGTCATGCCCCCGCGGGAGGTCAGAATCCCCTGGGCCGCGTGCATGCCGCCGATGTCTTCGGGTGAGGTCTCCGAACGGACCAAGATGACCTTCTCTTTGCGGGCAGCCCAAGCCTCCGCGTCATCGGCGCTGAACACCACCCGGCCCACGGCGGCGCCGGGCGACGCTGGCAATCCTTTGGCGATGACTTCCAGCTTCTGATCCGGATCGATCATGGGATGCAGGAGCTGGACAATCTGGTCCGGCTCCACACGCTTCACCGCCGTGGCCTTGTCGATGAGCCCTTCTTTCACCATGTCTACGGCGATCTTCACTGCAGCCATGGCCGTGCGCTTGCCGGAACGGGTCTGCAGCATGAACAGCCGGCCGTTCTCCACGGTGAACTCGATATCCTGCATGTCCTTGTAATGCGCTTCCAGCCGCTGGTAGATCTCCTTGAGCTGGTTGTACGCGCTGGGCAGGGTCTGCTCCAGAGCTGCGATGGGCTGGGGCGTACGGATGCCAGCCACCACGTCTTCGCCCTGGGCATTGATGAGGAACTCGCCGTAGAACTGCTTCTCACCGGTGGACGGGTTCCGGGTGAACGCCACGCCTGTGCCGGAGGTATCCCCCAGGTTGCCGAAGACCATGGCCTGGACATTCACGGCGGTTCCCCAATCGCCGGGGATGTTGTTCAGTTCGCGGTACTTAATGGCCCGGGGATTGTTCCAGGAACCGAACACCGCGTTGATGGCGCCTTTCAGCTGCTCCCAGGGTTCCTCCGGGAAGGGCTTACCCGTGGCCTTGAGGACCAACGCCTTGTACTTTGCGACCAGGTCCTTCCAGTCTTCAGCGGTGAGCTCCGTATCCAGCTCCACGCCGCGCTCATGCTTCTTCTCATCGATGAGCTTTTCGAATTCGGCGTGCGGTACCCCCAGCACCACGTCGCTGTACATCTGCACGAAGCGGCGGTAGCTGTCATAGGCAAAACGCTCGTTGCCGCTTTGCTCCACCAGCCCCCGGACGGTGATATCGTTCAGGCCCAGGTTCAGGATGGTATCCATCATTCCCGGCATGGAAACCCGCGCACCGGACCGGACGGAAACCAGCAGGGGGTTGTGGGGATCATTGAACTTCTTGCCCATGGCCTGCTCCAACTTGGCCATGTTCTGACGGATTTCATCCTCCAGCCCGGCGGGCCACTGCTGGTTGTTGGTGTAGTACACGGTGCACACTTCTGTGGTGATGGTGAACCCGGGAGGAACAGGGATGCCCAGGTTTGTCATCTCGGCCAAACCGGCACCTTTGCCACCCAGCAGATTGCGCATCTCTGCCGAGCCCTCGGCCTTGCCGTTGCCGAAGAAGTAGACGTATTTTGGCGCCATGTTCATACCTCCATATCTTGACACAAAAACAACGCCCCAGGGGCCCTTGCCACCTCAGGCGCCGAAAAGACATTTTGGATTTAGCCTTTCGCCATCCTACCAACGTTTCCTGCTGCTTCCTGGGCACACAACCGAATTCCCAACTTTGATTCTTGACAAACGAATGACAAAGTCCCCAACCAGGGCGTAACCGCAAGAGGCCGCAGCCAGCGTGTGCCGGCTCCGGCCCCTCGGACGTGCCGGCAGGCGGTGCCCTCGCGCCGGGCCCGGGCTCGCCGGACCCTGCGTCACAGTGCAGCCTTACTGCAGAGGCGTCTCAGGGTGCAATACCTCCGCAGCCTCTGCCCGCCCGGTGGGGCTCAAGCGATCCACCTCGATGCTGCAGTTGGTGGCCAAGGCTGCCACAGTCCCTACGATAGCCAACGTGGGTGCCATGACGGCGGCCACCGCACCGGCAGTGATGGGGATCTCCAGCAATACGTCGTTGCCGGTCCGCACGCGGATTTTGCGCACGTTGCCCTGGTGAATGAGCTCTTTTACGCGGTCGATCAGCTCGCCGCCCCGGGTGAAGATTTTCTCCGTAGGTGAAGAAGCCTGGGCCTTCTCCACCCGCACCAGGGCTTCCACCACGTCGCCACCGGTCTCCTGCAGGAGCCGGCGCGCGTCCTCATAGCTGATCTCCGCCCTCTCCCGCAGGATATCGATTTTCTCCAACAAGACCCGTTCCTGATCCGCCCCGGAGCCGCCGTTTACCGCCATAACCCATCCCTCCGCTTGATCTCCAGCCATCCTCTAGGCAAGGGCAATCTGCTCCCACACGCTCCAGGACCGGAGAGGACGCTCGGCCTGTTGCTCCACAAAACGGCAGAGAGCCTGAGCCACCGCGGCACCTTCCGGCCAGCAGCCGCCCGTGGCGGATACGCCGCTCTGCGGATCCGGCCACTGGAGGCCACACTCCTCGGGCAGGCCGCCCTCGGACTGGCTCCTCTGGGCCAGCTGTGCCGCCGCCCGGTCCTCCGTCTGCAAAAGTCTCACGGCGGCGGCGTTCAGGCGGATGGCGGAAGGGTCGCGTCCTGCGCATTCGGGCCCCAAAAGCCCGCCGGCTGCGGGCCCGAACGCCCCCTCTCCTGTCACAGGCCGGTGGCACTCCACACAATCCTGGCAATGCGGTCCGAAGCCTAGTATGCGCAAGGCTGCCAGGACGAATACACTCAGGGCCTGAACCTGCGCAACCAGAGCCTGCCGCGGCGGCCCGGGCGCGCCTTCTGGAGCCGGGGAAGGCCGGAGCTGCCGGAACCCCGGCGCCGTCGCTTCCAGCACCTGCAAAACCCACAGCAGCAGCTGAAACAAAGAAACATTGGGTTCCTGGCTTAGGGTCAACGCTTGGCAAACGTCGGCCACCACATTGGCAGCGGCCCACAGCGCCGGATCTCCGCGCAGGCCGCGGAAGGCCTGCAACACCTCCCCCTGGGCCAGCCCAGGCAGAGTGCGGCCCCGGAACAAATAGAGCCGGGCGTGGACAAAGGGCTGGGCCAGGGACACCAGATGGGACCGAGGCTTCCGTACGCCCCGGGCAGCGGCGTTGAAACGGCCGGCCTCCCGGGTATAAAGGGTGAGCAGGTTGTCCGCCTCGCCCAACGGTCGAGATTGGAGCACAACGGCTTCCACGCTGAAGTACTCAGGCATTGGGTCGTGGGTCCTTTCCCTCGGTGACGGAGCGCCCGCAGGCCCGGACCACCGTGTTCAACGCCGCAACAGCCATAAAATGAGCGTCAGGAGCAAGCTCAACAGAATGCTGGTGGTGATGGGCAGGAAAAAGGTAAAGCTCCCCTTGTGAATGACCACATCGCCCGGCAGATGGAAAGGCAGCCAGCGCCAGCCGGCAGGAAGGCCCTCCCACACCCGGACCACCAGCGCAGCCAGCAGAAAGAGAACGCCGGTCCAGAAAAGCAGACGCGCCAATGAGCACCTCCCCTTCCCCACTTCCTAGAACAGCACCTGCTCCCCCGGAACTTCCCCACGCCGCACTGGCTGGCCAGCCCCGGCGCTCCCGGGTCCGGGCCGGCGCGAGGGAAACGGACGGCCCAGATGCTGGCACGCTGCCGCAGTCACCATCCGCCCCCGGGGCGTGCGGGCCAAAAAGCCGATCTGAAGCAGAAACGGCTCATAGACGTCCTCGATGGTCTCCGCCTCCTCCCCCACGGCGGCGGCCAGGGTCTCCACTCCCACCGGGCCCCCGCCGAACTGGTCCAGGATGGTGCCCAACAGGCGGCGGTCGAGGCTGTCCAAGCCCATCTCATCCACAGCCATGGATGTCAGGGCTTCACGGGCCACAGCCAGGGTGATCCGGCCGCCGGCACGGACCTGGGCAAAGTCTCGCACCCGGCGCAGGAGCCGGTTGGCGATGCGGGGGGTTCCCCGCGAGCGGCGGGCGATCTCCGCCGCGCCTTGCGCATCGATGTCCACGTCCAGCAGCCGCGCGGAACGGGTCACAATCTCCTGTAACTCCGCGGGGCGGTAATAGTCCAGTCGGAACACGACGCCGAAGCGGTCCCGCAAAGGAGAGGTCAACGATCCGGCCCGGGTCGTGGCGCCCACCAACGTGAAGGGGGGAATGTCCAGGCGCACCGAACGGGCGCCCGGTCCCTTGCCGATCACGATGTCCAGCCGGAAATCCTCCATGGCTGGATAAAGGATCTCCTCCACCACGCGCGGAAGGCGGTGGATCTCATCGATGAACAATACATCGCCAGGCTGCAGGCTGGTCAGAATCGCCGCCACGTCGCCCGGGCGCTCGATGGCAGGGCCGGACGTCATGTGCAGACTTCTTTGCATGGCGTGGGCGATGATGGCCGCCAGCGTGGTCTTTCCCAGCCCCGGCGGCCCGTGCAGCAGCACATGGTCCAAGGGTTCCCCGCGCTGCCGGGCGGCTTGCATGAAAACCCGCAGGTTTTCTTTGATTGCCTCCTGACCTACGTATTCATCCAGGGTCCGCGGGCGCAGACCCGGCTCGGCATCGTCGTCCTCCGGGCGCCGCTGCGGAGCCAGGACTCGCTCCTGGTCACTTTCTTTCAAAGACAAGCCCTGCCTTCTCCCTTCGTCCACCTGCCCGAGCCGCGGAACCACAACAGGCCGCACCAGCCCGGCGGCATCAGGAACGGGCTTCGCCGGTCCCTGCCGCCGCCAGCCAGCGCAAAGCCCGGCGTACCAGCTGGCCTGCATCCAAGTCTGCGCCGCCGGCGCCCGCCTGTCCGCCCCCCGGGGCGGGGTTCCGGCCGGCGGCCGGCTCGCCCTCTCCGTCCGTAGCCCCGGATCCCGCGCCCAATACCGCCTGAACCGCGGCCCGAGCCTCCTGCTGGCTGTAACCGAGGCTCAAGAGGGCCAACACCGCATCGCGGGCCGCGGCCCACAGCCCTCCGGCTTCCCGCGCCGGGGGTTCCGCCGGGTTGGCCTCTCCGCGGAGGCCAGGCGAAGCTGCCGACGTGCCCGGCCCGGCGGGTCCGCCAGGGCCGGTGGCTCTTTCCGCCCCGGGTGCCGGAAGCACCGTACCGCCGGAATCGCCTGCCCGGCCTCGAGCCCCTTCGGTCGTTCCTGCCCCCCTGCCCCTCCGCCCGGAGGCTCGTCCCGGAGGAGCACCCCCCGGTGCAGCTGCGGCCAAGCTAGCTGCCAGCTTCTCCCGCAGTTCCACCACGATCCGCTCCGCCGTCTTGCGCCCCACGCCGGGAGCCTGTGCCAACGCCTCTGCGTCCGAGCGGGCCACGGCCACCACCAGTTCCTGCCAGGGCAGCGTAGAGAGCAGGCTGAGGGCGGCCTTGGGCCCTACGCCGCTGACCCCCAGCAAAGTGGCGAAAAGCGACCGCTCCTCCCAGGTAGGGAAGCCGAACAACTGCCAGGAGTCCTCCCGGACCAGGGTATAGATTGCCAAGCTCACGGGCGAACCTGGGCCTGGAAACGTCTGTTGCACGGGCTGGGGCACCCGCACCAGGTATGCCACTCCGCCGGTGTCGATCAGGCAGCCTTCCGGTACGAGGCGCAAAAGTGTACCTTTCAACCAGCCGATCACGACGTTTCTCCAACTCCTGCCGGGCTCGCCGGGCCTCCGCGGCTCTCCGGCGCCGAACGCACCTGGCCTGCCCGGGCCTGCCGGACTTTCTGGTCCCAAGGTTGCTTGTGCCAACAACAGACGGCCAGCGCCAGCGCATCCGCCGCATCGTCCGGCCGGGGAATCTCCGGCAGACGCAGGAGCGCCCGTACCATAAACCCCACTTGTTCCTTAGGGGCGCGGCCTTGGCCTGTCAAGGCCATTTTGACCTCCAGAGGAGTGTACGAAAAAACCGGAATGTTCCGCTGGGCAGCGGCCAGCAACAACGTCCCCCGGGCCTGTCCCACGGCCAGTGCGGAACGCACGTTGCGGTTGAAGAACACTTCCTCCACGGCCACGGCATCGGGACGCCAGCGATCCATAATGCTGCTGATCTGTTCAAACAAAGAAAGCACCCGCTGGGGAAGCGGCTGCTCGCTGGAGGTATAAACGGCCCCGTGATCCACCGCCTTGGCCCGGTTGCCATCCGTGTCGATCACGCCGTAGCCGGTGGTGGCAGTGCCCGGATCCAGCCCGAGAATGCGCAAAGCCTACGCCCTCCTTCCCAGGTGGCAGGATTCGCCAGAAACATCTGTTCTCCTGCTCCCGGGTCCTGGAAGACCGGCCGGAACGACGCCGGCAACCCCGCGGGGCGGTGGCCACCGCGGCCGGACAGGGGCTTACTTCCCGCTGATGGAGGCCAGCCCCTGCAGGATCTCCTGCAGTTCCTGAGGGGTGGCGGCAGGGATCCCCTGCTGCAATCTGCGGATCTCCTCGTCCGGCATCCAGCGGATGGGGATGCCGGTTCTTTGCACCACAATGCGGCGCATCCCCGGGCGCCCCTGGAAGACGGCGATCTGCTCGCCGTCGATCCCTACGTAGCGGGCAGCTGCGTCCTCCGGGCAAAACCCCTGCACAGACTGCCACCAGACCAGGCGGCGGGGGTCATCGGCAGTGATCACCGCCTCCGGATGGCGGCGCCGCAACTCCTCCAGGCTCAGGCCCACCCAGGCTGGGGGTACCGGAACCAGCTGGACCACCTGGTGCTGGTCAAAGGTATAAAAGAGGCGGCGCTCCACCACTGCCCCCGGCCGGATCCGGATCTGGCCTCTGTCCGCCCCAGCCAGGGAGCGGGTCTCCGCCCGCTGAGCTTGGGCGGCAGTGCTTTCCTGGGCCGGCGTCTCCGGTGCCCGGCCCGAAAGAGCCAGATATCCCGCCGTGCCGCCGCCTACAACCAGCGCCCCTGCCAGCAACAAACCCGCCGCCCACCAAAAAGCGCGACCCCGTAAACGCACAGGACAAACCTCCCAAAAAAGAGGGTCTTCGCCATGGGCCCTCTTCTTTGAGCCTGTCCTATGCTGGCAGATTTATTCACCGCTGCCTGCGGCTACGTCGAAGTTGGCATATACGTTTTGGACGTCGTCGTGATCCTCTAGAGCCTCCACCAGACGGGCGGCCCTGGCGGCGTCCTGCGCGTTCAAATCCACGGTGGTCTTGGGAATGCGGCTGACCTGCGCTTCCAGAATGGAGATGCCCTTGGCTTCCAAGGCCTCCTGGACTTTCTCCAGGTCCCCGGGTTCCGTCAGAATCTCGTACACATCGCCGGCGGCCTGGACATCCTGGGCTCCGGCTTCCAGGGCTGCCATCATCAGGTCATCCTCGGACAGCGAACACCCTTCCTTTTGCACCACGATCAGGCCCCGGGTGTCAAACATCCAGGCCACGCAACCGGCCTCGCCCAAATTCCCCCCGAATTTGCTGAAAAGGTAACGAATCTCCCCGGCTGTGCGGTTGCGGTTATCCGTGAGGATGTCCAGCATAATGGCCCCGCCGCCAGGACCGTATCCCTCGTAAACCGCCTCTTCGTAGGCCTCACTCTCGGTCGCGCCCAAAGCCCGCTTGATGGCCCGCTGGATGTTTTCCATGGGCATGTTCACGGACCGGGCCTTCTGGATGGCCATGCGCAGGCGCATATTGGCCTTTGGATCGCCGCCGCCCTGCTTGGCCGCCACCACGATCTCCCGGGTGATCTTGGTGAACGCCTTGCCCCGCTGAGCGTCTGTCTTTTCCTTCTGGTGTTTGATGTTTGCCCACTTGGAATGCCCGGACATCGCGATCCCCCCTTCCGTCCGCCCATCATTTTAGCACGGGGTCCGGGGGTTGCCAAGGGAAGGCCCGATCGGAAAAGCTCTTGGGATCGGAAAAGCTCTTGGCCGGAAGGGTGGGAAAGACTATAATGGGCATGGATACCTGGATGGGTATCCCAGGTGCTTACATCAACGTCCCCACGGACAGGGAGGAACCGCACCCATGAGTGATGCTGCTCCGGTATATGATGTCATCATTATCGGTGGCGGCCCCGCGGGCCTCACAGCCGCCCTCTACGCGGGCCGCGCCCGGCTGAAGACGGTGGTGCTGGAAAAGGGCGTTCCCGGCGGACAGGCAGCCAGCACGGATCTAATTGACAATTATCCCGGCTTCCCCAAGGGAATCACCGGGCCTGAGCTCTCCCAGCTGCTGGAAGAGCAAGCGCGCAAGTTCGAAGCGGAGATTGTCTATACTGAGGTGGAAAAGGTCCAGAAGACCGATGCCCTATTTGAGGTGCAGACCCTGGACGGACCCTATACAGGCAGGACCGTGATCGTGGCCACCGGCGCCAACCCTGTCACCCTGGACGTCCCGGGCGAAAGCGAGCTGCGGGGCCGGGGAGTGTCGTACTGTGCCACCTGCGACGGAGCCTTTTTCAAGGATAAAGCCGTGGCCGTGGTGGGCGGCGGCGACTCCGCCCTGACCGAAGGCATGTTTCTGACCAAGTTCGCCAGTTCCGTCACGGTGATCCACCGCCGCGACCAGCTCCGGGCCGTAAAATCCCTTCAAGAGGAGGCCTTCGCCAACCCCAAGTTCCGCTTTATCTGGAACACGGTGGTGCGCCGCATCGAAGGTCAAGGCAAGGTGGAGCGGCTGGTCCTGTGGGACAAGGTCCAGCAAAAGGAAAGCCTCCTGCCTGTGGACGGCGTGTTCATTTACGTGGGGATGCGGCCGAATACGGCATTCCTGGAGGGGTTCCTGCCCTTGGCCGAGGGGGGCTACATCGCCGCCGACGCCCGGCAGCGAACCTCCATCCCTGGCCTTTTCGCCGCCGGCGATGTGTGCCAAAAGCCCTTGCGGCAGCTGGTCACCGCCGTTGCCGATGGGGCTGTGGCCGCCGCCGAGGCGGAGAAATACATTGAAGGAAGAGATTAGCCGGGCGCCTGGCCCCCACGGCGCCGTGTGCGGGTGGGCCGGTCCCCGCGCATTCCGGCACACGGCACCGGCGGGAGGCGGACGTTTCTGTGCACACCTGGGTTCTGCTCTTGGTTTCTTTCGGTCCGGGCCTTCTGTGGCTTTTGTACTTCTATCGGCTGGATCGGGGGCAGCCGGAACCCAAGGCCCTGGTCTTGCGGGCGTTTCTCTTCGGAAGCCTGGCGGTGTTTCCCGCGGGGCTTCTCGAACTGCCCTTCCGGTCCTGGGTATCGCATCCATCCCTACTGGGCTTCCTGATGATCGGAGTCATCGAGGAAGGCGCCAAGTTCCTCGCGGCCAGGACCGCCACCCGGCATCAGCCGGCATTCGATGAACTGACCGACGGCATCTTCTACATGGCCAGTACGGGGCTGGGCTTCGCCGCCCTGGAAAACCTCCTCTACGTCTATGTGTTCGGCCTGCAGGTCGGCGTCGCCCGCGCTTTTGTGGCCACCCTGGCCCATGCCTCCTTTTCCGGCCTGGTAGGGGCCTACTGGGGGGAAGCCGTGTTCGGCGGCGGCCGTCCGCATCTGTGGCGCGGCTTTCTGATGGCCGCCGCCGCCCACGGTCTATATGACGCCATCCTATCCTTCGGGTTCTCGCCCTTGTGGGCGCTGCTTCTGGTCTACCTGATCTACCGCTGGGTGGTCTCCCGCCTGGCGGCTTTCCGGGCCATGATGCAACGGTAGAACGAACCCTTGGACCCTTTGGTCGGCTACCCGGCGCGCATCAGCGCTGGTAGATGATTTTGCGGATGCTGTCGTATCCCAGATTGAATTCCTCCATGAGTTCCTCGATGGAGCTGCCCGCCCAGTAGCGCCGGCGGATTTCGCGATTGCGCAAGGCCAGCGCCCGCCGGGCTCCTGTACGTTCGCCCCAGCCCAGCCGGCTTTCGGACCGCCGCGGGATGTAAATCTCTACGCCGTCGATGTACTGCTGGATTTTTTCGATGAGTTCCGCCGGCAGGACGTGCGCTGCGTTCAGGTAACGGCTACTCCTGCCGACGGGCGTCTCACAGCCTTCGCCCGGGTTTACGGTGAGCTTGGCGGCGCTGTCGGCCAAAGCCCGTTCCGGCCGCAAAGGTTTCGCCGGCGCCGGTGATCCGGCAGCACCGCGGACGTCCTGTGAAAGCATCGCTTCTCCTCCCATCCGGGGCGGTTGCGGTGGTCTAGCGCAAGCCGTACCACCGCAACAACGCATCTGTCACCGCTTTTTGATACACATGGTCTTGCAATGAGGGCCTTCCTGGGTCGACGGTACCGCGATCTCCTCCTTGGTTTCGTTCAAAGTTCTAGAACAAAAAAGCCATGGATCCGCTTGCTTTGCGAACCCATGGCTGGGGCACACTACGCCGCACACCCGGCATGCTCCTGCTGCCCAAAAGAAAACGGCCATGGGTTTTCGGCTGCCTTCACCCATGGCCGCACACTGGCTTATGTGGGCCCTTCCGGGCCTGCCCCGCGGCTCCTTCCCTTTGGCGACCGCCTGGCGGGAATTCCGTCCAGGCCTAGGAACAGGAGCTGAGGCACAAGGAGGGGTGCGGATGGGTGAAGAAAGTGGTTCGGGTTGCGCCAGACTCTCCGGCAGGCACAAGCACGGCAACCCCTGGGGTGCCGACCTGGGCCCTCAGCCCTTTGGCGTTAGCTGCCAGCACGAACAGCGTCGTGGTCATCCCCCGGTTCCTCATCATCTATCCACACCTCCTGACGGAACGCCCCGGACTGACGGGGCTGAAACTTGTGCTACAATACACAGAACTATTTTACCCGGGATCGCTGGTTTTTGCCAGCGCCACTTGAGACCGCCTCAGGCGGTAAACCCCGCCGGTCCCCTTCATCCTTCTCACTGCTCTCTCACACGCCCGCATGCGCGTTTTTTGACGCCTTTACCGGAAAAAACGACTCCGTATCGTCCTCGCCGGCGCACCGCGCCGGGCCCACGCGTCCGGGATCATGCCGGAATCTCCACCCACCGTCCAGGCATGGGCTCCACCAGCCGGGCCCGGGGCTTCTGGCCGTGGAATCGAGCGGCCACCACCGGATAAGTGAGAGGCCTCAAAAAGCCTGGAAAGTCCCAATGCACCGGGATCACCCATCCGGCGCCCAACCACCCGGCGGCCACGGCCGCCTCTTCGGGACTCATCATGGCTTTGGCAGGAAGCTTACGTACCGGATGCATCATGAGATCTCCCACATTCGCCACCATCACGTCTGCCCGGACAGGCCCCTTTGGGATACCAGACAGTTCCGTATCCCCCGTGAGGTAGACCGAAAGGCCCCGGCCGGCACCGTTCTCCCAGCGCAGTTCGTAGGAGAGCATGGCCCCGCCGCAAGGAAAAAGCCCATAAACATCCCGTTTCGAGGCCAGCCGCAGTGCCTCGGCTTCCCCTTCTTCGCCTGTGAGCCAATGGACCCCGGCGTGGGCCCGGAGGATCAACTGACCTCCGTTCACCGGCAACTCGGCCCATCCCCCTGGATCCAGAGGCCACAGACGCTGGGGTTCAGCACCGAAACTGCGGGCAATGACCCGGGTCACCTCCGGCGGGCCCACGAACTGCGCCCGGCTGTGATCCACCAACTGTCGCACAGTGCGCAGGTCAAAGTGGTCGAAGTGGGAATGAGTGATGAGCACCCAGTCCGGCTGAATCGCGGTCAGGTATTCCGACACAGCCGGTGCCTTGAGGTTGGCCACATACCAGGCGCCATAGTCGCCCGCCCGCGAGAAGTGCGGGTCTACCAGAAAACAGCGTCCGCCAAGCTGCAGAGTGTAGCTGGCGGATCCGTGCCACAAGAACCGCATGCGTTTCCGGCCCCATTCTACGCATACTGGTAAAAGCCCCGGCCGCTCTTACGCCCCAGCAGGCCGGCCTGGACCATCCGCCGCAACAACGGCGCAGCCCGGTATTTGGGATCCCCCAGATCGCGGTACATCACGTCCAGGATGGCCAGGCAGGTGTCCAGCCCGATAAAATCGGCCAGCTGCAATGGACCCATGGGATGGTTGGCGCCCAGCTTGAGCACCGTGTCGACGTCCTCCGGTTTCGCCACACCCTCCATGACGCAGAATATGGCCTCGTTGATCATGGGTATCAAGACGCGATTAGCCACGAACCCGGGATAATCCTGCACTTCCACCGGGGTTTTCCCCAGCCGCACCACCAGCCCCCAGGCCGTGCGAAAGGTCTCCGGACTCGTCAGCTGCCCGCGGATGACCTCCACCAGGGACATGACGGGCACTGGATTCATGAAGTGCAGGCCTACGAAGCGCTCCGGCCGACGGGTGGACGCAGCCAGGCGGGTGATGGAAAGGGAAGACGTGTTGCTGGCGAAGATGACCTGAGGCGGAGCCAGCTGGTCCAAACGCCGGAAGAGCTCGGCCTTCGCCTGCAGGTCCTCGGCGATGGCTTCGACGACCAGGTCCGCCTGAGCCGCCTCCGACAGGTCGCAGACGGCCCGGATCCTGCCCAGGGCCGCCTGACGCTCCTCTTCCCGGAGGCGCCCCTTGGCCACACTACGGGCCAGATTGCGGTGTATGACTTCGTAACCCCTCTGGGCCAGCTCCTGGTTTAGGTCGTACAGGTAGACGGAGAGCCCGGCTTGCCCCAAAACCTGGGCAATGCCGGCGCCCATCTGTCCCGCACCCGCCACGAAGGCCCGGAAGATTTCAGAGCCAACTGCCGGGCCCTCCGGCCTGGCTTCCCCCGCCGGGTTCACCGGGGAATCCGTCATCCGTTCCATTGGGCGGCCTCCTTCCCGAATACTCCGGCACGCCTGTTGCTCATTCCCGTCCCTGACCCCTTCAGGGCAGCAGCTGGACCAGCGTGGCCTCGCCCTGGGCGGCGCCGCTGCAGATGGCGGCAAGGCCGAATTCCACCTGCCGACGGCGCATCTCCAGAACCAACGTCAGAAGGATACGGGCCCCGCTGGCGCCGATGGGATGCCCCAGGGCGATTGCTCCGCCGTTCACGTTCACCCGCTCCTCGTCCCAGCCTGCCAGCCGGGTGCTGACGATGGCCACCGCCGCGAAGGCCTCGTTGACTTCCACCAGCCCCACATCCGCCATGGTCAGCCCGGCTTTGGCCACGGCCCGTTGGGCTGCCAGGGCCGGAACGGTGGCCAGGTAGGGAGGCTCCGCGGACACGGCCGCGTGGGCCAGGATGCGGGCCAGGGGCTGCCGGCCCTCGGCCCGGGCCAAGGACTCGTCCATCAAGACCAGCGCGGCGGCACCGTCGTTGATTCCAGGAGCATTGCCGGCGGTGATGGTTCCGTCCGGTTCGAACACGGGCGGCAGACTAGCCAGCTTCTCCAGACTGGTATCGGGCCGGATCCCTTCGTCCTGGGCGAAGAGAACGGGCTCCCCCTTCTTCTGCGGCACCGGGAACGGCACAATCTCCTGCGCCAGAACGCCGGACCGTAGGGCGGCCAAGGCCCGCATGTGGCTGCGGTACGCCCAGGCGTCCTGCTCTTGCCTGGAAATGCCGAACTCCCGCGCCATGCGGTTGCCGTGAACGCCCATATGTACGTTGCCAAACGGGCACCACAAGCCGTCCTGGATTAAGGCGTCCACCAGCGTGCCATGGCCCATGCGATGGCCAAAGCGCGCTTTTGCCACCAGGTATGGAGCCTGGCTCATGCTCTCCATGCCGCCCGCCACAGCCACTTCCACATCTCCGGCGCGGATGGCGGTCTCGGCCAGGTTCACTGCCCGCAGCCCAGAGGCGCACACTTTGTTGATGGTTTCCGAGGGCACCTCCACCGGGAGCCCGGCGCCAATGCTGGCTTGGCGCGAAGACACCTGCCCGGTGCCGGCCTGGAGCACCTGCCCCATCCACACGTAGTCCACCTGCCGCGGGGGAACCCCGGCCCTTTCGAGGGCGGCGGCAATGGCCCGGCTGCCCAGCTGAACGGCGGGGACGTCCCGCAGGCTACCGCCCAGTACGCCGAATGCCGTGCGGGCGCCGGCCAGAATCACCGCCCGCCTGCCTGGAAGACCTTTGCTGCCCGCCCGCCGCGCAGGCATCTCCTCCGCCACAACCCGGGAGGGCACCCGCTCCACGACGATTTCCACAGGGCCGCCGCCTCCTCCCCCGTCCGGCAGAATAGATTCTATTTATGATTTCTTCGGAAAAGAATGATGGTCCTGCTTGAGGCGAGGTGTTTTTTCTTCCCTATGTGAAGTTTAGCGTGATGCGAAGTCTAGCGTGATGCGAAGTTTAGTGCGATGTGACGTTTGGCGTGGCGCCATGGTCGAGCTCTACACCTGAGTCTGCAGTCGCGACAGATCCACCTCCACCGCCAAGCCGCGCAGCCGGGCCAGCTTCAGCAGGTACATGTAGCGGCGCTCCGCCGCCCCCAGGTTCAAAATGGCCACGTCGATGAGATCAGGATCCGTGGCGTTCTGGAAACAACGGTAGGCCTGCTGCCATTCCCGTCGGGCTGCGGCGATGCTGGCCATCAGCGCAGCGTCTTCCTTGCATCTCTCCTTTTCAGCAGACGTTTGCCGGCGCGAGCGAGCCGCGGCGGTCTCCTCCACATGCAACGCTCTAGAGGCAGACTGCCCCCAACGCACCAGGCGCTCGCTCACCCCGGAGAACCACTGGCGGTATGGAGCTCCCATCCTCGTCCACCTTTCCAGGCCGGGACTCCGGCAACGGCTCTGTGCAGGACCCGGCCGATCGACTGCCGATCGCTCCTGCGGGCCCTGGATATAGACCACAGTCTGGAGTATAGGCCGAAAGGTGGAAAATTATTCTTTTAGCTGATCTCTTTACGCCCAACCAGAGCCTGAGCCAAGGTGGCCTCGTCGGTGTACTCCAGATCAGCGCCCATGGGCAGGCCTTGGGCCAGACGGGTGGTGCGGATCCCCAGAGGGCGCACGAGCCGGGCAATGTACAGGCCGGTGGCTTCCCCTTCCACGGTTGGGTTCGTGGCCACGATGACTTCTTGGATGGGTTCGTGCTGAAGCCGGGACAGAAGCTCTTTGATGCGCAGGTTCTCCGGGCCGATGCCCTGCAGAGGCGACAGGGCGCCATGCAGCACATGATAGAGGCCATGATATTCGCGGGTGCCCTCGATGGCCATCACGTCGCGGGGTTCCTGGACCACGCACAGCACGTCCTGCTGCCGGGACGAATCCTGGCAGATCCGGCACGGATCCACGTCCGTGAGATTGAAACAGCGCGAACAATAACGGATCTCCTGCCGCAGGCGAACGATGGCGTCTGCCAGGGCCTGGGCTTGCTCCCTGGGCATACGCAAAATGTGATAAGCCAGGCGTTGGGCAGTCTTGGGCCCTACGCCTGGCAGACGCCCGAGCTCAGCCATGAGTCGGGCCATAGGTTCAGGGTACAACAAAGGCCGTCACCTCAGCAAGGCCGCAGGCTACATCCCCGGGAGCCCGGGAATTTTGGGAATTCCTAGGGCGCTGGTGATCTTGGCCATCTCGTTGGCAGCCATCTCCTGGGACTGGCGCAACGCCTCATTGACGGCGGCCTGAACCAAATCCTGCAGCATGCCCACATCGTCGGGGTCCACCACCTGCGGATCGATCTGGATGGAGACGACCTCCTGTTTTCCGTTCACCTGCACCTTGACCATACCACCGCCGGCGGTGCCCTCTACCACGCGGTCCTTCAGTTCCTCCTGGACCCGCTGCATGTCCTCCTGAGCCTTCTGGACCTGCTTAAGCATTTTTTGGATGTTGAAGCTCACAGACATCCCCCTTGCATGGAAAGGACTGGCAAAACAAAGAGGCTGCGTGGCGACGGATCTAGAGACTCACTGGGAATGGTCCCCTCGCCGGATCGGCCCCTCGCCGGGACGGTCGGTCGCCGGAACGCTTCGTCACAGCCCGCAGGCGTCAGGGATCGACGACCACGAGGTCATCCCCAAAAAGCTGCCTCGCAGCCCGTACCGCTTCATCCTGCGGGGGCGGGCCCTTCCGTGGGGCCTCGTCTGCAGCAGGCGCCGGCCCCGGTTCTTCGGCAGGCTTCTCAGAGGGCCCGGCATTCTCCGCCCTGGCATGCCCCGGTTGCCCGCCACCGCCGCCCGTGTCAGGTCTGGGTTCGCCTGGCAAGGTCAACACCAATTCCACCTTATGCCCGGCAATGTGCTGCAACACCTGTTCCGCTGAGCGCAGGTTGTCCGGGTGAGAGGCAGCGTCTCTGTGAAAAGGCGCCCGGAATTGGACCCAAAACCGGTGACCGTCAAAAGCCATCAAGCGCCCGCCCTGTGCGTAGTGAGCGCGCAGCGTGCGCTTTTGCTGGCTTTCCAGACCTGCCAGGAACTGCTCCCAGATAGCGGCATGCTGATCCCCGCCGGCCGCAGGTGCGCTGCCGTCAGGCTCCTGCCGGCCACCATGAGCTCCGGCACCATGAGCTCCGGATAGACTGGAGACTGAAGCAGGCTCCTGCTCTGCTGGGCCCGCGGGGCCCCGCCGGCCGGGTCGGGGCGGGGCGTTCCCGGTCTCGAGCGGACCAGGGTTGGCCTCTGCCTTCCTCGCAGCAGTGCGCTCTTCCGTCCAGGAGCCGGGCAAACTCAGGCGCACCAATGCTACTTCCAAAGGCAGGCGGGTGCGCCCAGCCCGCCGCAGCTCTCCCTCTGCCGTGCCCAGAACAGAGAGGACCTGAAGAAGACGCTCGGGCGGGGCGAGGGCCGCCAGCTCACGCCGCAGGGCCAGAGCGGTCGCATCCAGATGGAGCAAATCGCTGAGCTGCGCCGGCTTGGCCCCCGGGGCCGAATTTGCCGCGTTGACGCTGTCCGGTAGAGCCCGCACCAGCAGCAGATCCCGGAAAAAAGCCACCAAGTCGCGGGTCACCTGGACCAGATCCTTGCCGGCTTGCGCCGTCTCCTCCAGAATAGCCAGGGACGTGGCCGCATCATACGACAGAATGGAGCGGGCCAGCCGGGCCAACTCCTCCTCGCCCACTACGCCCAACAAATCGAGGATATCCTGCCGCGTGATGGGCTTTCCTGCCGCGTAGGCCAGGCACTGATCCAACAGACTCAAGGCGTCGCGCATGCCGCCGTCCGCGTAACGGGCCAACAGCCCTGCTGCCTCGGCATCCAACTCCATCCCCTCAGCCCCGGCCACTTTGAGCAGTTGATCCCGCACGGCGGCGTAGCTCAGACGATGGAAGTCGAAGCGCTGGCAGCGGGAGAGAATGGTAGCCGGCACTTTGTGGGGCTCGGTGGTGGCAAAGATGAAAACCACGTGGGCCGGAGGCTCCTCCAGGGTCTTCAGGAGGGCATTGAACGCCTCGGTGGTCAACATGTGCACTTCGTCGATGATATAAACCTTGAAGCGGGCATGGGCGGGTGCGAACTTTACCTTCTCGCGCAGGTCGCGGACCTCGTCGATGCCGCGGTTGGAGGCGCCGTCGATCTCCAGCACATCCATGGACGTGCCGGCGCGGATAGCCCGGCAGCTTTCGCACTCATCACAGGGTTCCGGCGCCGGCCCCTTCTCGCAATTGAGCGCTTTGGCCAGGACCTTGGCCACCGTGGTCTTGCCGGTGCCGCGGGGGCCGGTAAAAAGGTAGGCGTGGACCGTTCGTCCGGACGCCAGGGCGTTTTGCAGCGTCCGGGTGATGTGCTCCTGCCCCACCACGTCGCGGAAAAACTGAGGCCGCCATTTGCGATAGAGGGATAAGTAACCCATGGGGATTCCCCCCTTCCCGTGCAAGGAAAAAGCCGCGCGAGGTTCTGGGAACCGGCGCGGCCACTGCCCCTGACTGTGCGCAAACCCGACGCCAAAGCTGAACTGGCCGTGCACCCGCCTTTGATGGCTGGCTCCGGATGGAACCGGAGCAGTTAGCTCGGGCCAGGAACCTCTGCGGCACACGAGAAGATCTGCTTACCGCTGCTTCCTTCCGGACCTGACGGGGTTCACAGGCTCCCGTTGCGCAGAACCCAACCTTCAACGCCACTTGCTTCGGGCAAGCTCCACAGCTCACCACCGGGGGCGGGAGTTCGACCCTGCTAAGGCGGATTGCAGGTGCAGGGCACCGCCAACTCCCCGTCTAGCACGGCCAAAAGTCAAGACTGAAGCCCACCACAGGGCGAAACCTGTAGGGCGAGAACCTGAGAATGCGAGAATGGCGGAGAGAGTGGGATTCGAACCCACGAAGGAGTTACCCCCTTACACGCTCTCCAGGCGTGCGCCTTCGACCACTCGGCCATCTCTCCACGGCTGGTCTACGTTGAAACGATGATCGATGATCCTTTCCCTGGGCTCCGCTCGTTTATTGTACTACGGATCCGGAAGGGTGACAAGGGCCCGGACATGAGGGAGCCCAAGGAGCCGCTTCAAGGTGCCGGCCCAGCCACTGCGCGCCGGTTTCGCGCTGGCGTGCAGGAGCCTGACCCCTGCCCCCCGAATTTCCGCCTGGGTCATCGGCCGGAGCCAGTGCCGGCGGCAGCGGACACAGACGTGCTCCCGGCTATGGCCCCGTAGGTCATCACGCGATCTAGAACTAATAAAGGAGGCCTGGGTTCATGGATATCCGTGATTGGATTCAGGCAGGACTGAAAGCCTCGCGGTCCGGACTGCTGCGGGCTCTGCAGGGGTCTGTGGCGACTGGCGCAGCGCCGGCGCAGACGGCGTCGGAACTGCCCGAATTGCCCCGTGAGCAACTGTTGTGGCGGCCAGCTCCCGGATCGCACGGGCTGGGACAGCTCATCTGGCACATTGCCGATGCGGAGGACCGGCTGTGCTGCACCGCCATCAGGCAGGAACCCTTTGTCCGCCGTTTCGGCGCCCGAGCATTTGATCCCGGGGCTGCGTTGCCGGCGTGGCAGGACCTGATGGACTATCTGGACTCCACCCGAATGCGCACGGTTCAGGCGGTTGCCGGTCTCTCGCTCGCGGACCTTGACGCAGAACGGGACTTCTACGGGCATCCCCTCCCGCTGGGTATCCTACTCCAGCAAATCATCTATCATGAGGCGTATCATGCCGGGCAAATCGCGCACATTCTGGGTATGATCCGGCGGGAAGGGTGGGTCTGAAACGCGCCGGGCGGTGGCCGCGTGGGAAGTAGGACGGCTCACCGTCGTGAGCGGGCAAACCTAAAGAACGGAGGGTATCTCGCGTGAGAACGACTCGCTTCATGGTGTCTTTGTGGGTCCTGTTGTGCCTGACGACGGCACTGGCGCTGGCCGGGTACTCCGGGACAGCGGCCGCCAGCACTCCCACCGAGAGAATCGACGAGTCCTTGCAGGTCTTAAGGGACATGTCCCAGCAAGAAGACTTCGCCGCCATGGCCTACCTGCTCAAGAGGGCGCGCGGCGTCGCCATCTTCCCCTCGGTGCTGAAGGCCGGCCTCATGCTGGGCGCCAGCCACGGGGAGGGCCTGGTGCTGCGGCGCGACCCGGTCACCGGAACGTGGTACGGCCCAGGTTTTGTGCAGATCACCAGCCTGTCCTGGGGGCCGCAGATTGGTGCCCAATCCACTGCCCTGGTCCTCATTATTACAAACGAGCGGGGACTCAAAGGGTTCGTGGAGGGGAAGATCACTCTTGGGGGTGAGGTCTCGGTAGCGGCCGGGCCGGTGGGCCGACAGGCCAAGGCCGGGACCGACTTGGACCTGAACGCCGCGGTCTATAGCTACTCCATGAGTAAGGGCGTGTTTGCGGGGGCGTCCCTGGAGGGGGCCAAGATCACCCCCGACGATTCTGCCAACGAACTATACTGGGGCGCAGCCCTCAGTCCGGATACCATCCTGTCAAACAAACTCGCAGGTCGCCCTGCCAAGGCCCTGGCGGAGGAACTGGACCGGATCATCTCGCAGGCGCGCTAAGACTGCCAGCCGGGCGGGGAAAGCGAGTGCGACCTCCCCGGAAGCTCGGATAGCCGGCGAGGACGCCTTGGACTACACAGGGCCGGCGCACGGCCGGCCCTGCCCCAGGTGGCAG
>JADBKO010000030.1 GCA_014896355.1 Bacillota bacterium
TCGATGGAGGTGGCTGGGATGTCCTTGTCATCCAAAGAGGCGAAATAGCTGAGGAACTTTCGCAATCTGCGCGCCTCGGCGTGCTCCCGGGCGGTGGGGGGGATCTCCGCGAGCAGAGGATCGGCGTACTTTTTCAGCACGGCCAGTTCATAGACCAGCGCGGAATTGAACATCACATCCGCCGCTTCCTGGAAGGGGAAGATGTTCCGCTGCTCGCCCCGCCGCACAGACTCCCACATCTGCAGGGTGCTCAAGGCCGAATGCCCGCGAAACTGATGGTCGCGGACAATGCGGCGCAAAAGCCGCACGTCCGTGGTGGGGATGCGGTTCAGCCGGTCCAAATTGAGCTGGGTCAGGGCGCTGACATAGATCTTGAATTTGCGCCCCTGGGGGATCGTGGAGGTCAGCCGGTCATTGAGGCCGTGGATGCCCTCCACCACCACCAGATGCCGGGGCGTCAAGCGCACCACACGCCCGTTGTATTCCCGCTTCCCGGTCATGAAGTTGAAGGTGGGCAGCTCCACTTCCTCGCCCTGGATCAGTTTGGCCAGATTGTCGTTGAAGAGCTCCTGGTCCAGGGCGGCCGGGGAGTCGAAATCATAGTTGCCTTCGGCGTCCCGCGGCGTCTTTTCCCGCTCCACGAAGTAGTTGTCCATGGAGATGGGCACCGGGAGGATCCCATTGACCCGCAGCTGAATGGCCAGCCGCTGGGCGAACGTGGTCTTCCCGGACGAAGACGGGCCGGCGATGAGCACGATGCGGATGCGATCCAGATTAGCGACGATTTGATCCGCAATCTGGGCGATCTTCTTTTCGTGGAACGCCTCGGCAACCCGGATCAGCTCCGGGCCGTGGCCGGTCTCGATGACGTGGTTGAGCGCCGCCACGTTCTGCACATTCAGGATGCGGCCCCAGCGTTCCGCCTCGTAATACACATTGGCCAGCTTTCCCTGCTCCACGTATTCCGGGATGACGGTGGGATCGTGCCGCTCCGGCAGCTCCAGGATGAAGCCGGGCAGGTAGAAACGCAGCCGGAACGTGGTCAAAAGGCCGGTGCGCGGCACCAGGGCCCCATAGGCGTAGTCCCAGAACCCGCCGCTGGCATGCAGGTGCACCGTGGGGGAAGTGACATACTCCAGCAGACTGGCGTTATCCGGCTGCCCATGTTGGCGCAAAATCTCCACGGCTTCTTCGCGCTTGACGCGGCGGCGGAGGATGGGCTCGTCGGCGGCCACGATCTCCCGCATGCGCGCCTCGATTTTGGCGAAATCGCTGGCCTTCAGGGGCCGCTCCCAATGGATTTCCCCGTACAGCCCATTGCCCAGGGAATGCTCGACGCTGACGGTGCAGCCAGGGTAGAGCTCGTGGGCGGAACGAGCCAGAATCAGCACCAGGCTGCGGGTGTAGACCCGCATGCCGTCTTCATCTTCCAAATCCACGAACTCCACGCTGCAACCGGGCGTCAGCGTGGTCTGCAGGCTTTTCAGGGCGTTATTCACCCGGGCGGCCACGATGGGGGAGCGCCGCGGCAGGCGGTCGTAACGCAAGGCATCCAGGGCCCGGGCCCCGGGCGGCAGCGCAATCGGTCCGGTACCCAGCAAGTTGACAGTCAAGGCGTTGTCGTCTTCCACGCAGGTCACTCCTGGTCATCCGAAGATTGGCTGAGCGCGAAGCCATCCCACCGATTGTACCACCGGGAGGCGGCAGAAGGAAAGGCCGCCGGGGCGGAGGAACTCCGGGACCGCTGGGCGAATTCTGGTCCGAGGCCCCTTATAAGCCGTGCGGCACGCTCTGGGCCGGCCCCTGCCTCCAGGAGGGAACCCCAGGCCGGCGCCGGCCATACGAGGAGGTTTTGGCTTTCATGACCCGTGTTTTGTTAGGCCTAGCCCCTGGCCCGGGAGGTACCCTTTCCCTGCTGCCCGGGCACGTTGAGGCCCTTCGCCAGCAGTTTCCGTCCACCCAGGTGCAATTCGTGTGGGCGCAAGACCGGGAACAGTACGAGGCGGAATTGCCCCGGGCGGAGGTTTTGTTCACCCGTACCATCCGCCCGGAGGATCTACGGCGCGCTCCGCATCTCTGCTGGGTGCACTCCCTTTTTGCCGGCGTGGATCAGAGCATCACTCCGGAGCTGCGGCAAAGCGGCGTCCTTCTCACACGCTCCGCGGGGACCGCAGCCACTGGCATTGCGGAACACGTGCTCGGCGCGCTCATCTTTTTTTCCCGCGGTTTCCATTTGGCCCTGCAATTCCAGCGCCGCTCTCAGTGGGGACAGGCGGAGATTGGCCCCCATCTTCGCGAGCTGGCCGGCAGCACCCTGGTCATCGTGGGCTTTGGCAACATCGGCACCGCCGTGGCCCAGCGGGCCCGCGCCCTGGGCATGCGGGTGTTGGCCGTGCGGCGGCAGGCGGCACCCCAGCCTGCGGCGGCCCCGCCGGAGGCCGGGGTACCGCCGGAGACCCACGCCATGGCAGAGCGGGTCTTCGGCGCCGATCAGCTTTACCGTGCTCTGGCAGAGGGCGATTATGTGGTCTCCATCCTGCCGCTGACTGCGGAGACCCGTCATTTCCTGGATGAGCGGGCGTTCTCCGCCATGAAGAAGGGCGCCGTTTTCGTGAACGTGGGCCGCGGCCCCACTGTGGACGAACAAGCCTTGGTCCGTGCGTTGCAGGAAGGGCACCTCTATGGTGCCGCCCTGGATGTCTTCGAGCAGGAACCCCTGCCCGCGGACAGCCCGTTATACCAGATGCCGAATGTTCTGGTCACGCCCCATGTTGCTGGAATCAACCCCCGCTACATGGACAGGGCGGTGGCCAGCTTCGCCGAGAATTTGCGCCGTTTCCTGCAGGGCGAACCCCTGCTGCATCTCGTCAATAAAGAAATGGGGTACTGAAGACTGCTTGGGAGGGAGACCCATGGCCCGATCCCGTCGAGGCCCGGGCGAGCCGGCGGCGCCGG
This sequence comes from Bacillota bacterium, assembly GCA_014896355.1. Classification (GTDB taxonomy): domain Bacteria; phylum Bacillota; class UBA5301; order Bu52; family Bu52; genus Bu52. The sequence continues at coordinate 2,956 of JADBKO010000030.1, forward strand.
CATCCCGGCCCCGCAAGACCCGCTTGCCCCACCGTGCCGGCTTGCCACCGGCCGAGCCGCCGCCCCCTGCCGGTTCCCCGCCGCCCGTTACAGGCGCCCGCGAACTGGCCGCAGCGGAGTTGCGCTGCCGCTGCGAGCCGGGGCTGTTCAGCTTCCGCTCCACCGCCGAGCTGCCGCCCCTGGAGGGGATCATCGGCCAGGGGCGGGCTGTGGAGGCCATGGAATTCGGCCTGCGGCTGCGCCAGCGCGGTTACAACATCTACGTGGCGGGCCCGGTGGGGACGGGCCGGGCCACGTATGTCCGCAGCGCGGTGCAGGCCAAAGCGGCCGGCCAGCCCTGCCCGGACGATTGGTGTTATCTGTATAACTTTGAACAGCCGGATCAGCCCGTGGCAGTGCGCCTGCCGCCGGGCATGGGAATGCGTTTCCAGGCGGACATGGACGACCTGCTGGAGGATCTCCGCTCCGTCATCCCGCGCGCCTTTGAATCCAGCGAATATGAGCAGCAGCGCGCCGGGCTGGTGCGGGAGGTCCAGCAGCGCATCGAGGAAGTCCTGCACAACCTGCAGGAGAAGGCCCGCAGCCGCGATTTTTCCATCAAGCATGCTCCCGGGGGCCTGGTGGCCGTCCCGTTGTCGCCGGAGGGCAATCCCCTGGGGGAAGAGGAGTTCAACCAGCTGCCGGAAGAGCAGCGCCGGCAGATTGAAGAGCAGGGGCGCCATGTCCATACCTGGATCGGCGAAGCCATCCACCAGGTGCGGGGCCTGGAGAAAGAGGCCAAGAGCCGCCTGAAAGAACTGGACCGGCAGGTGGGGCTGTTCGCCGCAGGCCCGCTCATCGACCGCCTGAAGGAGAAATACGCCGGTTTCGCTCCCATTGTCCGCTATCTGGACGACCTGAAGGACGACCTCAGCCGCCACCTGGACGTGTTTCGGGAAGAGGGCGGCCCCGCCGGCTCCGGCGCCGGAGGCGGAACCGGGCATGGGGACGGGGCCGGGGATACATCCGGCGAGGAGGAGCAGGGCGGCGAGGGCGTCGCTCCCGGCATCCAGGACCCGGTGGGCGGCAACCTCTACTTCCACCGGCTGAAGGTCAATCTTTTCGTGAACAACGCCCATACGCAGGGGGCGCCGGTGATCTGGGAGACCCACCCCACGTATTACAACCTCTTCGGCAAGATCGAATACCTGGGGCAGATGGGAAGCGTGTTCACGGACTTCACCCTGGTGCGGGCGGGGTCTGTGGCCCGCGCGAACGGCGGTTACCTGGTGTTGCAGGCGCAGGATCTGCTGGCCGATCCCCTGGCTTGGGAGGCCCTGAAGCGCACGCTGAAAAACGGCATGCTGCAGGTGGAGAACATCGGTGAACAATACCGCCTGGTGCCTACGGCCACCCTGAAGCCGCAGCCCATCCCTGTGGACCTGAAAGTCATCCTCATCGGCAGCCTGCGCCTGTATCAGCTGCTCTACCAGCTGGACGAGGATTTCCGCAAGTATTTCAAGATCAAGGTCGAGTTTGACAGCGAGATGGACGCCACCCCGGAGCACCTGCAAAAATATGCAGCGTTCATCAGCGCGGTGTGCACCCACGAGGGCCTGCGCCATTTCGACCCCACGGGCGTGGGGCGGGTGGTGGAGTACGGCATGTTCCTGGCGGGCAGCCAGGACAAGCTGACCACCCGGTTCAACGAACTGGTGGACGTGATCTATGAGGCCGGGGCCTGGGCGGAGAGTGAAGGTGCCCCCTTGGTGGAAGCCCGGCACGTGAGCCGGGCCCTGCGCGAGAAAATCCGGCGTTCCAACCGGGTCGAAGAGAAGATCCGCGAGATGATGGAGCGGGGCCTGATCTACATCGACGTCAGCGGGGCGGTGGTCGGGCAGGTCAACGGGCTTTCCGTGATCAACCTGGGGGATTACACGTTCGGGCGGCCCTCCCGCATCACAGCCCAGACCTTCCTGGGCGAAGCGGGCGTGGTCAATATCGAGCGGGAGGTGAACCTGAGCGGCGCGCTGCACGACAAAGGCGTGATGATCCTCAGCGGCTTTTTGGGGGCCCGCTATGCCCAGGATAAGCCGCTGAGCCTTTCAGCCTCCATCTGCTTCGAGCAGATGTACGAGGGGGTGGACGGAGACAGCGCCTCCAGCGCGGAACTGTATGCCCTGCTCTCCAGCCTCGCGGGCCTGCCCATCCGCCAGGGCCTGGCTGTGACGGGGTCTGTGGACCAGCTGGGGCGGATCCAGGCCATCGGCGGTGTCAATCACAAGATCGAAGGATTCTTCCGCGTCTGCCAGCTGAAGGGCTTCACGGGCGATCAGGGCGTGATCATCCCTGCGGACAACGCGCGCGACCTGATGCTGCCGGAGGATGTGATCCAGGCCGTGGAGGCGGGACAGTTTCACATTTATGCCGTCCGGACCATCGACGAGGGAATGGAGCTTCTGACCGGTGTACCTGCCGGGGAGCGGGGCCGGGATGGACGTTTTCCGGAAGGTACCGTGAACGGCCGGGTGGACCGGCGGCTGGAACAGCTGGCCCGCCAGTGGCAGCATTTCAGCGGCGCGGGCGGCTTGGGCGGGAAGGCCGCCGGAGGCGAAGCTGCCGCCGCAAAGGGCGACTGACGTCCTGGGGGGCAGTACGGTGGCGGCCGGTCGCCCCCGCGATGTGCGGCAGTGCCCATGTTTTGCACGGGCCCCTTGCGCATCGGGGAGCCGGCCGAGGCGTCGGCCAGGGTGGAGACCGGCGGTGGCTTCCGCCAGGCGGCCGGCGGCGGTGAATCCCAGCTCGAAACGGACATCCACGTGGTAGGTATGCGAGGTGAAATGCTCCGTTTCGGCATCTTCCAGAAGCGGCAGCGGCCGCACGTTGATGCCGTTGTCGTCGTTGGTCAAGACCAGCCCCGGGAACATGCCCCGGATCAGCAAAGACTTTCCGGCTCCCACGTCGCCCACGAGGCCGATGAGCCGGTCATCGGGATGGAGGTAGCGTTGGCTGATGAGGCTGCCGAGGTACATCAGCCGTTTACGCCCCCGGGGGGCGAAATACACCGCCCGGTCCAGGCTCACAAGCACACCCATTCCTCCTCAGCCGTGCCTGTGGCGCAACAGGGCCAAAGTGCGCTGCATTTCATTGTAGACGATGGAGAGCCCCTCGTCGACCCCCATACCGGGCTTGGCCAACATCTGATCGGGCTGAGTGGCGATGGCCACGTGGACGGAGACCTGAGCCGAACGGTCGGTCTCGTTGCAGGTGCCGCCCAAATAGGCGCCCATGCCGTGGCCCTTGCAGTATAGCACAGCCTCGATGATATCCTGAAAGCCCCCCAAATCGGGAGTCTTGATCTGCACCATATGGCCGGCCCGGGCGTCCACGAACGCCCGGATGTCCTCCAGGGTGTTGCACCACTCGTCCGCCACAATCTGCACGGGGACGCCCTGGGCATCCAGGCGGCGGCGCAGGGCAGCCAGCGCCTCCATCTGCCGGCCGCGGTCCCCCATGTCCACAGGCCCCTCGATGCGCAGGGGGAAAGGCGCCGCCACCTGCGCCAGATCTGCCAAATACTCGGTGATGGCGGCCAAGTCGTCCTGAAAAGCCAGCCCCAGCGTGCCGTAGACATCGATATGCAGCGTGGGATGATAGTCCGGCCCACCCAGGGTCTGGATGCGCCGCCGCAGCCACGCCACGTAATCGCGCAGCTTCTCACCGCGGCGGCCCAGCTTCTCCTCGACATTGTTGATGAGCCCGTGGGGCAGCACATCGGCCCGTTTCAGGATGATCTTGTCGGCGTTCAGGTAACGGTCGTCGCCGGTCTGGCAGAAAATGGGGACCGGCCGGATCTGCCAGGGCAGCCCGTACTCCCGCACGATGGTCTCCGCCATGGCCTCCTTGTGGGCCAGAGCCACCGCCGAGAGCAAAGCCTGGGTCACCCCGTAACGCAAAGCCAGAGGCAGCGCGCTCCCATCGGCCCGCCGCATGGCGTCCAGCTGGGCTGCCAGCGCGCGAAAGCTCTCCAGGGGCTGGCCTTCCAAACGCGGCGCCACCTGCTCTTCGATCAGGGCCTGCAGCGCCGGGGCGTGAAACAGCGGCTCCCGGCCGCCGGCCCCGGAATACTGTACTGCCGCACAATCGCCGTATGCCACCTGGCCGTCGCTCATCAGGATCAGCACAGAAAGAGCCTCGCCCGCTTGGCGGATACGGGTGAAACCCGGCGTCATGGGCTCGCCCACGTAGGCGAATCCGTCTTGACGGGCGCCGGCCTTGATGGCCCGCTGGTCGTCAAAGTAAAACCCGGCTAGGCCGGGGGCTGTGAGGATCTTCTGGATCGTGGCAACCTGAGCCGTCTGCGCCATGGTTTGCTTCCACCTCGTTCCCGTAGATTTGCGCCAGCAGCCCTCTTCAGAAGCCGGCTTCAGCGGGGCCGCCCGACCAACATGCCCTTGCTGATGGCATAGATGTCGTCAATGACCATCTGGAAGCCGGGCTTGCGCCCCTCCACCCGCCCCCGCTCGGCGATCTTTTCCCGGTGGTAGGCCTGGATCTCCGGGTCGATGGGAAGCATCCCGAAATCCAACAGGCGCACGGCGCCGCGATTATCCCGCACCGGCATCAGTTTGCCGCGGGTATGGCGGCTGGGGGCAAAGGGCACATCCAACACCCCGGCGGCGAAGGCCCGGACCACGCCGGCCGCCAGGTTCCCTTCGCCCAGAGCCAGGGTCCGGTCCACCAGGCAGTGGACCTCTCTGCGCAGGATCTCCCGCTCCTGCTCCAGGTCCGGGCTTTCACGGAACGGCTGATCCCGCAGCATGTACATGACCTGCCGGGTGGTACGCAAGGCCGCCGCGTTGGCCTCCTTTGTCGGGATCCCCACGGCCTCCTGGGGGGTCTTCACGATGACCTTGGTGGCCCGGCCCCAAAATGCCGCCATGGAGCCTACGCTGATGACCCCGTAGGCCCGGGCCTCGTCCGGCGGGAATCCGCCCATCCATTGATGAAACACCGTGGACAGCGTCACATCCTTGAAGCCGCAGGCGTCCAGATACTCCTGCGCCAGCGGCACCAGGGTGGTCATGGCCGCCACGTCCTGCACCACGTTGCCGCACTGCCCGTACCCCAGGGTGATGTCCCGCACCCCCTGCTCCGCCGCCAAGAGCGCCTCCAGGATGCCGATGGCATGGGAGATGCACGGCGGCACCAGCGTTCCGGTCAAAGGCCCGAAGGGTTCGCGGTTGATGGACACCCCGTGGTCTTCATACCATCCCACCAGGCGGTCCACATATTGCCAATAGCGGACGCTGTCTGCCACCGGCACGTCCTTGGCATAGGGGATGTTGTAGGACACCCCGCCGCCTTCAAAGGAGGTAAAGCCTGCAGCCAGCGTGATCTCCGCCAGCAGGCGCGGGTCCGGCGTGCCGTGGCGCACCTGTACCGGGCGATCCAGCTGGGTGATGATCTGTCGGCAGCCCGAAACGCCGTAGTTTACCGCGGGCAGCCCGTTCAGAAGGGAGCGTCCGTTGCGCAGGCTCTCTTCCACGCCTTTTTGGGCGTCGGCGTAACGGTTCTGGCGCGTATAGCTGTCGATGGTGGTGGGAAGAAAATCCGCCTGGCCTTCATTCTGTAAATAACGTAAAAGCTCGATGTGCTCCCGCAGGACCGCCACGCCGGCCCGGGGCTGGGTGAAGGGGACGCCAGCCTTCTGGGCTTCCCGCAGGCGGAGGCTGAAGATCTTTCCTTCCGGCAGGGATTGGTGGAAACGGACAGCTTCGTCCAGGTCCACCTCTGCGCCCGTCGGCCAGGCGGCCAAAACCTCCGGCCGGCTGGCCAGGAATTGGTCCTCGGGCCATTTCTGCGGAACGATCAAAGTTGCCGGAACGCTCACGGCTCGCTAAACCTCCTGCAAATTCTGTTTCATCAGGCGCAATGCGGCTTCCGGGTTGACCCCGGCCAAAAGGCCTGCCGCCGCCAGAACGTAATCATGGTCCAACAGAAACCGGTGGGCCTGAGGCCGCAGGACCAAAGGCTCCTCCGGGCGGTAGCAGGCCTTTTCCAGCACCGCCCGGGGGTCCGCGGCGCGGATCACCGGACCGCCGGTGCCGACCACCATCTCCACGCCGGTGAGGTCTTTTCCGTGCTGGATGAAGCTGGCTCCCATGGGAGTGTACACCTGCTCCAGCCGGCCTGCATGCCGGGTCACGGCCAGGTCCACGCATACCTGGGCCAATCCCTGGTCATGGCTTCGCTCCGCCGGGCTGCGGGGGACCCATTCCGGATGCGCGGACAAACGCTGCATAAAGCCCGGCACCTCCTCTTGCGGCAGACCGGTCTCGGCGCTGATCCGGCCGGCCCCTGCCGCATCCAACAGGGCCTGGGCGCTGACGCGCACGCCCAGATCCCCTTCCACCGTGCGCTTGGCGAAAGGCTCCGGCAGGCCGTGGACCACCACGCCGCTTTGCCGCGGATGGCCATCGGCCAGGGAATACACATCCGTGGTGGCGCCGCCCACATCCACCAGGACGAAAGGCCCGATGCCCGGGATACCGTCCGTGCCTTTGGCGAGAAGCTCCGCTGCCTGCAAAACCGCCGCCGGAGTGGGCATGACCACCTGCTCCACCAGGCTTTGGGCCCGGTCCAGACCCTTGGCGTGCACGATGCGCTCCAAAAAGGCCTGGCGGATGGCTTGGCGGGCCGGTTCGATCTGGAGGGTCCCCAGCGCAGGCAGCACGTTCTCCGTCACCCTGGCCTCTTTCCCACCCTCCCGCAGCACGTCGGCCACCCGGGACGCGACTTTACGGTTGCCGGCCACGATCACCGGCGCCTGCAGGGGCAGGCCGGCCAGCAGCCGGGCGTTGTGCAGGATGCAGTCCCGGTTGCCGCCGTCGGTTCCCCCCGCCAGGAGAATCAGATCCGGCTTGAGCTCCGCGATGGCTTGTCCTTCCTCTGGGCTGAGGTCGTAAGCGAAGGTCTGCAACACCTTGGCTCCGGCGCCCAGGGCCGCCATGCGGGCGGCTTCCGCCGTCAGATCGGGCACCAGGCCCACAGCCACCATGCGCAGGCCGCCGGCAGCGCTGCTGCAGGCCAGCCGGCGGCCGAACTGGCCCAGCTGCGCCCCGCACTGGGCGTGGATCTCCGCTAGAACCGCCTGCAAGCCGAGGGTGATGTCCTGAATGGTGGTGGGCGCCTCAGCGTGGGCTTCCAGGCTGCCCTGTTCCTCATCCACCACACTGGCCTTGGTATAGGTACTGCCGAAATCGATCAGCAGCGCCAACCTCTTGGAGCCATCCTCCATGATGCCGGTACCGGCTCCTTCCTAGGCGCGGGCTTGTTCGGGCCTCTGAACCCGTTCCCGTACCAGCTGTCGGAACAGCTGGCCGCGCTCCTCGAAATTGGAAAACATGTCATAACTGGCGCAGGCCGGGGAAAGCAGAACCACATCGCCCGGCTCTGCCATGGCCTGGGCGGCATCCACCGCTGCTGCCAGCGAAGAAACCTGCAGCCAACGGGTTGCCGGCCCCGCCTGGGGGGCCTCTGCGAGCTCCGACCGGGCTTGCTCCAAGGCTGCCACAATCTTGGCGGCGGTGGCCCCCAGCACGATCACGGCTTTGACCGGTCGCCGCAGGACCTCCCGGGCCCATTCGTCGAACGGCAGGTGCTTGTCATAGCCCCCGGCGATCAAAATCATGGGCCGGTCGAACGAACGCAGCGCGGCCATGGACCGTGCCGGCGTGGTGGCGATGGAATCGTTGTAGTAGCGGACTCCCCCCGCCTCGGCCACCAGCTCCAGACGGTGCGGCACGCCCCGGAAATGGATGGCCACCTGCCGGACGGCCTCCAGATGGCCTCCGGCGGACATGGTGGCTGCGCAGGCTGCCAACACGTTCTCCTGGTTGTGCTGCCCCAGCAGCTGCAGCTCGTCGGTGCGGGCGAACTCCCGCCCCTGCCACCAGAGCCGGCCGTCCTCGTACCATGCCCCGCCGGATCCGGGCCGGCGGCTGAACCAGACCACTTTTCCGGGCGCGCGGCTGCCCATGGCCCGCGTCCAGCTGTTGTCGAAATTCAGCACCACGCGATCCTCCGGCCGCTGGTGCAGCCAAATATGCTCCTTGGCCGCCACGTAGTCCTCCATGCTGGGATGCCGGTCCAGGTGATTGGGGGTGATGTTGGTGATCACGGCCACCTCGGGGCTGTATGGGAAATCCTCCAATTGGAAGCTGGACAGCTCCAGCACCACCCAGCTTTCCGGAGGGAACGTGTCCACCTGCTCCAGCAGGGGTTGGCCGATGTTTCCCCCCACGGCGACCTGGCGGCCGGATTGCTCCAGCATGGCGCCGATCAAAGTGGTGGTGGTGGTTTTCCCGCTGGATCCCGTGACCCCCAGGACATGGGCGCGCACCAGCGAGAAGAAAATCTCCATCTCACTGGTGAGCAAGGCCCCCTGAGCACGGGCCTGCTGGATCTCGGCAACCTGCCTGGGGACCCCCGGGCTCACCACCAGGACCTGCTGTCCCTCGACCCCGGCCAGGTACCCGGGCCCCAGATGCCACGAAAGGCTGCCGCCGCCTGCCCCCAGCGATGCCAGTCTCTGCCGCAACTCCGGACTTTGGTCCTTGTCACAGGCAGTCACCTGCGCGCCCCGCCGCAAAAGAAAGCGGATCACCGCCAGATTGCTCTTCCCGAGCCCGATCACAGCCACTCTGCGGCCGCGCCAAAACCGGTCCTGTTCTTCGATCCCTGACGGCAGCATCTTTTCGCCCCGATCCTTCTGGCGTCGACTCAATCTCTCCTGCTGGCCCGGGAAGCCAGATCCGCCCGCAAATCACGGATGGCGTCCTCCGGCATGGTGCCCGGCGGGTAGACCCGGTCAAAGCCCATGGCCAGAAACTTGCGCTCGGTTTCCGCCCAATCGGCCTTACCGACCACGAGATATCCACCCACATAAAGCAATATGTCTCCGATCCCTGCTTCCTGGCACTTCTGCCGCAGGCCCCGGCAATCAATCTCCCCGTGCCCGTAAAGGGAAGAAACCAGGATGGCATCGGCGGCGGTCTCGATGGCCGCGTGGATGAATTCCTCCTGCGAAACCAGGACCCCCAGGTTGACCACGTGAAAACCTGCCTCGCTGAGAGCGTGCTCCAGGATCTTGTTGCCCACCGCATGCACGTCGGCGCCGATGACTCCCAAAACCAACGTCGGGCCGGTACCCGCCTCGTCCGCAGCGAGGCCCGGCGCTGTCTCTGGCGCAGTCTTGTTGGCGGAGCCAGCCGAAGGCGCCGCTTTCGGTGCTACCGGGCTTCCCGGCGCAGCGCTGGCCCCAGCCCGCGCGCTCACGCCTGCTTCTCCCAAGCCGGTCGAAGCCATGGTTGCACCCCTCCCTCGTTCTCTCCAGCCATGAAAGAGATTTCGTCCTCGGGATTCCATTGCCCTGCCGGCGGCAGATCCCAACCCAGGATCCGGCTGGCTGCGGCTTGGAATTCCTCCGGATCCCCGCTGGTGTAAAATCGGATCTTGCGCCTGCCCCGCCCGGGCCGTGGCCCGGGCTCCGGTGGAACCGGCCGGCCGGCTTCCGCTGGGGCCTCCCCCACCAGGCGAGCGGCCTGCTCTGCCGTTTGCTGCGCCGGATCCACAAAGACCGTGTCCGGGGGCATAAGGGCCCGCAGGACCGGCAGGATCAAGGGGTAATGGGTGCATCCCAGGATCACGACACGGACTCCGCTGCGGGCCAGAGGAGCCAGGCACTCCTGCGCCGCCGCCCACAGGTCCGGAGTGTCCAGGTGCCCCGCTTCAATCAGGGGGACCAGAGCCGGGCATGCCTGCTGAATAATCCTTACCTGGGGCGCCAGCCGGGACTGCAGCGCTCGCAAATAGGCCCCGTTCCGAACTGTGGCCACAGTGGCGATGACGCCAACAGACAACTCCTGTGGCGGGACCTTGCTCTGCGCCACCCACTGGGCCGCAGCATCGGCGCCCGGCTCGATGACCCCCAGCACGGGCACAGGAAACTGCCTCCTCACCACAGGCAGCGCCAAAGCCGAGGAAGTATTGCACGCCGCCACCACCATCTGGGCCTGCTGCGCGACCATAAACCGCAGGATCTGCTGCGAAAAGGAGATGATTTCCGAGGCAGGCCTGTCTCCGTAAGGCGCCCGGGCTGTATCCCCCAGGTACAGAAAATCTGTATGCGGCAGACGCCGCAGGAGCTCCCGCAGCACGGTGAGCCCGCCCAACCCGGAGTCATATACACCAATCATGCGTTTCTCGCCTCATTGCATTGTCCGGCAGCCCCAGTCCGGCAGCCAGGGCCTGAACGGGGGCCGCAGCCTTTGGCCACCCGCCGGGCCTGTCCCCGGCCACCCGGCCCCGCCTTCTGTGTGGCCTTACAGTGTAGCGGCTCCCCGCCGCCGGTGTGCCAGTCTATTTTTCATGGGCCGGTCCCTCTCAGGTAGTCCTGAATCCCTTGAGCGATGGCACCGGCAGCCTTTTGGCGGTAATCCGGGTCCTGCAGCAGAGCGCCTTCCTTCTGGTTCGACAGAAACGCCACCTCCACCAGGATGGAGGGCATCACCGCATCACGGACCACCACGAAGTCCGGCACGCTCCGGGCTCCCCGGTCCGTTGTGCCGAGCGCCTGCACCAGCCGCCCCTGCACCATTCGCGCCAGTTGCTGCGAATCCTGCCTGCCGGTCAGATAATACGTCTCCGTCCCGTTGGCATAGTTTCCCGCAAACCAGTTGATGTGTATGCTCGCCATTAAATCCGCCCGCATGCGGTTGGCCATCCGCGGTCGCTCGTAGAGATCCACAGTGTCGTCCTTGTCCCGGGTGGTGGCCACCAGAAACCCCTGGTTGCGCAGAACGTTGGCCAGGCGCAGGGCAATGTCCAGAGTGATGTTCTTCTCCTGCAGCGACCCGGCGACGGCTCCCGGGTCGCTGCCGCCATGCCCCGCATCCACCAGCACCAAGGGCTTGGCGGATGCCGGGCGCAGCCAGAACCGCCGCGTTTCACCGCCGCTGTCCGACCCGCCCTTCGCATCCGGCGGGTCGGCCGCCGCAAGCAGGCCCGGGCCGCTGCCGTTTTGCGCAGCCGAGGGTGGAGGCACGAACCAGCCTTTGCTCCCCCAAACCCGGACCGGAGCGCTGAGCATGGCTTCGATGCGGGTGGAGGGAACGCCGGCGACGTCTTGTCCATAAGCCCGCAGGCTCTGAACGACGCCTTGCCCGGGCAGGACCGCCCCCAGTGCGTCCTCACCGGCCGCCTTTGCTGCCCCGTCCGGGCTTTGGGCCGCCTGAGGGCAGACGACCCCGGGCAGGTCCCAGACCAGCCGGCTGCCGTCGGCATACACGGGGACCGCCTCCGGCAAGCCAGTCCCTGTCAGCACCAGCGCCACGTCTCCGGTGAGTGCAGGCATTCCGTCTGCAGCCGGCTCTAGCGCCGCACGTTCCAGCACTTGGCCTACAAAAAGGGACAAGGGGATCCCGGGCCCCCCGGGCAACGGCGCCACGGCCCGGGGGCCGTCGGTCTGCAGCACGATTCGCACAGTGTCCGGAGCAAACTGCCCCACGCGCAGGGAGCGGATCCCCGGTGCCGGCATAGGGACTTCCTGCTCCACTCCGGCAAGGGTGGCGGGAGCCAGGTCGATGACCACGCGGTCCGGGTCCGAAAGGAACTGCCACCTGTAGGAAAAGCCTCCCGTCCCTTGGATGGTGACAGCGGCGGAACCAGACACAGGGCCGGGCCGGACCTGGACGCCCTCCACCACGGAATTGAGCCACAGCGTGGCGGCCGCAGAGCTGCTTTCCAGCTCCGCACCAGCGAGGATGGACAGATCCAGAACCACCCGGACCACGTCGTCCGTAAACTGGCTGATCCGCACTTCCTGCACGAGTCCGCGGCCCGGCAGGGTCCCCTGGAGGCCCGCGCTTTTTCCCAGGCGCCCGGGAATATCCAGAACGATCCGGGGCGGCGCCACCATCAAAAAGAAATGGGCGGGCGCCAGGTTCTCCCCGGACACCCGCAGGCCCTGTTGGCCGTCCTTTTCCACCCATGTCAGCCCCGTAACGATGGAAAAACCGGCTTCTTGTGCCGGTGAGCGGGCCTGCTCAGCCTGCCGGCCCGCCTCCAGATATGTTGCAGCGGCCCGCGCCGGAACGGTTTGGGATATGTTCACACCGGCCATCCCCAACAGGGTCAAGGCCGCCAAGGCCCAAACCAAGCCGTGGCGCGGCGGCGTCATCGCCTGCACGGCCATTCCTCCCCGCACCTGGTTGTTTCTTTCTCTCTCCTCCGCCAAAGTCCTACATAATTTTAGGCGCAGCGGCCAAGCTATGAGCCGCAATACCCTCCGTGCCTACAACGGCGCGGAGGTCCGCAGAAAGGTGGCACACCAACCCATGGCCCGCGGCGACGATCTTTATTCCCGAGTGGAGGACATTGTTGAAGATTATATGGACTCGTTCAAATCCGCCTATTCGGATCTGAACGACCTGGACTCCACGGAGCGGGAGGAGCTCTTGAGCGTCATCCAGGACGAAACCGGGCTAATACTGCGCAAGGCCGATTATGACAATCTGGTGGACAAAGAGGACCTTTCGGTGGACGACATCGCTGCCGCCCTGGAGCGGGCCCGGCCCATGGATCCCGGGGGCGGAGACGACCTGGATTTTGACCTGAGCTGAAAGCGGGCAACCCCGGGGCGCTGCCAAAAGAAACCTGGGCCCCGCCGCAGCGCAATACGTGGCAGCCCTGCCTGGAGTTCACGGGGCCTTCGTCCTTGTTGCGGACCACGGCTGCACATACTAAAGGCAGCGCATCACGGCGCTGCGAGCACGCGGCAGCCGCAACGAGGTGACCGAAATGGCGTGGCGCAATTGGCGGGAATGGGGTCCGGGCTGGGGCGACTGGCGCCGCCCGGGGGAATGGACATGGCGGAACTGGGCCACGGTTTCCCTGGTGGCCGTTGCCTTCTTCGTCCTCTTGGCGAGCGCCCGGGGGCCGGGTCCCAATACACCGCGGACGAAATCCGTCAGTTGGGGCCCCTTCCACGGCCAATCCATCAAGAACCGCGGCTTTGAAGTGCTGGGATTCTACGTCAAAGGCGCCGTAGAACCCAAAGGCGCCACGGAACCCATCGGCTCGTGGCCGGCCTTCGAACGCTACGTCAGCATGCTGAACGTGGTATCTCCTTTCTGGTATTCAGCCAAGCCCGACGGGACCGTGGTCGGCGAGCCCGAGCCCCGGGTCATTGATCTGGCCCGCAAACACGGGGTCCGCGTCATTCCCCTAGTCAACAATGCCAAGGTCGGCGGCGGCCTGGACCAGCGGACCGAAAACGACCGGTTCCTGCGCAACCCGGCGGCCAGAGCCAGGGCCATTGATCAGTTGGTGGCCATTGTGAAGAGGCACAACTATGACGGGATCAACGTGGACTTCCAACTCATCAGCCCCCAGGCCCGGGACGGCCTGACGGCCTTTGTGCGGGATCTGGCTGCACGGCTGCACCCCATGGGCAAAGAAGTGCACGTGGACGTCATCCCGGAGGCCAACGTCCCCGATGTCCTGCACCGGGCCTTTGACTACGGGGCCCTGGGTCGTTTCGCAGACCGTGTGATCCTCATGACCTACGATGAGCATTCCGGCGAGTCGACTCCGCCGGGCCCGGTGGCCAATCTGCCCTGGGTGGAGCGCAACATCCGTTTTGCCCTGGGATACGTGCCAAAGAACAAGCTCTCCTTAGGCGTGGCGGTATACGGATACGACTGGCCGATCCCCAGCAGCAAGGGAACGGTGCAGGAGCTTTCCGCCAAAAGAGCCGAGGCCACCGCCCGGGAGGTGGGCGTTCCGATCCGGCGCACACGGACGGGTGCCATCCCCAACATCACTTACACCCGCAACGGCGTGACCCGCTCCGCCTGGTGGGAGGATGCCACCAGCGCCCGCAAGAAGGTGGATCTGGCGCAAAAGTACGACTTGCGCGGGATTTCCGTCTGGCGGCTAGGGTTTGAAGACCGTGGGTTCTGGAAAATGATCGAAGAAAAAACCGGGCGGCCTCTGCGCTGACACCGGGGCCGCCCCCGAAGACACCGTTGCCGGGGAGCCAACCCGAGTCTGGCTCAGGCCCCGGCCTTTTCTTTTTCCTTCAGCACGATATCCCGGGCATCGCGCGCGATGACCAGCTCTTCGTTGGTGGGGATCACCCAGACCCGCACCCGGGAGGACGGAGTGGCGATATCCTTTTCTTTCTGGCCGTTGCGGTTGAGGTCCGGATCGATCTGCACGCCTAGATAGTTCAGATGCTGACAGACTTCCTCCCGCACCCGCCAGGAGTTCTCTCCGATGCCGCCTGTGAAGAGAATGGCGTCCACTCCGTCCATGGCGGCGGCATAGGCACCGATATACTTGCGCAGCCGGTAGGTAAACATCAGGAAGGCATCCCGCGCCCTGGGATTGCCCTTCTCCATCTCCTCTTCGATGTCCCGCATGTCCCCCGAGACGCCGGAGACCCCCAGAAGGCCGCTATGTTTGTTGAGCATAGAGCTGATCTCCGCCAGGCCCAGCTCCTCCTTCGCCATGACGTATGGAAGCACCGCCGGGTCCAGATCACCCGAACGGGTGCCCATGACCAGCCCTTCCAGAGGCGTGAAGCCCATGCTGGTATCCACCGAGGCCCCGCCCTGCACGGCCGCCACACTGGCGCCGTTGCCCAGGTGGCAGCTGATGAGCTTCAGCTCCGCCGGGGGCCGCCCCATCAGCGCGGCGGCCCGCTCCGAAACATAGCGGTGGGATGTCCCGTGGAATCCGTAACGGCGGACATGGTAGCGGCGGTACAACACATAGGGCAGGGCGTACAAATACGCATAGCGGGGCATGGTCGAGTGGAACCCCGTGTCGAAGGTGGCCACCTGGGGAACGCCCGGGATCAGGTTCTCGGCGGCCTCGATGCCGGCCAGATTGGCCGGGTTGTGCAGAGGCCCCAGGTCGAAGCAGGCCCGGATGGCCTGTTTTACCTCGGGCGTCACCAGAACGGAGCCGGAGAAATACTCTCCGCCGTGCAGCACCCGGTGGCCCACGGCGCCGATCTCGGACACATGGCGGATCACGCCGTGCTCCGGCGAGGTCAGCAAGGCCAGCACCCGCTGGATGGCGGCGGTATGTTCCAAAATGGTCCCTGTGGCGTGAACGGCATCGCGGCCCGTAGCCTGGTGCACCACCAAAGCCTCGTCGGTGCCGATGCGCTCCACCCGTCCCTTGGCCAGCACGCTTTCGTCCCCCATGTCAAAAAGCTGGTACTTCACAGAGGACGAACCGCAATTCAGAACGAACACCTTCATGGCTTCAGCCGGCGTCTTTGCGCTCATCTCTGCATCCCCTCCTCCTGTCCCTGGGACGTATGGCTGTCGGGGATGCGCTCCCCGTCGCGGTTATAACGGAAAAAGCCCTGGCCGGTCTTGGCTCCCAGGTGCCCAGCCCGCACCAGCTTGCGCAGGAGGGGGCAGGGCCGGAACTTGGAATCCCCGTACTCGCGGAACAGCCGCTCCATGGCCAACAGGATGGTGTCCAGCCCCATACGGTCCGCAGTCTCCAACGGGCCCCGGGGCATGCCATAGCCCAGGCGCATGGCCTTGTCGATGCCTTCTGCAGTGGCTACGCCTTCCATGAGTGCGTACATGGCTTCATTGCAGAGGGTGAGCACCAGGCGGGTGCTGACGAAGCCGGGGGTCTCATAGACCTCTACCCATTCTTTGCCCATCGCCGCCACCAGGTCTGCGGCGATGGCTACGGTTTTCTCCGAAGTCTTCAGGCCGCGGACCACTTCCACCAGGCGGCTGGTGGGCACAGGATTCATAAAATGCAGCCCCAGAACCTGCCCCGGACGCTGGGTCACTGCCGCCAGCTCCGTGATGCTCAGGGTGGAGGTATTGGTGGCCAGAATCGCATCCGGCTTACAGATCCGGTCCAAGGCGGCAAATACTTCCTTTTTTTGATCCAGGTCCTCGATGATGGTTTCGATGACCAGATCGGCCTGGGCCATGGGCGTCAAAGAGTCCAGGTAGGAAATACGTCCCAGGATGATCCTCTTTTCGGCCTCCGTGATGGCCCATTTCTCCTGCCGTTTCTGCAGGCTGATTTCGATGGCCTCGCGGGCTGCGTTCAGTTGGTCCGGATCGCGGTCGTTCAGCAGGACATCCATGCCCTGGCTGGCGATGGCCTCCGCCAGCCCCCGCCCCATGGTGCCTGCGCCAACCACGCCGATTTTGTCCAGTCGCATTTGCGGGCCTCCCATTGACATGATCCAGGAGCAAAATGATCCAGGAGCAAAATCCGGGGTTATTGTAACATATCCGTGGGAGACCACAAGGCTTTTGGGAGGCCACCCTTGTGCCCCCCTCTGGGCGGAGCTATACTTATGGATGGATCATGGGGATCGATCATGGGGGCGGCTGGGTCCTGGTGGGCTCCACGGGCTTCAAACCCGGTGGCGGGCAGTGTCACTCCTGTCCGCGGTGGGTTCGATTCCCACATGCCCCCGCCACAAACCGGGGCGCCGAATCCCGGCAGCACGATGATCATGACAACCCATGTCAAAGCCCTCTGGAAGAGGGTTCCAGAGGGCTTTTTTTTTCAGAGGGCCTTTCTTTCAGAGGGCCTTTCTTCCTAGAACGCGCAGGAGAGGCTCAACGTGGCCAAGGACTTGTCATGGTACCCGCCGAGCTGCGAATTCTCCGGGCCGAAGAACGCGAAGGCCGCCAGTGTGGCGGTCACACCGTCCGTCAGCGTGTATTGAACCTGCGGCCGGATCACACCGCCCTTGTCCGAAACATTGTAAAGCAGCGCCGTTTGCCAAGTCAGCCGATCCGTAGGCTGATGCATGAGGAGCAGCCCCGTCTGGGTGGTCCACTGGTCCGCCTGGCCCCGATCCCCCTTGGCGTAGCTCTCGGCCACTTCAGCGCTAAGGTTGAGTCCGTTGGCGAATACGTAGCTGGCCTCCACCACGGCCATGCCCGACGGATTCGCCGTATTGGGGTCGGTGCCGTCCTTGTCGGGGGTCAGGCTGTAACCCACGGTGCTGCTCAGCCCGATGCCCGCCACGCTGGTGGAAAATTCCGCGCCGAAGGTATTGACCGGATCATAGTGCAGGGCCGGCTTCAGGATCACAGAGGGCTGCTGAGACGCCGTGGGATCAGGCTCAACCTGCAGCACCGGCGTCGGAGTATGCAGGTGTCCATGATAATACACCGCTGCCACCTGGCTGCCCCCCAGCACCGGCAACGTGGTGCCGAGGCGCAAGCCCACGGCCGCATTCTCAGGCGTGGCGGCGGGCAGGCTGATCTCCGGGTTCTCCACCCTGCTTACGGGAACCAGCGCTCCTTGGACCGGTATCGCCTGCGGATATTCGGGCGCCGGCGGAGCCCAGTAGGATCCAGGCTCCGGCAGGAGGGAAGGTGTGAAGACCGGGACCACCACGGCCTGGAGGCTGGTGTCACCACCTGGCGCCGGATAATACGTGAATTTCGTCATCAGCACCGGCAGCTTCATATCCGCCGGGTCCTTGGTCGGATTGCTGAGATCATCGGGGTTGAGCACGTTCACAGGGTTGAACAGATCCGTGTTGCCCCACGCAACCACCTGCTTGCCAAAGCTCAACTCCCAGCTCGGGGCATTGACTGTGCCGTACGCCGTGCGCAGGTTCCAAGACGGGGGTAAGGGTTGCGCCCCGTCCTCCCGGAAAACCAGATCCGCGTGAAAGGCGCCCTGGTCTTTGGCATTGTCCAGCTTGAGCCGCAGTTCTGTGCTGGGATCCACCAGCTGGCTATCGGTTCCAGCCAAGGGAACCCCGACCTGGACCTGCAACCTGCCGCCCAAGGTCAAATCCTGCGCGCTCACTTCCGGCGACGGTCCCCACGCCAGAATACCTGCCACGGCCAACGCCAAACCCCACAGCCCTGGGGCAGCCACCGCTGCCGGTCTGGCCAGCCAGCGCGCAGCAGTCTGCCGCCAAGCCCTCTCACGCCGCATCAGCATCCGTTGAATCATCGGTTATGACCTCCTCACAATGGCATGGTCAGGAAGCGCTGGGTAAACGTATACGCAGGCAGTGCCACATCTGTCTCCAAATCAGACAGCTGGATGATGGTCTGGTGTCCGCTGGAACGATCGGTCATGACCATTTTCGTGGGCAGCCGGTATGACCCGAAGTCCTGCATGTGCTCCACACTGAGGGTTTTCAGCAACTCCTTGCCCTGGTAGAACTCCACCCGGCTGGGCAAAGTGACCGGCTCAGGCACCCACAACTTAAGGGACGTATACTTGCCGGGTTTCTTCGGCGTGGCGGAAATCACGTATATCGGCCCACTGGCTCCTTTTTCCGTCGCCAGCATCTGATACGTATAATCCTCCACCCGGATCCCGAGATTGGCGATGTCATCGTAGGTGAAGTCTGAGCCCATGAAGGAAGCCTGCCGCTGGCTCCCGGCCACACGCCGCACGGCCTTCAGAGCGGGAAGGTAGAGCATCATGGTGTCGTCGCCCCCGCCCTCGGACAAGATGGCCAGAAACGCGGTTCCGCGGACATCCGCGGGCTCGAGGAATTTGATCACCGTCTTGTCCCGGCCCTGTTGCCAGATTTCCATTTTGCGGGCGAGGCCTTTACCGCCGCTGACCAGCGTCATGCTGAGCTGGCCATGCATGGTCTTGGGTACCGGGAAATTCTGCACGCGCTCCATGACCTGCTGCGCCGTGGGCGCCGCCAGCACTCCGCCTGCGCCGGCCTCCGGGATTGCGGCGGGAACGAAAGCCTGCGCCGCAACGAGACCCACAGACACGGCCAAGACGAGCGCCAGCCCGGCCAAGCCGTCCAATATCGACCTGCCGAGGCCATGGCGCGCCTGCCCGCGCACCCTTCTTTCCCGCAAGCGCCCCACATCATAGCCGAGTCGCACCTTTGTTCCTTGTGTTCGCATGGCATGGCCCTCCTTCAGGTTTCGATCTCTGACCGCTGTGGCGGGGGTCGCGCTCATGGGCGCCTGCCCTCCGCAACCGCGGTTTTCTCAGCCCTGCTCCCCTCCGGGCTGGACGCCTCGGACGGGGTGGCCCCCACTGGCAGGGGCCTGCTCAGCAACACCGCGGGCATCACCACCAACGCCCCGGCGGCGGTGGCCAGCACTGTAAAGTCCATGAGCCCACCGAACGTACGGATCGGAACAAAGCCGCTCCAGAACAAAGCGGCAAAGCCACTGGCGATGGAAAGCGAATTGAACAGGACCGCCCGCCCGGATACCGCCAGCGCCGTGCGCAGGGCGTTCGAATCGGACGCACCATCACGGCGTTCCTCCCGGTAGCGGACGATGACATGAATGGTATAGTCGCCAACCCCGATGGCCACCGCCGCAATCAGCGCCGTGGCCACATCCAGCGGGATGCCCGCCAGCCCCATGAGCCCGAACTGGCCAGCTATGGTAAGGATCAGGGGGATGATGCCCATCAACCCCAACCAGGCGGACCCCAAGAGCAAGGCATTGAACACGAACACCAGCGACAGTGCCAGACCCAGGCTCACAAGCTGATCATGGGTCACCATGGAAGTCAGCTCGTTCAGCAGTACCGCGGAGCCCGTCACTTGTACCCGTTGCGCCTGGGGGGCGATCAGGCCGTCGGCGAGCCGTTGGACTTGGTCCAGAAGGCGGCCCATCTGGCGGCTGGGCATATCCTTGACTTGCACAACGACATTCGCCTTTGTTGCACCCTCGTCCATGAATTGCTTGAGGTCCTGCGGGTCAGCAGACATCTGGAAGAGCATGAGCTCTTGACCTACGGCGTCGCGTTGGGTGGGCAGCGCCCAATGGCCGGTCAGCGCATGATGGATTTGCTCCACCACATCCGCCACAGACACCACAGACCCTACCCCTTCCAGCTTCCCGGCTTGGCGGCTGAAAGCCTGGAGGGAACGCAGCAGCCTGGGGTTCTTCAGATCGCCGTCCACTACCACATTGATGGTCTGGGAGCCACCGAAGACCTGGTCCACCCGGTCAATGCCGCGCCGGACCTGGCCGTTCTTCGGGAAATAGGCGGAGACGCTGGTTTCCACCGTGCCATGGGTGGCACCCCAAGCCAGGACCAGCAAGAGCGCTGCGGACACCGCCAAGATCGCCTGGCGATGGCGCTCCACCCAGGTGGACAGGCGTTCCATGCGGCGGTGGATGCCGTCCGGCCGCTCCAGGTCCAGAGCAGGCCGGGCAGTACCCAGCAGAGCCAAAATAGCGGGCACCACCAACACGGCGGCGAAGAACGCCACCACGATCCCCAACGCCGTAAGCAGGCCAAACTCCCGGATCTGCGGGATTTGCGAGGTCATCAGCGCCAGGAATCCTGCGCTGGCCGCCAAGGCCGAAATCAGCACCCCGACCCCCGTCTGACCCATGGCCAGGAGAATTGCCTTCTCCTTCGCTTCGCCTACTGCCAGTTCGTGATAGTAACGGTTCAGGATGTGCAGGGCGTACGAGTTTCCGACGGCCAGGACCACCACCGGCAGGGCCGAGCTGATCATGCCGAGCTTGAAGCCCAGCCAACCCGCCAGCCCCAGCGACCAGCCCAAGGCCAGCAGCACGCTCAGCATGGGAAGAGCTACGCCCCGGGCGCTGCGAAAGTTCAAGAACAGAACGAAAGCAATGATGAGCGCAGCCAGTGCAGTCTCCCGGGGAATGGTTTCATTGAGGATCCGGATGACCTCGGCGTTCAGATAAGGCAGGCCGGCCAGCACCACCCCTGAACCCCAGTATTTACGGCCCGCATCCCGCAAAGCTGCCGTTGCGGAAAGGGTGGGGGCGGAAGGACTCAGGTCCACGATCACCGCTGCGTAATGCCCATCTCCGCTGACCAGCCGGCCCCGGTAGAGGGGATTGGATGCCACATAGGCGCGCGCGGCCTGCACCTCTGCCGGCTGCACAGGGCCGTCCGCAAGCACAGGGCTGACGTTGAGCATCATATCTTGGCTTTCCAGCCTCGAGACGTTGGCAACGCTCAGCACCCGTTCCACGTCCGGCATGGCCTGAATGGCCTGCGTGAGTCGCCGCAGTCTTTCGAAGCTTGCCGGAGTGTAAATATCGCCTTGCACGGCGAGAACCACCATGTTCGTGCCACCGAACTGCTTTTGTACTTCCTCCAGCAGCTGTTTGGCCGGGCTGTTGGACGGTACCAGCTCTTCCACCGAGCTGGTCAGTGCCAGGCGGGGAATACCCGCCACCAAGAGAAGGGTCAACAGGATAGAAAGAGTGAGGAGCCAAACAGGGTGACGGATTGCGAAGCGGCCGAGACCATCCAACAACGATAGACCCTCCTCAAAGTGCGTAGACAGATCAACACAAGGCGACCAGGGATTGCAGGGCCTCATCCACCCAGGCTGGCAGCTGGGAAGGCTGCCCCGCAGATTCAGCTTCCATCAGGGCCTGCAAGGCAAGGCCGTACAGGACGGCCACCAGGGTCCGGCCGCGGGATTCGCCCGGGGGCCAAGGCCCCTTGGAGGGAGGGAGCATGTAGTTCTCTGCATCATGAGCCAGCTGGGTGAACAGCTGCCGGAGGTACTTGCGCATGTTGGAATCCTGGAATGCCAAGCTGGCAAAGTCAAACAGCAGCCGGAACCAGCCTGGGTCCTCCCGCAGCTTCGTCTGGAATACGCCGGCCAGGCCGCGCAGCCGCTCCTGGACGTCCGGCCGGGAAACCCATTCTTGGACCTCCCGCCGGTGCTGTTCGGTGGTCCGAAACAGCACTTCCAGGAACAGCCGTTCCTTGGAATGAAAATAGTAGTGAAGCTGGCTCAGGGCTACGCCCGCTTCCAGGGCAATCTGACGCATGGAGACCGAGGCGTATCCGCGGCTGGCCAGACAACGGTAAGCGGCATCCAGAATACGTTCCATGGTATCGTGTCGTGCTTGGGCGGGCATGTTGACATCTCCATCCCGTTTTCGGTCGGACGACCAACCTAGATTATAACTGAAACCACCCCTGGGCGCAACCGGCAGACAAACCTACTAAACAAGGTTTTTCTCATTGTTCGGCTCGCCTGGAAGCCCCTCCCGGCATGACGCTGGGGTCTGTCCGTGGGTCGTATTGGCGAGTCCGGCAGGCGGTCACGAATCTGCCGGCAGAATAGGGAGCGCAAGGCATGCTCCACTGCGCCCTGGGCCGCCTGCAGCTCCTCCTGCGCGATGGGGCTCTGCGCCAAGGCACCCAGCTGCTCCCGGGATGCCCAGGGCCTTTTGGCAATTCTCCAGGTTGTGGCTATTCGGCACCGGTAGAAGGAGCAACGTCATCCCTTCCCGGTGCAGGCCTGTTCCCTCCCGCCGGCGCTGCCGGCCGGGGTGAACGCTCGGCAAGGATCATTCCCCCCAGGATGGCAGCTCCCCCCAGCCAGGTGCGCCACCCCGGAGTCTCTCCCAGAAGGAGAAAAGCGAAAACGGCGGCGAATACCGGTTCAAGCGAGAAGATCAGGGCCGTATGCGTGGGATCCGTGACCTTTTGCGCCCACATCTGCACCCAGGTGGTGCCCACGGTGGCGATGAGGGCCAAGAACGCCAAAGCACCCCAGACGGCCGGAGACAGAGGGGGCAAGGGCCCTTCCAATGCCAGCCCAGCGCCCCAGCTGAGCAGAGCCGTGAGCACAATCTGCCCTGCGGTCAGCAGCAAGGCATCGACGTGAGAGGCGTGGCGGCCCACCACCACGATATATAGGGCGAAAGCCACGGCGCAGAGCAAAACCAAAAGATCTCCCCAGGAAAACCACAGCCATTCGGCGGGATTGACGCTCAGCACAGCCAGTCCCGCCGTGGCCAAAGCCACGCCGGCCCAGATCCAGCCGTTGAAGCGTTGTTGATAGAACAAGCGCTCCAAAACGGGGACAATCACCACCGAGAGCCCGGTGATGAAGGCGGCCTTGGAGGCCGTGGTATGGGCCAGGCCCACGGTCTGGGCGGCAAAGCCCACGAACTGCACGGCTCCCAGAAGGGCCGCCACCGGCCAAAAGCGTACGGAAAAGCGGCACCGGCGTGCCTGCCACAGCACGATGGGAGCCAACGCCGCCGAAGCCAAGGTGAAGCGCAAGGCGAGAAAAAGGATGGGCGGTACAGATGCCAGGGATTGTTTGGTAATGGAAAAGGTGGTCCCCCATACCAGGGTCACGGCCACCAGCGCGCCCTGACTCCACCACTGTAGGGAGGCAGCGGGGCCGGTGCGCGACATGGACCGGGTGCCCATGGAGCAGCCCTCCTGATCGTATAGAGTCCATGTATTGGACACGCGCCGGTCAAATCCTGCCGGCGGCAAATTCTAACACATGCTTGACATCATATGTTAGATATATTATCATCGCACCATGGCCGGGAACTGGAGCCCGGAACGGGAGAGAAGAAGGGAGGTGGCACAGATGACGAAGCGGCAGGCAGCGGTATACCCCATCGGCACGGTGGAGAAACTCACTGGGCTCACCGCCCGCCGCATCCGCTACTACGAGCAAATGGGCCTTCTGGCACCGGAGCGGAGCGCTGGACGGCAGCGCCTGTACTCCCAGGAGGATGTGGACCGCCTGCTGACCATCAAGAGCCTGCTGGCGCAGGGCGTGAACCTGAAGGGAATCCGGTCCATGCTGGAAGGCGAGAAGGAAGGGCACCCCAGCCCGGGAAGAAACGGCACGGTCCGGTATCCCGCGAGCAGGACATGGCTGCAACCCCATACCCTCGTGAGCCGCCACCGGCTTGCCGGGGAAGCCGGCGGTGCCGGTCCAGAGGCAACGCTGGCCGCAAGGCGGGAGAATATCTCGGAGCCGGAACAGCGGCTCATCCGCCGACCGCTGGACTCTCTCTATCCCGTCCGGAATCAGGCCCGCCTACAAGCCTGGCTGGTCGAGCGCAGCCAAATGCGTAGAGGCCGGGAAGATGAGGAGGATTAGCAGAGTCATGGGACTCACAAAGGCTGACGTTCTGCGACTGGCAGACGAGTGGGAGATCAAGTTTGTCCGCCTGCAATTCACAGACATTCTGGGGACCGTCAAGAACGTGGCCATCCCCGTACGCGAGCTGGAAAAAGCCCTGGACAACCAAATCATGTTCGACGGTTCCTCCATCGAGGGCTTCACCCGTATCCAGGAATCGGACATGTATCTGCGCCCGGATTACAACACCTTCGTCCGGTTCCCCTGGCGCACGGAGGCCCCGGTGGCCCGCCTGATCTGCGATGTGTACACCCCCGAGGGCGAGCCGTTCAGCGGCGACCCCCGCTACGTGTTGAAGCGGGCCATCGCCCAGGCGGAGCAAATGGGTTTCACCATGATGGCCGGGCCTGAAGCGGAGTTTTTCCTGTTCAAGGTGGACGCAGACGGGAACCCCATCCCGGTGACCCACGATGAAGGGGGCTATTTCGACCTCTCCCCCATTGACCGCGGCGAGGATGCCCGCCGGGACATCGTTTTGACCCTGGAGGCCATGGGCTTCGAGATCGAGACCAGCCACCACGAAGTGGCCCCTGGCCAGCACGAAGTGGATTTCCGCTATTCAGACGCTCTGACCACCGCCGACCGGGTGGCCACGTTCAAGATCGTCACCCGCTCCGTGGCACAGCTTCACAACCTGCACGCCACCTTCATGCCCAAGCCGGTGTTCGGGATCAACGGTTCCGGCATGCACACGCACCTTTCCCTGTTCCATGATGGCCAGAACGCGTTCTTCGATCCGGACGGCACGTACCAGCTCAGCGAAACGGCCCTTTATTTCGTGGGTGGCCTGCTCAAACACGCCCGGGCTCTGGCCGCCATCACCAATCCGCTGGTGAACTCGTACAAGCGCCTGGTTCCCGGCTATGAGGCACCGGTGTACCTGGCCTGGTCGGTGAAAAACCGCAGCGCTCTCATCCGCGTGCCGGCGGCCCGGGGCAGCGCCACGCGGGTGGAGCTGCGCAACCCCGACCCCGCCTGCAACCCGTATCTGGCCTTCGCCTGCATCTTGGCTGCGGGCCTGGACGGCATCCGCAACAAGATCGAGCCGCCGCCGGCCACCGGGAACAACATCTACACCATGACGCCGGCGGAACGCAAGGCCGCCGGCATCGAGAGCCTGCCGGCCAACATCGCCGAAGCCGTGGCGGAGCTGACCAAAGATCAACTGCTGTGCGACACCCTGGGCAGCCATGTGCTGGAGCACTTCGTGGAAGCCAAGACTCTGGAATGGGATGTCTACCGCACGCAGGTGCACAAGTGGGAGCTGGATCAGTACCTGAAGACGTATTGACCCAGACGCGGAGGCGCCGCCACGGGCAGGCGGCGCTTTTGGCGGACACGCAGACAAGCCCGGCACCTCCCTGGGCGCGGCCGGGCTTGTCTTATCCCCGGGCCCGCAGAAGATCCTCGGAGACGTTCAATCCGAAGGCAAGACGCCGCAAGGCGGCATCGTCCGGCTCTTCCCCCCGTAAATAGCCGAGCACCTGGTTGGGATCCAGCCCGGACAACCGGGCCACCTGAGCCACATCCAGATTCTCCATCTCCATGATGCGGGCCAGGTTGCGCGCAAACGGGCCCGGCGCCGGGGCCGCGCCGCCCGGACGCGCACTGGCGGGAGTCCCACCCTCCCCACGGCTAGCCAGGCTCGTGGCGGCACCAGAGACGGAGCCGCCGCGCGGGGCGGGCCGCCAGATATCCCCGGACTGGCCGGCCCCGGGGGACGCTTCGGCGGCAGCAGCAGTCCCCTCTTCCCCGCCCCAGGGTTGCCAGCCCGCACCGGCGGAGGACTCAGCCACCCGTGCCAAGCTTCGGCGGGCATGGCGGAATGCTTCACTGACACTCAGCCCCCAGTTCAAAAGGAGGATCGCGGCCGCCACGGCCAGCCCGGCCCAAAGGTCCAGGCGTACGGCGGCAGAGGCCGTGGTGGCGGAACCTACCACCGCTCCCCCGGCGCCGGAGGCTTCGCCCGCCGATCCCACCGCTGCCGCACTAGCCACGCCCATGGGAGCGGTCAGCCAACGCCAGGCCAGCCACAGCAGGGCAGCCACCCCGGCCAGGTGAACCAGCCAATGCACAACTCCGCGGCTGATGCGCCCGTTGTAGACCTGCCCCAGCCCCGGGAGCAGGAAAGAAAGGACTGCAGAGATGCCCGGATCCCGCGTGGGATAACGCTCCCCCACCCTCGATTCCCCCTGTTTCTGCCGCGCCCGCCCGCGGAGGGCGCACGAAGCCAGCGTACAGGCGTGGCGGGCGTGTTCTCAGCCAAGCTTCGCCTTATCGTTTCGTTGCGGGCTGGGTTTTTCCTGCCCTGGGCTCTTCTTTCCAGGCCAGAGCGACGTAGCGGTCCTCGGCGTCCAGAACCCATGGGTCCACCAGCCCGGCCGCACCCAGAAGGGCAGCCATGTCTTCCGCCTCGGGCAACAGGTCCCCGGCCACCGGGCCGCCAATCTGCTGGTGGATCCGATTGACCTCCGCCCGGCTGGTGCCGTGGGCCACCAGAACCCATCCCCCCGGCCGCAAGACCCGGGCCATCTCTTCCAGGGCGCTCTTCTTGTCGGCGAAATGGGGAAACGACGAGTAGCACACGACACCATGGCAGACAGCGGAGGCCAGGGGAATTGCTTCCACCGGGGCCAGAAGGAAGGAAACCCGAGGCTGGGGCCCACACTGGGGAGCATATTTGCGCCGGCATTGCTCCAGCATTTGCGGCGAGAGATCCAGGGCGTACACGTGCCCGTCCGGCGCGGTCAGCTCCAGGAGCGGAGGAATGAGCACGCCGGTGCCGCAACCCACGTCCAGAATGCATTGGCCGGGCTCGATCCTGGCGTAGGCCAGGATGCTGCGCACCTGGGCCGGATCCGTGTGAGCGGAGGCGTCCCAGCTGCTGGCGGCCTGGTCAAAGTAGGCTTGCAGATCCTTCAGGCGTCTCCGGGCTTCCGGGTTCATGGGCGCTATTCCTTCCCCGACTGAGGCCGAGACTGAGGCCGAACGTCCACGCTGCCCGAAGCCTGCTCATCGACGCCGGCGCCCGTCCCAGCGTGACCACCCGCGGCAAGCGCTCCGAAACCGAACAAGGGGCCGTGGTTTTTCACAGCCAGCCAAACCACGGCCGGAATTAGCACGAGCTGCAGGGCGATGCCGGGCAGCGCCGTCACCAGCCCATAGGTCAGCGGGTAGAAAAGCGCAATCTGTTTCAGACCAAACAGAGGCAAAAGGAAGTATCCGACCAGGCCGTAAACGAGCCGGCCCCCCAGCATGGCCAGGAGGAGCGCCGGATAGATTCCCCAGCGCCACCGCTGGTAAGCCAGGCCTGCCAAGCCCCCGTACGCAGCCAATTCCAGAATCATGGTCTGGGCAACGGGCGGCATCAGAGGCGGCATGCCGGTCAGGAGAGCGGAAAGCAGCGGGCTCAAGGCGCCGATGCCCGCTCCGAAGGCAGGCCCCAACAAGAAGCCCGCCAGCATGACCGGAATGTGCATGGGCAGAAAGGCGGCTCCCAGGCCCAAGAGGTGGAAGAGCAAAGGAATGAGCAGGCCCAGCGCCAGGAACAGGGCTCCCAGAGTGATGAGACGGGTAGGCATGGGTGCACATCTCCTCTTCGAGATTACTGAGGGTTGCGTGCCGCAACCCGGAGAACGGGATGCCGTGGTCCGTGCCACGCCGTGGAGCAATGCTGCAGACAGTGGACGGTGGGTGGACGGTGGCATGAATATCCTATTCGTAACACGCTCCATGGCTGGAATTCGCCACTTCCTCCCACTTTCCTTCCGGAACGTCCTGGACAAGATGCCCAAGAACAAGCAACCGGAGGCCAAGACGATGCTACGGGAAATCTACCAAGCCCCCACGCGTGGGGGAGCCCACCCGCCGCCACCGTGACCACCCGGTCCTGCAGCACCAAGCCCCCACGCGTGGGGAAGCCCAGCTGCGCATGGACCGCTTCGCAGATC
>JADBKO010000031.1 GCA_014896355.1 Bacillota bacterium
TTGTTCACATCGAACACCGCCGGGCTGTGGCTCACGCGGCCCAGGTCGAACTGGCGGATGATCTCCGGGACACTCAGGATCTCCTGCCCGCCCGGCGGCGTCCAGCCCAAGAGCGCCAGATAGTTCAAGATGGCTTCCGGGAGATAGCCCTGGCCGCGGAACTCGCTGATGGAAGCCGCCCCGTGCCGCTTGCTGAGTTTGGTGCGGTCCGGCCCCAGCAGCATGGAGACGTGGGCAAAAACCGGCGGCGCCTCTCCCAGAGCCTGGTAAATGAGAATCTGCCGGGGTGTGTTGGAGAGGTGCTCCTCCGCCCGGATGATGTGCGTAATGCGCATGGTCAGATCATCCACGGTCACCGCCAGATTGTAAAGGGGGACCCCATTGGAGCGCACCAGGACGAAATCATCCAGATCCGCCAGGGAAAAGCGGATGGGCCCGCGGATCAGGTCCTCCACCACAATGTCCCCGCCGGTATCCGGCACCCGGAAGCGCAGTACCGGCTTGATCCCAGCCTGCTCCCGCCGGCGGCGCTCCGCCTCGCTCAGGCGGCGGCAATGCCCATTGTAGCGGGGGGCACGGCCTGCGCGCAGGGCAGCATCCCGTTGGGCCTCGATCTCCTCGCGGGTGCAGTAGCACCAGTAGGCATGGCCTGTGTCCAGAAGCCGCTGGGCGTATTGAGCATAAAGCTCCAGGCGCTCGCTTTGGCGGTAGGGGCCATAGGGCCCTCCCTTGTCCACACCTTCATCCCAATCGAGCCCCAGCCAGCGCAGCTCATCCAGAATGGCCGCCTCATAGCGGGCTTCCGAACGGTCTACATCGGTGTCTTCGATGCGCAGCACAAACCTGCCGCCGTTGTGACGGGCGAAAAGCCAGCTGAAAAGAGCTGTGTGGACATTACCGATGTGGAGATAGCCGGTTGGGCTGGGGGCAAAACGCACCCGCACGCTCACGCAAAAACCCTTCCTGCCGTTCAGATCACGCTGAAACCCACTGTCAGCTGCTCGGGGCCGTCTACCAGCGCATGCCCAAAACGCCCGAAGATCCCCACGGAGACACGGCCTTCCCCGCGGACCACCGCCACCTTGAAGCCGCCGCCCAGGCCGGGGTTCACAATCTCCAGCTGCATGTAGGCGTCCCGCACTGCATTGGAAACCGCCATCTTCTCCCGGGTATCCTCGCTGATGACGCCCCGGGCGATGGCAGCGGCGATGGTGTTCTCCCGCAGCTTCAGGGCCAGCTTCTCCGCCGTGGCCCCCACCTGGGTGATGGCAGCCCGGTATCCGTAACCTTGGATTTTTTCCAACCAATAGTATTCGTATTCCCGGCTGCGCGTCATGGAAAGATAAATCGCTGAACTCTCCACGGTCAGACGGGCGCTGCGGTCCTCATCGCGCAAGTATCCCTGCAACATGTCCCGGCTGGTGACGATGCCCACCAGCGCACCTTCGCGGCTGAACACCGGCAACGCGTCGATATGGTGCTCGAAAAGCAGGCGGCCCGCTTCCCGCACCGGCTGGTTGTCTAAGCACTTGATGACATCTTCTGTCATCACATCCTCCACCAGGGCATCGGGCCGCGTGTTCCGCAGCAGATCGCTGTCCGTCACGATTCCTACCAGATTCGGGCCCTCCATCACCAGCAGCCGCCCCTGGCCCCGGCTGACCATTAACCGCTGCGCCTCGGCCACCGTCGCCTTCCTGTCCACCACCAGGGGGTTCAGTTGCATGACGTCGCGTACTAACATCGTGCTCTAGGCTCCTTTCCTTCCTCGCAACAGAACCACTGCTTGGGCCGCAATGGCTTCCCCGCGGCCAACAGCGTCTAGTCCTTCGTTCGTTTTGGCTTTGATGCCCACCCGCGCGGGCTCCACTTCCAACAGCCCGGCCATGCGTTCCCGCATGGCCCCCACATGAGGCGCGAGCCGGGGCTGTTGGGCTATGACCGTGGCGTCTAGGTTCTCCACCTGCCAGCCCTGGTCCTTCATCATTTGCACAACCTTCCGAAGCATGGCCGCGCTGTCCGCCCCGGCCCACTCCGGACTCGTGTCGGGAAAGTGACGGCCGATATCGCCGGCAGCCATGGCACCCAAGATGGCATCCATGGCCGCGTGCAAGAGCACATCCGCATCGGAATGGCCCAACAGCCCCCTCTCCCAGGGGATCTCGACCCCGCCCAGAACCAGCCGGCGGCCCTCCACCAGCCGGTGGATGTCGTATCCGCTGCCGACGCGCCAGGCACCGCCGTCCGCCGGCGCGCCAAGCCGCCTGCCGGATTGCTCATCCCGCAGGCGCGCTTCAGCCCAGGCCAGATCCGCCGGCACCGTGATCTTACGGTTGCCCGCGTCCCCTTCTACCAGGTAGACCGGGCGCCCCTGCATTTCCACGAGCATGCAGTCGTCCGTGACGCTCTCCGGAGCCGGCTGGGCGCCGGCTCCGGAGGCTGGACCCGTGGTTGGGCCGCCCAGCGCCACTTGGTAGGCCTCCCACAGCCAGTCGAAACGAAACCCCTGCGGCGTTTGCACCTGCCGGAAGTGATCCCGGGGCCAGGTGCGCACCACTCTCTGCACCGGCGGCCCGGATCCGCCCTGGGCGTCTCCGCCCTCTTCGCCCTGCACGGCGATTTCTTTCAGCGTGTCCACCACAGGGACTGCCGGAGCCACAGCGCCGTAGGCCGCGGCTCCGGCGATCACCCGTTCCAGCAACTCCTGCGGCACGAAGGGTCGGGCCGCATCGTGGATCAGCACCACGTCCGGGCGCCCGGCGGGGTCGGCATACAGCGCCTGCAGCCCGGCATAGACAGATTCAGGCCGGGTGGCGCCACCAGCTGCCACCAGGCATCTCTTGCGGGGCGCCAACGCCTGCAACATGGCCCGGGCTCCGGCGATCTTATCGGCAGCCACCACCCAGACTATAGTCCCAATGGCCGGATGGGCGGCCAATGGCCAGGTGGAATGGACCACCAGAGGCACGCCGCCCACAGGCACAAACCCTTTGCCTCCCGCAGCCAGAGCCGCCGGTCCCAGCCGCTGGCCCTGGCCTGCAGCCACCAGCACCGCCGCTATCCGCATGGTCCGCGCGTCATCCATCCCCCTCCGCCCCCGGTCACGTAAAAGGGCCTGGTGGGCTTCCACCAGACCCCTGGCGCCCTTTCCGATACAGCCTCCGCTTTCCCGACGCCTGGGGGCGCCCCTGCGTCCCTGCCGTCCCGCGTCCCCGCTGGCGCCGTCCCCCGGCAAGCCTCCCTACAAAGCCCGCTCCAAAGCTTTGGGTTTGGCGAAGATCATGCGCCCCGCCGCCGTCTGCAGCACGCTGGTCACCATGACTGCCACGGTCTGGCCGATGAAGCGGCGGCCGCCCTCCACCACGATCATGGTGCCATCGTCCAGATAGCCCACTCCCTGCCCGCTCTCTTTACCGTCGCGAATGACCTGGACGGTCATCTCCTCCCCGGGCAGCACCACGGGCTTCACGGCATTGGCCAGTTCATTGATGTTCAACACATGGATTCCCTGGACTTCGCAAACCTTGTTCAGGTTGAAGTCATTGGTCAGGACCTTGGCCCCCAGCTGCTTGGCCAGGCGGACCAGCTTGGAGTCCACCTCCGGCACCTCGGGGAAATCCCGCTCCAGAATCACGACGTGCAGGCCCGGCTCCTTCTGCATGCGATTGAGGACATCCAGGCCGCGCCGGCCCCGGTTCCGGCGCAGCAGATCCG
Source organism: Bacillota bacterium (assembly GCA_014896355.1). Taxonomy (GTDB): domain Bacteria; phylum Bacillota; class UBA5301; order Bu52; family Bu52; genus Bu52. Next base: position 3,715 of record JADBKO010000031.1, read on the forward strand.
CGGAGTCCGCGATGCGCTGAATCTCTTCCAGAACGAACGAGGGCACCACCAGCGTTCCTTCCAGAAAGCCGCTCTGGCCGATCTCCAAGATGCGGCCGTCGATCAGCACACTGCTGTCCACCACCTTGACCGGCACCCGCGTGCCCTTGCTCAGCTTCTCGCGGCCGGCAGCGCCGCGTTCACCGCCCAGGCGTCCACCGCTGAGCAAGACGAAGAGCTCTTCCCGCTTCTTCACAGCCACCAGCATGCCAAGGTAAGCAAAGAGCAGGGTCAGCACAGGCGGAAGGATATCGCCCACGAAGGGGATCGTGCGGGGGATCGGAATGGTCACCAGAACAGCCACGATAAGTCCAAAGATGATGCCAAGGCCTCCGGCGGCCAGATCGCCCACGGGAGTCCTTTGCACAGCGCTGCTGATCCAACCGGACAGCATGGCTGCTCCCCGGACGATGGCCGGCGTCAGCAGGATTCCAACGGCTGCCCCGATGACCGCGCCGCCGATGTAGAGCAGCCATTCATGCTGGCTGGCCCAGGCTGCGGTAAACGGCAAGAGCAGACTGGCCGCCGCCACCTGGTAGCCGGCTACGGCGCCCAATACCCCGAACACGCCGCGCAGAATTTTTTGCAGCACACCTCTCACCTCCTTTCCGGATCGAACATCCGGATGAAAGGCATAAAATTAGTGGCGCCGAAGCCCCACTGCCCCACAGCCAACCCGCTGCGTACCTGCCCACCGCCTCTTGTGCGTGGCGGTGCCGCCCAGAACCCGGACACGTCTGAAAAACCCATGCTCCTCCTGCCGCTGGCGTCCGGCTTCAGCCAGTCCCCGAGGCCGCCGGTGCCCCCCCATCCGCCACCCGCGCGGCCGGAAAAACTCGTTCCGTTCCGCAGCCCTAGCCCACAGCCCCCTGGGCCTGCACAGCATGCTGATCCAGTACGCTATCTACCAGCGCCGCTGCATCGGATTCCTTGAGATTCCGGGCCAGAATGATCTCGCTGATCAAAATCTGTTTGGAACTCTCCAGCATCTTGCGTTCGCCTGTGGAGAGGCCCTTCTCCTTCTCCCGCATGCTCAGATTTCGAACGACCTCGGCGACAGCGAAGATGTTGCCGCTCTTGATCTTTTCCATGTTGGCCCGGTAGCGCCGGTTCCAGTTCGTAGACATCTTCGTGCTTTCGCCCTTCAGGATCTCCAGAATCCGGCATACGCCGGCGTCATCGATGATTTGCCGCAAACCCACCTGCTCTTCGCTGTGGATCGGGATCATGACGCGCATGTCCCCCAGCGGAAGCCGCATGATGTAATATTCCCGTTTCTTGCCCAGGACTTCCTTCTCTTCGATGGCCTCGATCACCCCGGCCCCGTGCATGGGATACGCGACTTTGTCTCCGACGTGGAACATGGGGACTCCTCCATTGATCGTCAAACATTCCTCCTTAATTTATCACATTGGGAATACTTTGTCAAGGCTAAAAAAACCTATTTTACAGCAGGTGCGATAACTTGTCAACTCGCCGCTCGGCGAGATACGTTCAGGCGTTGACACACCGGCGCCGGCCATCCGCACTTAGAAACGAACGGGCCGGCAGATTGGTTCCAACGTTCACCCTGCTCAAGCAGATCCCGTTTCCTGCGCTCTGGTGTCAAAACGTCCCTGCGTTCTGGTTGACAATGCCTCTCGACGGAACTTATAATAAAGCCGGTAATCAGCCGGGAGAGGCGGAGGGAGCTGGGCATATGCAGGAAGACACCTGGGCGAAGCTTCAGAGCACGGTCTCGGAATACCTGATACGCCACCGCAGCATCCTGGATGTGATGTCCAAGTTGCAGGAAGCCAGCGCCCGCGTAAACCGGGCCGTGGCCAAATCGGTGACTTCCTGCGGGTGCGTCCGGATCAACGCCTCCCGCCAAACGGTCCCGCCCGATATCAGCTTCCGCGAAATCAAACCTTTCATGCATAACCATCTCGAAGGCGAACTGTGCGAGCATTGCCGCGATATCATTGAAACAGAGATCGGCCGGAATCTGTTTTACCTGGCAGCCCTTTGCGATGTGCTGGGGCTGGATCTGAACGAGATCGTGGCCCGCGAACGGAGCCAGCTCAACACCCTGGGGCCCTATAACCTGACATGATCGCCGGCACCTAGAGATGGCGTTCGATCAGAGCCTGCTCACGCAAGCGCCGCAGCCCCTCTTTGATGGAACGGGCCCGGACCTCACCAATGCCGTCTACCTCGTCGAGGGATTCGATACTGGCTTCCAGGATACGCGGCAGTGTGCCGAATTTGGTCACCATGTTCTCGATGACCGGCATGGGAAGGCGGGGAATTTTGCTCAGGATGCGGAATCCCCGTGGAGTCAGCGGCGTATCGGCAGAAACGCCTGCAGTCACATAACCCATGGCTTTCAGGACAGCCCCCATGTCCAGCAGGTCCTCCGAAGACCACCCCTGCAGATTCTCCCACAGCTGGGCCGCTCCGGCGGCCAGATCCTCTTTTCCATCCTTGGGAATCCAGTAGTCACGAATCACCAGCTGCCCTTCATCCATGTCGACCATGAGCTCCTCCAGCTGCATGTCCACCAGGCGGCCTTCGCTTCCCAGCTCGCTGACGTAGCGTTCGATCTCGCGGGCAATGCGGGAAACCATCTGGGCCCTCTGGATCACCGTCACCACGTCGCCGGCAGTGGCCAGGTCTTCGAATTCTAGCTCTGTCAGGTTATTCAAAGCCTGTCCTAAAACCAACTTGTAGCGTTCCAGGGTTTGCAAGGCCTGGTTCGCTTTGGCCAAAATGACCCCCACATCATGCAGGACGTATTTCAGGTTCCCGGAGTAGAGCGTGATGACGTTCCGCCGCTGGGAGATGGCGATCACCAGCTCGCCGGTCTGAATGGCCACCCGCTCGGCGGTGCGGTGGCGGGTCCCGGTTTCGAACGACGGGATCAAGGGATCCGGCGTCAGCTGAACATTGGCATAGAGGATCCGGCGGGCATCGGAGGACAGCAAAATGGCGCCATCCATCTTGGCCAGCTCGTAAAGGTAGCTCGGGTGCATCTCCGTGTCGATGCGGAAGCCGCCATTCACCAGCTTGAGGACCGCCTCACTATCCCCAACCACGATGAGCGCACCCGTACGGGCGCGCAGGACATTTTCCAGACCCTCATAAAGCGGAGTACCGGGTGCCACCATCCGTAACGTCTTCAGCAAACGCTGCTCCGGGCTGTCTTCCTTCCCTGCCACGACCTTCGGCCTGAGCCGGCCGGCCACCTCCTGCGCAAAGGGCATCGATTTCATTATACCAGCATTTCGCCCTTCCTCCAACACCTCTTGACAGATCTGCTCGACGCATGGTATAGTCGTTCCAAATTCAGGGCGGATCAATGGCGAAGAAGGGGAACAGTACGGGCCCTTGGCGGCCAGAGAGCCGGCTCCGTGGGCTGGAAGAGCCGGCCGAACCCAAGAACCCGGAACCCGCCCCAGAGCTGACGGCGAAAAAGCCGTTCCGGAGGCCTCTCCGTTAACGGAGGCAGGCATCGCCCGCCGGGCAAGAACCGGCTGGCTGTGCCGGCGAGGCGGCTGCCCCCGGCGGGCAGCAAGCAAGGTGGTACCGCGGAAGAGCAAGCTCTTTCGTCCTTGAAAGGACGAAAGAGCTTTATTTTTATTTCCTGGAGGTCACATCATGATACAGCAAACCCCCGGTCGCCGCGACCATTGGCGTCTGTGCGTGGTAAAGGTGGGCTCCAGTTCTCTGACCACGCCGGCCCATGAGATCGATAGGGCGCAACTCCAGAGTCTCGCCAGCCAGGTGGGACGCCTATGGGAGGCAGGCTGCCAAACTGTGCTGGTAACCTCCGGAGCTGTGGCCTGCGGGCTGCCCGGTTTGGGCCTGGCGCAGCCTCCGGGTCCGGTGCGGTTGAAGCAGGCCGCCGCCGCCATCGGGCAGGGGCTGCTGATGCAGCACTATTGCCAGGCTTTTGGCCGCCAGGGCCGTGCGGTGGCCCAAATTCTGGTTACGCGCGAAGACTTGACGGACCCGGGACGCCAGACCAGTATCCGCGACACCTTGCGCGTCCTGCTCCTCCACGGCGTGGTCCCCATCATCAACGAGAACGACACCGTGGCGGATGAGGAGATCCGCCTGGGCGACAACGACGAACTGTCCAGTTTCGTGGCCCTGCTGCTGGGGGCGGATGCTTTGATCCTCCTTACGGATGCGCCGGGCTTGCTGCGCCAGGCGCCGCAGGCGCCGGCGCAGGAACCGGGATACGGCCAAGGCGGCGATCCTGCGCTGATCCAGGAGGTGCCCCGCATCACCCCGGAGATCCTGCGGCTGGGGCAGGGGCACGGGCCGCTGGGCTCCGGCGGCATGCAGACCAAACTGAGCGCCGCCGCCCGCGTGACCCAGGCGGGGGCCTGGGCCTTCGTCGCCGGGAGCCGCAGCCCGGATGTGCTCTGGCGCCTTTACGAAGGGCAACCTGCCGGAACCTGCTTTTGGCCGCAGCCATCCGTGGGCCCGCAGGACGTGCAGGATCTTCTGGAGCCCCTGGGAGGTGTGCGCAGATGAATTGCGTGAATGATCCCGTGGATGATTCCGTGCCGCCTACCCCTCGGGCGGCGGAAAACCCGGCCGAGGCCGTGGAACAGCAGGCCCGGAGGGCGCGGGAAGCCTGGCCCGCTCTGGCCGAAGCTTGCGAGGAAACGCGGAACACGGCTCTACAGGAAGCAGGCCGTTGGCTGGCCAGCCACGCTGAGGAGATCCTGGCGGCCAACGCCCGCGACGTGGCACGCCTGGAAGCCGATCCGGCCTGCGACGCGGCGTTTCGGGACCGGCTGTTGCTCACGCCGGAACGGCTGGACTCCCTGCTGTCCGGCCTGCGCCAGGTGGCGGAACTCCCTGGCGTGCTGGGCACAGAGATCCGCCGGTTCCGGCGCCCCAACGGCCTGCTCATCCGGCAGGTCCGCGTTCCTCTGGGCGTGGTTGGGATCATCTTCGAGTCCCGTCCCAACGTCAGCGTGGATGCCGGCGCCCTCTGCATCAAGACCGGCAACGCCTGCCTGCTCAAAGGTGGCAGCGAGGCTGCCGAAAGCAACCGGATTCTGACCCGGGGACTGCAGGCAGGGCTGCAGGCGGTGGGCCTGCCGGCGGCAGCCGTGCAGAACGTGGAGGGCGGGCACGGGGCCGTGCAGGCCCTGGTCCGGCTGCGGGGTTGGGTGGACGTGGTGATCCCCCGGGGCAGCGCCAGGCTCATCGAGGCCGTGGCCACGCAGGCCACCGTACCGGTGATCGAGACCGGCGCCGGCAACTGCCATGTGTACGTAGACGCCCACTGCGACCCGGATATGGCCGTGAACATCGTCGTCAATGCCAAGACCAGCCGGCCCTCGGTATGTAATGCCATGGAGACCCTGCTGGTTCACGCCCAGGCTGCGCCGGCGTTCCTGCCGCGGGTGGCTGCGGCTCTGCTGGATGCCGGCGTGGAGCTGCGGGCCTGTCCCCGCAGCCTGGCCTCCCTGCAGCCCACCGGTCCGCTGGCTGGCAGGGAAGCACAATTGGCCCGCCTGGTAAAGCCGGCACAGGAGTCAGATTGGGCCCAGGAATTCCTGGCCCTCATTCTCGCCGTCAAGGTGGTGGACAGCTGCGACGAAGCCATCGCCCACATCAACCGCTACGGCACGCACCATTCGGAGGCCATCGTGACCAACGATCCCGCTGCTGCCGCAGCCTTCCAGGCCCGGGTGGACGCAGCCTGTGTCTATCACAACGCCTCCACCCGCTTTACCGATGGGGGCGAATTCGGGTTTGGGGCCGAAGTGGGCATCTCCACTCAAAAGCTGCACGCCCGCGGCCCCATGGGACTGGAAGCGCTGACCAGTTATAAATACCTGATCGACGGATCAGGCCAGATCCGTTAGGAACCGGGCGCAGCCGCCGGCACGGGCGCCCGGGGACCCCGCGCAGGGAGAAGGGAAGAAGGGGGAATGGTCCTATGGACACAGATCTGAAGGTGGGATTCGTGGGGGCCGGGGCCATGGCCCGGGCCCTGATCGCCGGAGTCATTCGCACCGGGCTTTATGAGCCCCGGCAGATTGCGGTCAACAATCGCCACGACCTGGAAAAGCTGCACGGCCTGCAACAAGAGTTCGGTATCCGGGCTGCAGCAGGCAAAGCAGACCTGCACGGCGCCGAGGTCCTGGTACTGGCCGTGAAGCCGAAGGACATGGCCCAGGCTCTGGAGGAACTGGTGCCGCATCTACGCGACGGCCAGTTGCTTGTCACGGTGGCCGCCGGCATCCGCACCTCGTTCATCGAGAAACGCTGCGGCCGGCCCCTGGCCGTGGTACGCGCCATGCCCAATCTGCCCTCGGCAGTGCAGGCCGCCGCCACGGCCCTGGCTCCCGGGCGGTATTGCCAGCCCCAGCACCTGGCCGTGGCCGAACAGCTGTTTCGCGCCGTAGGCGAAACCGTCACCGTGGCAGAAGACCAACTGGATGCTGTCACCGGCCTCTCCGGCAGCGGCCCCGCTTACGTCTACTACATGATCGAGGGCCTGGAGCAGGCCGGCGCAACCCTGGGCCTGGAGCCGGAGGTGGCCCGCAAACTGGCGGTGCAGACCGTCTTCGGGGCGGCCAAACTTCTGCTGCAGAGTGGGGAATCGCCGGAATCTTTGCGGCAACGAGTGAGCTCGCCGGGCGGCACCACCGTGGCGGCCCTGGAGAGCCTCAGCTCCCGCGGTTGGAACCAAGCTCTCCAGCAGGCCGTACTGCGGGCCACCCAGCGCGCTCGCGAACTGGGCATGGCCTGAAAAAGAGCTCCCGGCACGTTGTGCCGGGAGCCGCGTTTTCACATTATCACACGGGCCGGGCTGCCGCCTCGCCGCTGCGGCCGCTGTCCGCGGAGCCGCCGGGCCCCAGGCCCGTGCCCGGACCTTCCCCTGCGGCCACAGGAGCTGCCGTGGCGGTTGCAGCGCCGGCGCCCCCATGGGCCACCGCGTCGAAGGTGAGCTCGTCTTCCTTCCGGTCCACCCGGATCGTGTCGCCGGGGTGGAAATGCCCCTGCAGGAGCGCCTCGGCCAGGGGGTTCTCCACCAACCGCTGGATCTCCCGGCGCAGCGGCCGGGCACCGAACTCCCGGTCAAAGCCCTTCTCCGCCAGCAGGTCGCGGGCAGTGTCCGTGACCTCCACCTGAATCCCTTGCTCGCTCAGGCGCTTTTTCACCTCGCCCAGCATGAGATCCACGATCCGGCGGATCTGCTCCTGATTGAGGGCGTGGAAGACGATGATCTCATCGATGCGGTTCAGGAATTCCGGCCGGAAGGTGTGCCGCAACCCCTCCATGACCTTATCCTTCATCCGCTTGTATTCGTCTTTTTCCTCATCGCCGGCGCGGAAACCGATGGCTGTGGCCCGGTGGATATCCTGCGCCCCCACGTTGGAGGTGAGGATGATGACCGTGTTCCGGAAGTCCACGGTGCGGCCCTTGGCATCCGTCAGACGGCCATCCTCCAACACCTGCAGCAGGGCGTTGAACACATCCGGATGGGCTTTCTCGATCTCATCGAACAGGACCACCGAATAGGGACGCCGCCGCACTTTCTCCGTCAGCTGGCCGCCTTCCTCATACCCCACATACCCCGGCGGGGACCCCACCAGCCTGGAAACCGTGTGCCGCTCCATGTACTCGGACATATCCAGCCGGATCATGGCGTCCTCGCTGCCGAAGAGCGCCTCGGCCAAGGCCCGCGCCAGTTCCGTCTTGCCCACGCCCGTGGGGCCCAGGAAAATAAACGAACCGATGGGCCGCTTGGGATCCTTCAGCCCCGCCCGCGCCCGCCGGATGGCCCGGGCCACGGCGCCGATGGCCTCATCCTGGCCAATCACGCGCTTGTGCAGGACGTCCTCCAGCTTCAGGAGCTTCTCTGCCTCGGTCTCCGCCAGCCTGGATACGGGGATCCCGGTCCAGCTGGCCGTGACCTCCGCCACCGCCTCTTCGTCCACCACGGCCACGCTCTGGCCCTTCTTTTTCTCCCAGTCCGCCTTTTTGGCAGCCAGCTGGTTTTCCAGGCTCTGCTCCTGGTCACGCAGCCGGGCGGCCTTCTCGAACTCCTCGTTCTTGATGGCCTCTTCCTTTTCGCTGCGGAGGACGCCGATCTTCTCCTCCAACTCCTTGATCTCCGGCGGCGTCTCCAAAGCCCGCAGGCGCACGCGGGAGCTGGCCTCATCGATGAGGTCGATGGCCTTATCCGGCAGGAAGCGGTCGCTGACATAGCGGTCGGACAGCCGCACCGCCGCCTTCAGGGCCTCGTCCGTGATCTTGACCCGGTGATGGGCTTCGTACCGGTCCCGCAGGCCTTCCAGAATGGCCAAGGCCTCCTCCGGCGTGGGCTCGCCCACCATGATGGGCTGGAAACGCCGCTCCAGAGCGGGATCCTTTTCCACATGCTTGCGGTACTCATCCACCGTGGTGGCGCCGATGGTCTGCAGCTCACCGCGGGCCAGGGCCGGCTTCAGGATGTTGGAAGCGTCGATGGCCCCCTCGGCGGCACCGGCGCCGATGATGGTGTGCATCTCATCGATGAAGAGAATCACGTTTCCCGCCTGGCGAATCTCGTCCATGACCTTCTTCAGGCGCTCTTCGAATTCGCCGCGGAACTTGGATCCAGCCACCAGGGCGCCCATGTCCAGAGTGACCACGCGCTTGCCGGCCAGAACCTCCGGCACGTTGTTCTCCACGATTTTCTGGGCCAAACCTTCCACAATGGCCGTCTTGCCCACGCCCGGCTCACCGATGAGCACCGGGTTGTTCTTGGTGCGCCGGGAGAGAATCTGGATCACGCGCTCAATCTCGCGCTGCCGCCCGATGACCGGGTCCAGCTTGCCCTGGCGCGCCAAATCCGTCAAGTCCCGGCCGAAATGGTCCAGGGTCGGCGTGCGCGTCCGCCCGCGGGCGCCCGCCGGTCCGGCGGCAGGCCCCTGCACTGGGCCACCGCCCATGGCCCCGGGCTGCATGCCCGGAACTCCGCCGCCCAGCAAGGCCACCACCTGGGCCCGGACCCGGTCCAGATCCGCGCCCAGATTTCGCAGCACCTGGGCGGCCACACCTTCCTCCTCGCGGATCAGGCCCAGCAGAATGTGCTCTGTGCCGATGTAGTTGTGCCCCAGCATGCGGGCCTCATCCAAGGCCAATTCCATGACCCTTTTCGCCCTGGGCGTGAAGTTGATTTTGCCCATCACCGGCTGGTCGCCGCGGCCGATGAGGTTTTCCACCTCCGCCCGCACATCGTCCAGGCGGATATTCAAATTCTGCAGTGCCCGGGCGGCGATGCCGTCCCCCTCGCGGACCAACCCCAGCAGAATGTGTTCCGTTCCCACCACGTTGTGGTTCAGCCGCCGGGCCTCTTCCTGAGCCAGGAAGATGACCCGCTCCGCCCGTTCCGTAAACCTGCCAAACATGGTCCGTCCACTCCTTTCACGCTGTTCGCGCCATTCTTGCGTCCTGACTTGCCATGGACATCCCGGGCCGCCGCCGGAAGGGACGGCTAGCCATTCCTGGCCAGCTGCTCCCGAATGATGCCGGCCCGGAACCGGTCCCTTTCCGCCGGCTCCAGCTCGCGCCCAGCCAGCTTCTGCAGTGTCGCCGGCCGGATGATGATCAGAAGGCTTCTCCATGCCGCTTTGTCCGACGCAGGCAGAAGCCCCAAATCCATGCCCAGCCAGACATCGGATAACAGACGCATGGCCTCTTCACTGCTGATGGCCTTGGCGAAACGCAGCAGCCCATAGGCCCGGTTCACCCGGTCGTCCAGAGCGGTTTGGGCCTGGTTCAGCAAGGCTTGCCGGGCTGCCCGCTCCTGGCCCACCAGCTGCCGGGTTGCCACCTCCAGGCTGCGGACGATATCTTTCTCCGTCCGGCCCAGGGTGATCTGGTTGGAGATCTGAAAGATGTTGCCCAGGGCGTTGCTTCCTTCCCCATACAACCCGCGCACGGCGAGATGCATCTGGGAGGCGGCCTCCACGGCCTGCCGGATGGCTCCGGTCATGACCAGCCCGGGCAGGTGCAGCATCACGGACGCCCGCAAACCTGTCCCCAGGTTGGTGGGGCAGGCGGTGATGAAGCCCAGCTCCGACGAAAAAGCGATGTCCAAACGTTGCGCGTAAAAATCGTCCACCCGCTGGGCGATTCCCAAGGCCTCCTCCAGGTTTAGGCCCGAAACGATGGCCTGGATCCGCACATGATCCTCCTCGTTCACCATGACGCTGAGGGTCTCGTCCGGTTGCAGGATCACGCTGCGATACAGAGGATGCTGAGCCAAAAGGGGGCTGATCAGGTGCCGTTCCACCAGCACCTCCCGCTCCAGGGCCGGATAATCGCTGAGATCAATGGATCGCACCTGGGCCAGTTCCGGGATGGGCTGCTGGCGCGTGGCCCGATCCACCTGGCCCTGGATCTGGCGTAGCTGATCGTCAGCGGCCCGGTTTGGGAAAGGGAGGTGTTCCAGGTTGCGTGCCAGGCGCACGCGGCTGCTCAACGCCACATCCCCCTCCGGACCCACTTCCTGCATCCAGCGCCCCACTGAGATCTTGCCGCCCTCGGTGTTCATATGCCTGTTCCTCCTCAGCCCGCCGTAATTCAACGGTTTCGAGAGCCGCCCTGCCCCGGCAGTTCAGATTGGCCCGGCCCGGACTGCCCCGCCTGCCGCTGCGGTCCGGCGCTGCCGGAATGGCCTGCCTGGCCCCGCTGGGCCAGCTCCTTCTCCAGGGCATGAATCTGGTCACGCAACAACGCGGCCTGCTCATACGCTTCTGCAGCGATGGCCTTTTTCAGCTGCTCACGCAAGTCCTCCAGGCGCTGGGCTGGGCCGCTGGGCCGCGCCGCGCCCGCTGCCCCGGGTTGCGCCGGAGCCTGCGCCACGCCGGCACCGCCTCTTCCCCCGGGCGCAGCGCCCACTGCCTGCCCGGGCCCAAGCCGGGACGGAGGCACCCTGCCCACGTGGCGGGTGCCGGCCTGCAGGCGGCGCAGTGCCGAACCCAGGTAGGGGCGGAAGGTCGTATAGCAATCGCTGCAGCCAAACAGCCCTGTGGAACGGAAGTTGGAATAGGTGGTTCCACAGGTGGGGCAGTGGGTTTCGCCCAGCTCTTCTTCAGCGAACTCCGGCAACTCCAAGACCTCTGGGTCGAACATGCTGGCCAGGAATTTCTGCCAGTTGATCGACGGGCCCCAAAACGAAGGCATGGACATCATCTCCAGAGCCCCTGTTTCCCTGGCACACTCCTGGCACAAATGCTGCTCTGTTTTCTCCCCGTTGACGACCTTGACCACATGCACGGTGGCAGGCCGGGTTTGGCAGCGTTCACAAAGCATCGTAACCCATCCCTCCTGCAAGGTCAGCCTTCCTGGCTGTTCTCATAGATCAAGAGAAGCAGTAATGAACGTAGGAGCAAGGCACGTATCACATCCTTGAACGGCGGGTTGATCCGGTCCGTCTCCGCTTCCAGGATCGAGTGGATCACCTGCGCCTGGGGCTGCGTGATGGCGCCACTGTCCGCCAACCTTCCCAGAAGCTGATGGGCAGATGCGCTGTCGATGGAATCGCCGATTTCCTCCTGGATGATTTCTGTGGCAGATTGCTTCCGCGGCCACTGAAGCCGGATGATCCGAATGTAGCCACCCCCGCCCCGGCGGCTCTCGATGAGATAACCGCGCTCCGGCGTGAAGCGGGTCTCCAGCACGTAGTTGATCTGCGATGGAGCACAGCCGAAATTGCCGGCCAGCTCCCGGCGTTGGATCTCCAGAATTCCCTGGGCTGCTTCTTCCAGCCGCTGCCGAATATATTCTTCGATGCTGTCTGCCAGGCTACTCATGGAATCCCGTTCGCCGCCTCCAAAGAGACCGTTTGTGCTGTTTTTCCGCCGGCGCCCCGGTCCTTCCCGGGGCCCCCCGCACTTTGACCAATCTACCTGACCAACTCTGACCTTCGGCTGTATTATATCACCGCAATCCAAAAAATATCAATACCCCGAAATCCAGCAAGGCGTGCTTCATCGACCCGGGCCTCTCCATCCCCCGGACTCCCGTGCCGTCCACCGGGGCCTGGGAGTCCCGGCCAGAAGTGGTAGAATAAAGAGGAGTAGTGGAATACACGCATCCGCCGAACCTTCGGCAAAGAGGTTTGTGGGAGGCTTTCATGGTGTCCGCCGCGAAAGCGGGTTTTCGTATCCCTGGCTATCCCGGTTCCATCCTCGCTCTTTCTCCTGCGCTCGTTCTTTTGGCGTTCCTTCTGGTCCCGGCTTCGCTGGCCACAGCCCTCGCCGGCTCCCCCGGGCCCGGCGAGGCCGGTGCTTCCACCCTCACCACCCGGCTGATCCGCGTGGCCCTCGGTAATACCCTGTCGGCTTCGCCCCAGCTGGATCTGAAACAGGTGACCCTCCTGGGACCCGAAGGCATCCGGCTGTCTGCCGTGGACAGACCCGAGGGGCACCCGCCCACATGGGTCCGGGCCCAGATCCCGCCCCAAACGCCGGTGAGCTTCACCGCAGGAGCCCGGGGGACTTTGGAGATCCGCTGGGCGGAGGCCCCTTTCTTGGGGGATGAAGCTCAGGACTCCTCCGGCTCTTCCCCGGGGCCGGACGATCGGCGACAGCGGCACCTGACGGTGACAGGCCCGGCGTATGCCACGTCTCTCCAACCCGGAGGCCTTTTGGGGGTACCCTCCCTGGACCGGCCGGTGGATGGTCCCTACCCTCTGTACCGGGGTTCGCTGGAGGTCCGTCTCTCCCCGCAGCCCGGCCAGCTGCGGCTGATCAACGAGGTATCCCTGGAAGACTACCTGAAAGGCGTGGTCCCCAGCGAGATGCCGGCATCCTTCGAGTTGGAGGCTCTCAAGGCGCAGGCTGTGGCAGCCCGCTGCTACGCGCTTGCCAACCTCGGCAAGCATGGCGCCGACGGGGCGGATCTGTGCGACAGCAACCACTGCCAGGTGTATCTGGGCGCTTCCGGCGAGGCGCCCCAAGCCAGCCGGGCTGTGGACGAAACCGCGGGACTGGTAGCCACCTACCAGCAGCAAATCATCCGGGCGGTGTATTCCTCCACTGCCGGCGGATACACGGAGAACAACGAAAACGTCTGGGGCTCCTGGGGAGACGGCGGTCCGGCCGGCGATGCCATCCCGTACCTGCGCGGGGTGCCGGACGACGCCTTCGTGCGCCCCCTGGACCATGAGACCCCGGCCCGGGCCTTTCTGCGCTCCGACGTCGGCAGCTTCGACGCGGGCTCGCCTTATTTCCGCTGGACGTTCCAATGGACCCGGCAGCAGCTGGAGTCCATCCTCAATGCCCAGCTGGCCGCGTGTTCCGCCGCCGACCGGGAGGCGGTGACACCGGCTTTCCCGCCGGATGCCACCGTGGGAACCCTGCTCTCCCTGCGCGTTCTGCGGCGGGGCGTGTCTGGCAAGGCCTTGGCTTTGGAGATTCAGGGGACCCACGGCACCTGGGTGGTCCGAAAGGAGCTGAACATCCGCCGGGTGCTCAAGCCTGTGGATCGCCCCCTGGCCCCCAGCGCGAACTTTTTCATTCAGGAGGATTTCGATGCCAACGGAGAGCTGGCGCAGATCACCCTCTACGGCACAGGCTTCGGCCACGGCGTAGGGATGTCTCAGTATGGGGCCAATGGAATGGCCAGGGCGGGCTTCAACTTCCAGCAAATCCTGCAGCATTATTACACCGGCGCCGTGGTGAGCACACCGCCTGTGTTCCTACAGGCTTTCGGGTGGCCAGCGCCGCAACCCGCAGGAGCCAGCGCCTGGGCCTGGGCACCGGGCAAAGGCCTGGGCGGCAGGGACCACAGCCTGCCTTTACAGCAGAACCGGGCCGCCCCGGCCTCCTTCGGCATTCACCAGGATTTCTACTGGCCTGGCGGACAAGCCTGGCTGGTGGTGAACAACTTCTTCCTGAGCTCAATCCGCCTGGTCCTCAACGGCCAGCCCCTGACGGTCGGCAGCCAGCTGCTCCGCGACGGCGTATCCCGCGTAGATATCCGCTCCTACCTGAACCCTGGGCAGCTGAACCGGGTGGATTTCGACCCACCGGGACAAACCTGGGGGGCTGCCCGGGTCTCCATCGAACTGAATACGCCGGATCCCCCCAGCGGTAGGACGTAGCTGTGGACCCGCCGCCCGGCCTCTCTGTGCCTCAGCTCCCCAGCTCCCAGCCGCGGCTTTCCGGAGAGTTTGCGGCAGAAGCAGGAAAGCCCGGGCGCCGCAGCCCGTCAACCCAGGCGGCGTAACACAAAAAGCTTCAGATACTCGGTCTCGGGCATGGAGAGAAGGGCGGGATGGTCCGGGCTGGCGCCTCGTTTTTCCACGATCTGGGCAGCCACGCCGCTGTCTGCGGCGGCTTGGCGCAGCATCTCTTCGAACAAAGGCACCTGGATATGATGGGAGCAGGAAGCCGTGACCAGGTGGCCGCCGGGGGCCACCAGGCGCAGGGCGCGCAGATTGATCTCCTTGTAGCCCCGTAGCGCCGCCTCCACGTTGCGGCGCCCGGGGGCGAACGCCGGCGGATCCAGGATCACCAACCCAAAGGGAGCGGCTTCGCGGGCAGCCACCTTGCGCTCCCACTCCCGCAGCCAGTCAAAGGCGTTGGCCTCCACGAATTGGCAGCGGTCTGCCAGGCCATTGAGGGCCGCATTCCGCCCCGCTTCGGCCACGGCCGCCGCCGAAGAATCCACACCGATGACCTGGGCGGCACCATAGTGGGCCGCATGCAGTGCAAATGCCCCCGTGTGACAGAACACATCCAGCACCCGCTCGCCGGGCTTCACGTACGCGGCCAGGCGCGCCCGGTTGAGCTTCTGATCCAGATAGTACCCGGTTTTCTGGCCTCCCCGCACATCCACCCGGAAGCGCAAGCCATTCTCTTCGATCTCCACCTCCGGGGGCACCTGCCCCTGCAGCACGCCGCTGCGCGCCTCCAGCCCTTCCAGCTTGCGTACGGAGACATCGCTGCGCTCGTAGAGCCCTGTGACGCCCAGAGGCTGCAGCAGATCCCAGAGGAGGGCGGAAAGGAGCCGGCGCCGGGCATCGGTCCCTGCAGTGAGGAACTGTACGACGGCCACAGGGCCGTAACGGTCCACCACCAGGCCGGGCAGGAGGTCGGCCTCCCCATGCACCAGACGCACGGCCGTGGCTCCTGGCAGAGTCTGGTGGCGCCAAGCCAGGGCCGCTTCCAGCCGGCGGCGCCAAAACGCCTCGTCGATGGGGGCGTCTTGGCGGGAAAGAAGGCGCACCGCCAGATTGGCGGCCGGGTTGTAATACCCGCGCCCAAGAAAACGGCCGCGCCGGCCCAGGACGCGGGCTTCCACGCCCGGAGAGAGGGATTCCCCCTCCGGCCAGCCACCGCCGGCATCCACACGGACGATCTCCCCCTCAAAGACCCAAAGGGATCCGGCCCGTACCCTCTCTTCCGCCGGCGGCGAAACGTACACATCCACCCAGGACTCAGCCGGCCCGTGGCGGGAGGCGCGGGCTTCGTTTCCATCAGCGTTTGTCAACGCCGTTCCTCCCATGCTAGAATCATGGACGGGGCGAAGGGCTCCCCGCGGGTAGGCCGGGGCTTCCGGCGCATCCGCTGGTTTTCACCGCCGCCTTTATCTTAACCCAGGACCCTTTTGTTGGTCCGGAAGGCGATAGGCAACCATGAACAGCCAAGGCCAGCAGGGCCAGGACGGGTTTTTCACCATCGCCCGGCCGGCAGAAGCCGAAGCGGTCCGGCTGCGCTCCCGTTTCTTGGGGGCCTGCGCGTACGCCGCCGATTTGGAGCAGGTGCGGCAGTTCGTGAACAGCCGGCGCAGCGCCCATCCCCAGGCAAACCACCACTGCTACGCTTACCGGGTGGGGGCTCCTGGACCTCTACAGGAGTTCGCCAGCGACCAAGGGGAGCCGTCCGGGAGCGCCGGCCGGCCCATTCTGGCCGCCATTCGCTCCAGCAATCTGGTAAATGTCGTGGTGGTGGTCACCCGCTATTTCGGCGGGCACAAGCTGGGAGTTCGCGGTCTCATCGAGGCATACGGCGACGTGGCCCGCCTGTGCCTGGAGGCGGCGGGCCGGCGCCTGGAACGGCCACGGGCGCGGCTGCAGGTGGAGCTCGCCTATGCATCGTATGAGTTCCTGCTGCGCCGCCTGCCAGATTGGGATGCCCGCATCCTCTCCGCCGATTTCACATCCCAGGTCCACCTGGTTCTGGAGTTGCCTGCGGCGCTTCTGCCGGCACTGCAGGAGCAGCTGCGCGGCCTGGGGGCGGCCTGTCAGCCGTAACGACGGCCTCATTCCCGCAACCGCAGAACGTCCAGGATCAAGGCCACGGTGCCGTCGCCCAGGATGGTGGCCCCCACGAAGCCACCGGAGTTGTGCAAAACCCCCTCCAGCGGCTTGATGACGATTTCCTGTTGGCCGATGAGGCGGTCCACCATGAGCCCCACGCGCCGGCGGCCGCTACGGACGATCACCAGACTACGCTTGCCGCCCCCCTCCAGGGCATCCGGGGTCTTGAACCGGCGCGCCAGCCGGATCACCGGAATCGCCTGGTCCCGGAACAGCAGGTGCTCGCGCCCGCGCACCGTCTGAATCTGCTCTTCCGACACATGAATGATCTCGTCGATGTTCTCCAACGGGATGGCGTAGATCTCCGATTTCCCAAGTCCCACCAGAAGCGCCTGGATGATGGCCAGGGTCAACGGCAGTTTGATCATGAAGGTGGTGCCCTTTCCCGGGTTGAAGCGCACGTCCACGCTGCCGTTGAGGGCTGTCACTTTAGAGCGCACCACGTCTAGCCCCACGCCGCGGCCGGACACATCGGTGACCTGGTCCGAGGTGGAGAATCCTGGCTGGAACAGCATCTCCACCAGGTCGTGCTCCGTGAGCTCCGCCGCTTCCTGGGCAGAGACCACGCCCCGTTCCACTGCGCGCCGGCGGATCTTCTCCAGGTCCAGGCCCCGGCCGTCATCGGACAGTTCGATCAGGACCTGGTTACCTTCGTGGCGGGCGCTGAGACGGACCCGTCCCACCGCCGGCTTGCCAGCGGCCACGCGGGCCTCCGGCGGCTCAATGCCATGATCCACGGCATTGCGCAACAGGTGGACCAGGGGGTCGCCGATCTCATCGACCACCGTGCGGTCCAACTCCGTGTCGCCGCCCTCCACCACGAAATCGATCTGTTTGCCCAGCGCATGGGACAAATCCCGCATCATGCGGGGAAAGCGCTGAAACACGTGGTCGATGGGCACCATCCGGGCCTTCATGACAACGCTCTGCAGCTCCGAGGTGATCCGCGCCAGCTCCTCCACACTTTCCTGAACGCCGCTGGCCTGCAGATTCATCGTCAGCTGGCTGAGGCGGCTGCGGTTGATGACCAGCTCTCCCACGAGATTCATGAGAATATCCAGCTTGCCGATTTCCACCCGTACGGTCTGCCGGGCGTGGCTCAGGCTGGCATTGGAGTGGGTACCTGCGGCGCCGTTGGCCGGGCCTGGCGGATGGGCGGCCTCGGACGCCGCCGCCTGGGCCGCGCCGGAAATAGACCCGGATGCCCCCGCCGGTGACCCGGGCCCTGCGCCTGCGCCGGCACCAGAACGGGCTGCGGCCCCGGCTCCCTGCTGCCCCGGTTTCCCGGTGCCCCGGGCCGCCGCTCCGGGCGGCGTCGCTGTGCCGGCGCCTGGTTCCTGCGGCGGTTGCAGCACCTGGATGTCACGACGCTGGATCTCCGTAAGCTTGTCCAGCGCCTGTTCCACGTCTGCCACCGGGTGCTTGGTGAGCAAAACCAGTTCAAAATCGCGGTCAAACCGCTCCTCTTCCAGCTCCTCCACAGGAGGGACCGCCTTGATGACCTCGCCCAGACCCTCCAGTGCCCGCATGATCAGATAAACCCGGGCGGATTTCAACAGGCAATCCTCGACCAGCCGGATATGGATCCGGCAGGCCTGGTATCCCCGCGCCCGGGCCTCGGCGATCACGGCCTGGTCGTATTCGTTGAGCCCAGGCCATTCCTGGCCGCTCTGCTCCGGCTGGCCCGCCGCGCTGCCAGCGGGACCTCCTACGGCGCCACCGACGGCGCCGGCTCCGGACCTGCTGCCGGCGCCCGCGCCACCTGCATCCGGCGGCGGGACGCCGTCCTGTTTCGCCTGCCCCAGCTGCTGGAGGGCCTCCAAAAGATCCTTGGCTTCGGGCTCCGGCTCCCCCCCTGCGATGGCCTGGATCATGGCCTCCAGGCGGTCCACGCTCTTGAACAGCAGATCCATGACCGGCCGGTCAGGAGCGGCCTGGCCGGAGCGGAATTCATCCAGAATGGTCTCCAGGCGATGGGTCAGCTCCGCCATCTCCTGAAAGCCCATGGTGGCGGACATCCCTTTCAGGGTGTGAGCGGCCCGGAACACATTATCCAGGGCATCGCGGGATCCCGGATCTGACTCCAGCGCCAGGAGCCCGTCGTTCATGGCCTGGAGGTGTTCCCTCGATTCGTCCAGGAAAACCCCCAGGTATTCACTGGTAGACATGGCTTTACACCTCCGTGTCCGTCGTCTTCACGCCTGTCCCACCAGAAGCGAGGCATCCAGCCAGAGAATCATCCGGCCCTGGTGCTTGATCACGCCCCGGACCAATGCTCCGGAGGAGCCTGCGCTGGAGGACGCCCCTGCCGCATCGTCCGTAAGGGCAAGTCCTCCCGGCGCCGCCCCTGCGGCAGCGGCGGCTCCAGCCGCGCCGGCAGCCCCGGCGGCAAAGCCCCCCAGATTGGCAGCGGTCTCTCCCACCCATTCCACCTGACTGGAGGAGAAGACCAGCGTCTCCCGGACGCCATCCACGAGAAAACCGGCGGAATGCCCGTCCCCCTCCACCACCACGATACGGCGCTCCGCCCCCGCAGCGACCGGGGCCTCCGCGTCCGTGACAGCAGGTGCGGCCCTGCCGGCCGGACCCCGCACTTTGCGCAGCTGCAACAGCTCCGCCAGGTCCACCAGAGGCACAATGCGCCCCCGCAGGTTGAATACGCCCAGGATGTGGGCAGGCGCCCCGGGCACCCGGGTCACCGGCACGACCTCCTTGATCTCCTGAACGTTGCCGATATCGAACCCGTATTCCTCGTTTCCCAGCTTGACCACAACGACCTGTTGCGTGAAAGCGGCCAATTCTCCCTCACCCTTTTGGAAGGCTGGCTATAACCCCCGGATCAGCAGGACGCTCACGGCCAGGTTGAGTGCGGCGTGGGCCGTGATGCAGGCCGCCAAAGAGCGGGTGCGCCAGAACAACCAGGCCAAAACGAGCCCTATGATGAATATCGGCAGAAAATGGATGACGTAAAGATGAACAGCGGCAAAAAGAAGGGCGGACCCCCAGATCGCCCGCCGGTGGCCGTAATTCTGGGCCAGCACCGTAATGGCAAATCCCCGGAAGAAAATCTCCTCCGCCACGGGGGCCAGCAGGTCCACCAGCACCACAGCAGCCAGAAGCCGCGGCCCTGAAGACGCCGTGAAAATCAAGCCGGTCATGCGATTTTCCAGCGCCAGGCGGCGGGAGATGTCCGTCTGAGGCAGGAACAGGCCCAGCAGGAGGGTGCTCAGCTGGTCCCCAGCCACGTTGATGAACACCAGAAGCGCTGCCACAGCCAGTCCCAGGGCGACCTGCACCGGCAGGCCCCGGCGATGCCAGCCGATACGTTCCAGTGGCGCGCCGTACCCGGCGGTCACCGAGAGGGCTGCCAACGCCCCGAGGCTTGTCTCCTGAATCAGCATCCCCACCAGGAGGCGGGCGTCCGCCGGCGGTCCCGGCGCTTCCCAGAGCAGCTCCAAAATGGATTCGCCCAGCGCCGGCAGGACCAACATGGCCATGGCCAAGATGGCAGCGATATCCCATACCCGCCAGCGCTGGCTGGCGGGCGGGGCGCTCCTTCCCGTCTGCGGTTCGATGGCCAACGGCCCCCCACCCCTTCGTTGCGGCCTCGCGCTACACGCTATAGTTCGGCGCTTCTTTGGTGATCTGGACGTCGTGGGGATGGCTCTCGCGCATGCCGGAGGCGGTGATGCGGATGAAACGGGCCCTGCGGCGCAACTCCGCCAGGTCGCGAGCCCCCACGTACCCCATGCCGGCCCGCAGCCCGCCGATGAGCTGGAACACGGTATCCGCCAGAGAACCCTTGTAGGGCACGCGGCCCTCGATGCCCTCCGGCACCAGCTTCTCCTGGCCCTCCTGGAAATAGCGGTCGCGGCTGCCGTGCTTCATGGCCCCTACGGAACCCATGCCCCGGTACACCTTGTAACTGCGGCCCTGATAGATCTCCGTCTCTCCGGGGCTTTCCTCTGTGCCGGCAAAGAGGTTCCCGATCATGACTGCCGAGGCACCGGCGGCCAGCGCCTTCACGATGTCGCCGGAGTAGCGGATTCCCCCGTCGGCCACAATGGGGATATCCAACTCTTCCGAAACCCGGGCGCAATCCATGACCGCGCTCAGCTGCGGTACCCCGATTCCGGCCACAATGCGGGTGGTACAAATGGACCCCGGGCCCACACCCACCTTCACCGCATCGGCGCCGGCCGCCGCCAGATCCCGGACCGCCTCGCCCGTGGCCACATTGCCGGCCATGATCTGCGTGTGGGCGAACTCCTGCTTGAGTTTGTACACCGTGTCCAGCACCCGGCGCTGGTGGCCGTGAGCCGTATCCACCACCAGCACGTCCACCCCGGCCTTGACCAGAAGGCGCGCCCGCTCCAGGGTGTCGGCGCCCGTGCCTACGGCCGCCGCCGCCAACAGCCGCCCATGGGTGTCCTTGGCCGCCCGCGGATATTTGCGGGCTTTCTCGATGTCCTTGATGGTGATCAGGCCTTTCAGCTGCCCATTCTCGTCCACCAGAGGCAGTTTTTCGATGCGATGCTGATGCAGGATGCGCCGGGCTTCGTCCAAGGTGGTGCCCACCGGCGCCGTAATGAGCTTCTCCCTGGTCATGACGTTGGCCACGGGCTGGTCGAAGTTGTCTTCGAACTTGAGATCGCGGTTGGTGATGATCCCCACCAGTTTGCCGTTTTCCGTGATCGGCACGCCGGAGATATGGTAGCGCTCCATGATGGCCAGGACGTCCCGCAGGCTGTTCTGGGGCGAAAGGTACACGGGATCCACGATGATGCCGCTCTCGGAGCGTTTGACCTTGTCCACCTCCTGGGCCTGGGCCTCCGGGGGCAAATTGCGGTGAATGACGCCGATCCCTCCTTCGCGGGCCATGGCAATGGCCATGCGGGCTTCCGTGACCGTATCCATGGCTGCCGAAAGAAGAGGGACATTGAGCTTGAGGGTGCGCGTCAGGCGGGTTTCGACGCGGACCTCGGAGGGAAGGACATCGGACTTCTGCGGAACGAGGAGAACATCATCGAATGTGAGCCCTTCGCCGACGATGGCGTC